>JBFLWP010000002.1 GCA_040757595.1 Nitrospirota bacterium | reverse complement strand
CGGCATGTGCAACCTGTGCAAACGGAGAGGCTGGGTTACCAGAGCGGGCATCGGAGCCGCGTGGGTGCGCCGAAGTATTCGGACGGAAGGCGCCCCGCTTAAGAAGCGGGTACAAGAGGAAGAGAGTAAAGGCTAGTGCTTTTCGGCGTATTTGACGTAGGCGAGCATTACCAGACCGAACACCACGAGCCCGGCAAGGATAAAAATCACATACTCCATGACTGCCTCCTCAATCCGACGGGATCAGGAACCATGCAATAACTATCAGGGCGATCACCAGAACGAAAGAGAGAAGGGCCGTGCTCCACGTCATGACCTCCTTGGCGAACAGGCCCGCTGCCGCAATCGCCGTGAGCACATAATTTAGCCAGATCGAGAAGGACCGCGGCCAGTTTCTCCCGCCGCCTGGCGTTTTTCACGTGATAGTTACGGCATACCTCTCGGTCCCGGTCAAACTGTCGCCCGCAGACATTTAACGACCTTGACATCGCCTCGCCGCCTGGGTACTATTCACCCCTCCTGCCGGCGCACGTAAGCCGGCATTTTTTCTTTTCCTGGGAGCACCACTCAACCATGGCAATTCGCATTGGAATCAACGGGTTCGGCCGGATCGGGCGGAACGTCCTGCGGGCCTCGCTGGGCGATCCTGAACTGGACTTCGTGGCGATCAACGACCTGACGGACGCGAAGACGCTCGCCTACCTCTTGAAGTATGACTCGGTGCACGGGACGCTCCGGGCGGAGGTCCACGCGGAAGACGATTCGATCTCGGTGGCCGGCAAGTCCATCAAGATCCTGGCCAAGAAGGACCCGAAGGAGCTGCCGTGGAAGGACCTGGGGGTGGACCTGGTCGTCGAGTCCACCGGCCGCTTCACCGACCGCGAGGGGGCCAGCAAGCACCTCTCGGCCGGCGCCAAGCGGGTGATCATCTCTGCGCCGGCCAAGGATCCGGACGTAACGATCGTCCTGGGCGTCAACGAGCAGACCTACGACCCGAAGGCACACCAGATCGTGTCGAACGCCTCCTGTACGACCAACTGCCTGGCGCCGGTTGCCAAGGTGCTGCTCGAGAACTTCGGCATCCGCCACGGGGTCATGACCACGATCCATTCGTACACGAACGACCAGCAGCTCCTGGACCTGCCCCACAAGGACCTGCGGCGCGCGCGGGCGGCGGCGGTCTCGATGGTGCCGACCAGCACCGGCGCGGCCAAGGCGCTGCACCTCGTCCTGCCGCAGCTCAAGGGCAAGATGGACGGAATGGCGATCCGGGTGCCCACGCCCAACGTGTCGCTGGTGGATTTGACCGTCGAGACGGAGAAGGACTGCGACGCGGCCTCGGTCAACGCCGCCTTCCTGAAGGCCGCCGAAGGCCCGCTCAAGGGCATCCTGGCTTATTCCGAGGACCCGATCGTCTCGGTGGATCAGAAGGGCGATTCCCACTCGGCTACGCTGGACGCCCCGCTGACCACGATCCTGGAGCACCGCATGGTCAAGGTCATCGCCTGGTACGACAACGAGTGGGGGTATTCCTGCCGGGTCCGCGACCTCATCAAGTTCATGGTGGCCAAGCCCTGACGGCCTATGAACCTGCACAAGCGGACGATCGAGGACGTCAACCTCCGGAACAAGCGCGTGATCATCCGGGCGGACTTCAACGTCCCGCTGGATGACTCCCACCAGATCACGGACGACACCCGCATCCGGTCCACCCTGCCCACGATCAACCGCGGCGTGGACGAGGGCGCCAGGGTCATCCTCTGCTCGCACCTGGGCCGGCCCAAGGGCAAACCCGATCCGAAGCTCAGCCTGGCCCCCGTCGCCAAGCGTCTCCAGCGCCTGTTGAACAAGGAGGTGGCCTTCGCCCCGGACTGCGTCGGCCCGACGGTGGAGAAGATGGTCGCGGCCATGAAGCCGGGGGACGTGCTCCTCCTGGAAAATCTCCGGTTCCACTCCGAGGAAGAGAAGAACGACGAGGCCTTCTCCAAGGCCCTGGCCTCCCTGGCCGACGTCTACATCAACGACGCGTTCGGTGCGGCGCACCGGGCGCACGCCTCGATCGTCGGCATCACGAAATACGTCAAGGACGCGGCGGCCGGCTACCTGCTCAAGAAGGAGATCGAATACCTGGAAGGCGCGGTGGCCGACCCGATGCGGCCGTTCGTCGCGATCCTGGGCGGGGCGAAGGTGTCGGGCAAGATCGGCGTCATCGAGAACCTCGGCAAGCGCGTGGACAAGGTCATCATCGGCGGCGGCATGGCCTTCACGTTCATCAAGGCCATGGGGTACGAGATCGGCAACTCGCTCGTCGAGAACGACATGCTGGACTTCGCGCGGGGCGTCCAGGAGCACGCCTTCTCGCGCGGGGTGAAGTTCTACCTCCCCGTGGACTGCGTCGTGGCGGCCAGCCTGGAGCCGGGCGCCGAGACCAAGCTCGTCCCGGTCCAGGAGATCCCCAAGGACTGGTACGGGCTGGACATCGGGCCCGCGTCCGTGAAGCTCTTCAGCGAGGCCGTCCAGAACGCCAAGACCATCCTGTGGAACGGCCCGATGGGCATGTTCGAGCGCGACGCGTACGCGCGCGGCACGCTCTCCATCGCCCACGCCGTCGCCAACGCCTACGCGCTGACGATCGTGGGCGGCGGCGACACGGCCCTGGCCGTGCACCGGGCCGGCGAGTCCGAGAGCATGTCGTTCATCTCCACCGGAGGCGGCGCGGCCCTCGAGCTGCTGGAAGGCAAGGAATTGCCGGGGCTGGCCGCCCTGCCCAACAATCACGACTAAAGCCCGCGCCCGCTCACCGGGGACCCCGTGCGCCGACGGCTCATCGCAGGCAACTGGAAGATGCACAAGACCGCCTCGGAAGCGGCGGCCTTCGTGCAGCGATTGGCGGAAGCGGCCAAGGGCCTCGGCTCATCCGAGCGGGTCGAGGTCGTCCTCGTCCCTCCCTTCACCGCGCTGCAGACCGTCCGCCAGGCCGCCTCTCCCTCGTTTCCCTTCGCCCTCGGCGCGCAGGATCTGTTCTGGGAGGATCAGGGCGCGTTCACGGGTGCGGTCTCGGCCCCGATGCTCAAGGACCTGGGCTGCCGGTACGTCCTCGTCGGCCACTCGGAGCGGCGGCAGTTCTTCGGAGACACGGACGAAGGGGTCAACAGAAAGATCCGCGCCGCCCTCCGGCACGGGCTGCGACCGATCCTCTGCCTGGGGGAATCCCTCGCGGACCGGGAGGCCGGGCGGACCGAAACCGTCGTGACCGGCCAGTTGCAACGGGGGCTGGCGGGCCTCTCGAAGGACGACCTGGCGCTGGTGACCCTGGCCTACGAGCCGGTCTGGGCCATCGGGACCGGCCGTGCCGCCACCGCCGCCCTTGCCTCGGCCGTCCATCGGACGCTCAGGGCCACGCTGGCGAGCGGCTGGGGCGCGGAGGCGGGCGAGCGGACGCTCGTGCTCTACGGAGGCAGCGTGACGCCGGAGAACGCCGGGGAGTTTCTGGCCTCCGAGCAAATAGACGGGGCGCTCGTGGGTGGGGCTTGTCTCCAGGAGCAGTCCTTTGCTAGAATCCTGTCCCTCGCACACGGAAAGGTGAGGCCATAACACGAGATGTATACCCTGGCGGTCATCGTTCACGTCATCGTCTGCTTCCTGATGATCGGCGCCATCCTGCTCCAGTCGGGCAAGGGGGCCGAGATCGGCGCGGCGTTCGGCGGATCCAGCCAGACGGTCTTCGGCAGCCGCGGGCCGGGCACGTTCCTGAGCAAGGTCACGGTGGCGGCCGCCATCATCTTCATGCTGACCTCGCTCGGCCTCGCGGTCCTCTCCAAGGAACGGACCTTCTCCTCGACCGTGATCGACTTGAACAAGAAGGAGGCTGCTCCGGCTCCCGCGCCCCAGGCGGATGCCCAATCGAAGGAGTTGGCCCCGGCTCCCGCTTCTCCCGCGAGTCCTGCTCCAGCCACGCCCTAACGAAGAGTTTTCAGTTATCAGTTCTAAGTTTCAGTGAAGACGCAGAAGCTGCCACGGGGGCATCGTGCGCCTGTCCGCCTTACTGAGAACTGAGCACTGAAAACTGATAACTATGTCAGACCCGGGTAAGCCAGGCTGCGTGGGTGGGATCTTCGCCGCGGACGATGTCGAAGAAGGCCTTTTGCAGGTCTTGCGTGACCGGTCCGGGCGCGCCGCTGCCGATCTGACGGCCGTCGATCTCGCGCACCGGGGTCACCTCGGCCGCGGTCCCGGTCAGGAACACTTCGTCGGCCACGTACATGGCGTCTCGCGTGAACCGCTCCTCGACCACGGGAATCTTGCGCTCCCGCGCCAGCTCCATGACCGAATTGCGCGTCACCCCCTCCAGGATGGACGTGAGCGGCGTGGTCGTGAGGACGCCGCGACGGAGCAGGAAAACGTTCTCCCCGGTCCCCTCGGACACGTAGCCGTCCGGATCGAGCAGGATGGCCTCGTCGTACCCGTCCTTCTTGACCTCCAGCTTGGCCAGGATGGAGTTCACGTAGTGGCCGGAGACCTTGGCGCGGGTCATCGTGACGTTGACGTGGTGGCGGGTGAAGGAGGAGACCCGGGCCTTGATCCCCTTCGTCAGGGCATCTTCGCCCAGGTAGGTTCCCCAGCGCCAGGCCGCGATCGCCACCCGGATCGGATTGTCGCCCGGGTAGAGGCCCATCGCCCCGTACCCGATGTAGACCAGGGGCCGGATGTAGCAGGCGTCCAGCCTGTTGACCCGCACGGTCTCCACGATGGCGTCCGCGATCTGCTTCCGGTCGCACGGGATCTTCATCATGGACACGTGAGCCGACTCGAACAGCCGGTCCACGTGCTCCGGCAGGCGGAAGATCGCGGAGCCCTGCTTGCCCTTGTAGCAGCGAATGCCCTCGAAGGCGGCCAGCCCGTAATGGAGCGAGTGGGTCAGGATGTGGACGTTGGCGTCCGCCCAGTTCACGAACTTGCCGTCCATCCAGATCTTGTCGCTCGGCTGGAGCATGGACGCACTATAGCAACGCCTCGAAATTCTTGTCAACGATGCCGGACCAAGACGGCGACGGGTGCCCCATCACCACCCCTAGAGGAAGGCGCCCTTGACACCTTTCCGATCGCCGTGATAGAAAGCACGGTCCCGTTTACGGAGGCAGCGAGCATGTACGCGATCGTTGAGACCGGAGGCAAGCAGTACCGGGTCGAGCCGGGCGAGGTCCTCCGGGTCGAGAAGCTCCCGGGCGAGGTCGGAGCGACGGTGGAGCTCAAGCAGGTCCGGCTGGTGCAGAACGAAGCCGGGCTCCAGATCGGCCGGCCCTGGGTCGAGCGGGCCCGGGTCACGGCGGAAATTCTCCGCCAGAGCCGGACGCGGTCCATCACGGTCTTCAAGAAGATGCGGCGCAAGAACTATCGGCGCACCAGAGGGCACCGGCAGCACTTCACCCAGGTCCGGATCACGAACATCGTGACGGCCTGAGGCCGGCGGACTCGAGCGACGGAAGGAACACCTCATGGCAACAAATAAAGGCGGCGGCTCATCCAGAAACGGCCGGGACAGCAATCCCCAATATCTGGGTGTGAAAGCCTACGGCGGCCAGCCGATCAAGGCCGGCGGCATCATCGTCCGGCAGAGGGGCACGAAGTTCTTTCCCGGGTTCAACGTGGGCATGGGCCGGGACCATACGTTGTTCGCGCTCATCTCGGGTATCGTCAAGTTCGAGGGGGGCCGGGCTCGCCAGAAGGTGAGCGTGTATCCGCCTGTCTGAGCCTCGACGCTCCCACCCCTTTCCGTTCCACGCTTCTTTTCCGTTTTCCTGCTGAACGCGACGCGACCCGCCTCCGTTTCCTGCGGGGGTGCGGTTTGCTTTGCCTTGGATGGAGATTTATACTGCCTCGTTCCCGACGCGGGTCCGAGCGCAGAGGACAGGAGTTGCCATGTTGTTCGTGGATGAGGTCCGCATCTTCGTCAAGGCCGGCAAGGGCGGCGACGGGGTCTGCAGCTTCCGGCGCGAGAAGTACGTGCCGCACGGCGGCCCGGACGGAGGGGACGGAGGGCGCGGGGGGAACGTCACGGTCGCGGCGTCGCGGCGGCTGACCACGCTCCTGGACCTCCGGTACCAGCAACAGTATGAGGCCAAGGCCGGCGGCGCCGGCGAGGGGTCGAACCGGCACGGGCGCAACGGAACGGACGTGATCGTCCGGGTGCCGGTCGGCACGGTGATCGCCGACGACGAGACCGGCGAGATCCTGGCGGACCTGACCGCCGACGGGCAAGACTGCCTCGTCGCGCGGGGCGGCCGCGGCGGCCGGGGCAACTCCCACTTTGCGACCCCCACCAACCGGGTTCCCACCCATTTCGAGCACGGTCAGCCCGGCGAGGCGCGGTGGCTTCGCCTGGAGCTCAAGCTGCTGGCCGACGTCGGGCTCGTAGGCTTTCCGAACGCCGGCAAGTCCACGCTGATCGCCGCGCTCTCCTCGGCCCGCCCGAAGATCGCCGACTATCCGTTCACGACCCTCACGCCGAACCTGGGCGTCGTCTCGTGGGGCGAAGACCGCAGCTTCGTGGTCGCGGACATTCCCGGACTCATCGAGGGAGCCCATGAGGGAAAGGGCCTGGGCTTGCAGTTCCTCCGTCACGTCGAGCGCACTTCGTTCCTGCTGTTTTTGATCGACATCTCGGAATGGGCGGCCGAGGATCCGGTCCGGAGCCTCGAGACCCTGCGGAACGAGCTCGCCTCCTACGACGAGTCCCTGCCCGCGAAGCCCTTCGCCGTGGTCGGGACCAAGCTCGACATCAAGGGCGACGAGGCCCGCCTGAACCGGCTGCGGACCTACTGCAAACGCCACCGCCTGCGCTTCTTCCCGATCTCCGCCGTCACCCGGCAGGGGCTGGAGGAGCTGACGACCTACGTCGGCCAGCAGGTGGGTTCCCTGAGGACGCCGTGCGCGACCACCTCCTGAAACAGGCCAAGCGCGTCGTGGTCAAGGTCGGGAGCAGCCTGGTCGCCTCCCGGGGCGCCGGCCTCCGCCCCGACCGCATCGACCGGCTGGCCGACGAGATCGCAAGGATCAAGGCCGGCGGCCGCGAAGTGCTGCTCGTTTCCTCGGGCGCGATCATCTCGGGCATCCAGAAGCTGGGCCTCACGTCCTATCCGAAAAGCCTCCCGGTGAAACAGGCGGCGGCGGCGGTCGGGCAGAGCCGCCTGATGTGGGCCTATGAGAAGGCGTTCGAACGGCTCGGCGAGAAGGTGGCCCAGGTGCTGCTCACCCACCAGGACCTGGCCGACCGCCGCCGGTTCCTGAACTCCCGCCACACGCTGACCGCGCTGCTCGATTTCGGGGTCATCCCGATCGTCAACGAGAACGACACGGTGGCGGTGGACGAGATCCGCTTCGGCGACAACGACTCGCTCGCAGCCCAGGTGGCGCACCTGGTGGACGCGGACCTCCTCGTCATCCTGTCCGACGTGGACGGGCTCTTCACCGAGGACCCGCGAAAGAACCAGTCGGCGACGCTCATTCCCCTGGTCCCGGAGATCACCAGGGACATCGAGCGGCGGGCCGGGGTCTCCAGCAGCTTCGAAGGGACGGGCGGGATGGCCACCAAGGTCCAGGCGGCCAAAAAGGTGGCCGCGTACGGCGTCGCCACGCTGATCCTGAACGGGGATCGGACGGGCCTGCTGCCGTCCGTCTTCGAGGGAGCGCCGGGCGGCACGCTCTTCCTCCCAAAGGGACGCCGGCTCACGAGCCGCAAACATTGGATCGCCTTCACCCTCCGGCCCAAGGGCCAGGTGACGGTGGATGACGGAGCGGTCGAGGCCCTGGTCCGTCGCGGCAAGAGCCTCCTCGCCTCCGGGATCGTGGCCGTGCGCGGGGACTTCCGGCCCGGTGACGCGGTCACCTGCGCCGACCGGGACGGAAAGGAGTTCGCCAAGGGCCTAGTCAACTTCTCCGCCGAGACCCTGGACCGGATCAAGGGGCTCAAGACCGCCGAGCTCCAGAAGGTGATCGGCCCCCAGGAGTACGAGGAGGTGATCCACCGGGACAACCTCGTCCTCCTCTGAACGGACGACAGGTGAACGGACGACAGGCCAGAGGCGAAAAGCCTATGGGCAAACGACGTACAACCGACCGGACATTCCATCTTCTTAATCCCGCGCCCCGCGCCCCGCGCCTCGCACCTTCGCCGCAGGAGCGGCGATGAAGATCGGCCTCTTCGGCGGCGCCTTCAACCCCATCCACCGCTGTCACCTGACCATCGCGACCCAGACGCGTGACCGGCTGGGCCTGGACCGGCTCGTCTTCATCCCGTCCGGCGATCCTCCGCACAAACCGTCGGCCACCCTCGCCCCGGCTCCCCACCGGCTCGAGATGGTGCGGCTGGCCATCGCCGACGAACCGACCTTTTCGGTGTCCGAGGTCGAGACCAGCCGCCCGGCCAAGTCCTACTCCATCGACACGGTCCGCGCGCTGCGGGCGGAGTACGGTCCGGCGGCGGAACTCTTCTTCATCATCGGTCTGGACGCGTTTCTGGACCTCCCGACCTGGCGGGAGCCGGAGCCGCTGCTCCGCTCCTGCCGGTTCGTGGTCGTTCCCCGCCCTCCCGTTCAATTCCGCTCGCTCACGGGCCTGTCGCTCCTGCCGCCGCTGGACGCCCAAGCGCTGAGCGACCTGGAGGGGCGTCGCGCCGCGCGGCTCGACGTCTCCATCCCCGGAGGCGGCCTGATCCTGCTGGCCCTGCCTCCGTGCGGGGTCTCCGCCTCCGACATCCGGGATCGCATTCGCCGCCGGCTCAGCCTGTCAAACCTGTTGCCTGCCCCGGTGGAATCCTATATAATGCGCTTCCGACTCTATCAGGAGGAACGCGATCGCACAGGAGTCCAAGGCTAAAGCCATCGCCGTCGCTCAGGCGTCCCTCGAGAAGAAGGCCGACGACGTCCTGATCCTCCATGTCGCCAAACTGACCTCCATCGCCGACTACCTGGTCATCTGCTCGGGGGAATCCGAGCGGCAGGTGCAGGCCATCGCAGACCATATCGCGCAGGCGCTCGCGGGCCGGCGCTCTCCCCCGCTCAGTACCGAAGGCGCCGCGTCCGCTCAGTGGATCCTCATGGATTTCGGGGACGTCGTCGCCCACATCTTCCGCTCCGACATCCGCGCGCACTACGGACTCGAGCGGCTGTGGGCCGACGCCAGGCGGGTGCGGCTGCCGGCGGCGCAGGCCGTCGCCTCGCCGGTGGCGCCCGCGCTCGCTACGGGAAAGACAACGCGGCGCGCTCGCACGCGGGGATAGCGGATGTTCCAGCTCCTCCTCACGGTCTTCCTGATCATCTCCGCCAGCCTGATCTACGGTTACTTCCAGGAGCTGAACCCGGGCACGGTGACGATCAAGCTCAGCCCCACGGACGCGCTCGAGCTGAGCCCCGTCAGCCTGGTCCTCCTTTCCATGGCCGTCGGCGCCCTCTTCGTCATGCTCCTCGTGGGCGTCCGCGAAACGAAGACCATGATCCTGAACTGGCGCAACAGCCGGCTGCGCCGACGCGAAGAGCGCGTGGAGACCCTCCACCGGGAAGCCATGCACGCCTTCCTCTCGAAGCGCACCTCCGAGGCGATCGGGCTGTTCGAGAAGGCCCTGGCGCTCGATCCCAACCACACCGACTCGCTGCTTTGGCTGGGCAACATCTACCACGCCGAGCGGAACTACGTGGAGGCCATCCGCCTGCACCGCAAGGCCCGCAGCATCGAGGAACGCAGCGTCGAGGTGCTGCTGGCGCTGGCCAGGGACCTGGAGGGCGCGAAACGGTTCGAGGAGGCGCTGCAGACTCTCGAGGAGGTCCTGCGGGTAGACCCCGGCCACCTCACGGCGCTGATGCGCAAGCGCGATCTCTACATCCGCCTCGAGCTGTGGAGCGACGCGCTCGGGATCCAGCAGCGGTTGCTGAAGGCCAATCTCTCGGAGCAGGATCACCGCACCGAGGCAAGCCTGCTGGCCGGGATCACCTACGAGGTCGGCCGGCAGCAGCTGGAGCGGGGACATTCGGACAAGGCGCGCCACTTCTTCCGGGCTGCCATCAAGCGCGACAAACGCTTCCTGCCCGCGTACATCGGCTTGGGGGAGATCCTCATCCGGGAGGGCAAGACCAAGAACGCCGCCGAGATCCTCGAAAAGGTCTACGCCAAGACCGGCAACGTCATCCTCCTCCACCGGCTGGAGGAGCTGTACCTGGACATGGGCGAACCCGGCGAGATCATCCGGGTCTACCAGGAAGCCGTCCAGCGGGATCCGCAGAACCCGGTCCTGAAATTCTACCTGGGCAAGCTCTACTATCGGCTGGAGATGGTGGACGAGGCCTTCGATCTCCTGTCCATGCTGGAAGGCCCTCAGGACCAGATGTCCGACTACCACAAGATCATGGCCAACCTCTATCTGCGGAAGCAGCAGATGGAGTATGCCGTGGACGAGCTCAAAAAGGCGCTGGGGTTCAAAAAGCGGGTCGTGGTCCCCTATCTCTGCACCCACTGCCAGCGGGAGTCGGCCGAGTGGTCGGGGCGCTGTCGCCGCTGCGGCCAATGGAACACCTACGTGGCCCTGCCCTGGGTGGCTCCCTCCGGCGCGGATCTGCACAGGGAGGAGGGCCCCCACGGCGCCCGCTCCATCCCCTATCAGGGCATCGCCGCCCCCTTCGAGACCGTGTGAAGGGACGGACGGCCCGCCCGTGAACCAACCCTTGCCAAACCAGATTGGAGCCAGGACGATGACCGATTTTCAGCTCTTCGCCGAAAAAGCCCTGCGCGACGAAGTCCTCTCGCGCGAGGAATGCCGGACGGTTCTGCAGACGTCGAATGAGCGGCTCATGGACCTCCTGGGCGCCGCGTTCCGCGTGCGCGAGCGGCACTTCGGACGGACGGTCAGGCTGCAGATGCTCTTGAACGCCAAGAGCGGCGCCTGCCAGGAGGACTGCCACTACTGCTCCCAATCCTCGATCTCGACCGCCGAGATCGAACGGTACGGGCTGGTGCCGCGCGAGCAGATGATGGAGGGAGCCAGGCGCGCCGCGGCCGCCAAGGCGCAGCGTTACTGCATCGTGATCAGCGGCCGGAGCCCCCTGGACCGGGAGCTTCAGGAGATTGCCGAGGCCGTGCGGGCGATCAAGAGGGAAGTCCCGATCCAGGTCTGCTGCTCATTGGGGCTGCTGAGCGAGGGACAGGCCCGGACCCTGAAGAGCGCCGGCGTGGACCGAATCAACCACAACCTGAACACGAGCGAGGCCTACCATCAGGCCATCTGCACGACCCACACCTTCCGCGACCGGCTGGACACAATCGAGCACGCCAGAGCCGCGGGGCTCGAGATCTGCTCCGGCGGCATCATCGGCATGGGGGAAACCGACGAGGACGTGATCGACCTGGCGCTGGCGCTCCGGGAGGTCAAACCCCACTCGATTCCGCTCAACGCGCTGCATCCCGTTGCGGGCACCCCGTTGGAGCAGGCGCGCCACTTGTCGCCGCAACGGTGCCTGAAGGTCCTGTGTCTGTTCCGGTTCCTCCATCCCCGGACCGAGATCCGGATCGCCGGCGGACGGGAGTTCAACCTGCGGACCCTGCAGCCCCTGGCCCTCTACCCCGCCGACTCCCTCTTTATCGGCGGGTACCTGACCACCCCGGGCCAGCCGGCCCCCGAAGCCTGGAAGATGATCGCCGACCTGGGGTTCGACATCGAGGTGGACTATAGCCCCGCGGCGCGTGACGCGTGACGCGTCACGGCATCTATTCGTAGCGTAAGCCGTCGGCGATGACCTGCCTGGCCGCCCAGAGGGCCGGCAGGAAGCCGGCGATGAGCGCCACGCCCAGGGCCAAGCCGATCGCCTGCCCCACCAGCCCGGTCGGAACCGTGAGCTGGATCGTCCAGCCGAAGGACTGTTTGTTGACGACGTAGATCAGGAGGGCGGACAGGAGCCCGCCTCCCACGAGCCCCAGCAGCCCGCCGAGGACGCCCAGGTACGACGCCTCCCACAACACCAGCCGCCCGATCTGCCGCTCGCTGGCGCCGATCGCCCGCAACGTGGCCAGCTCCCGCCGCCGTTCGAGGACGGAGGTCAGGAGCGTGTTGAAGATGCCCAGCAGGGCGATCACGACCACGATGAGGTCCAGCGCGTACGTTACCCGAAAGGTCCGGTCGAAGATCGCCAGGATCTCGGCCTTGATCTCGCCGTTCCGGATCACCGCCATCTGCTCCTCCGGACCGGCTACCTCCCGCATCTGGGCGAGGATCCGCTCTCGCACCACGCCCACGTCCTCCCCCTGCCGAACGTAGATCGCCAGCACGGTGGTCGTGGGATCCGGCCAGAGCCGATGGTAGAGGGCCTGGTCCATGACCACCTTCCCTCCGTCGGTGGCATAGTCGTAAAACACGCCCGCGATCGGAAAGGTTCGTTCCCCGAGCGGCGTCGTCAACCGCAGCGAGTCGCCCCGCCTCACGTTGAGCGTCGCGGCCAGGACCTCCGACACGATCACGCCATCGGCCGCCGCCGTCCGCCGCAACGTGTCCCTCGAGTCCCCCTCCAGAAACAGATACCGGCTCCGCTCCCCGTGGACCCCGAGATCCCTCGCCACCAACGACATCGGCCGTCCCTGAATCTCCACGCGCAATTGTCGGAACGGATCGACCGCCGCCACGCCCGGCACGCCAGCCACGACGCCGGCCCAAGCCTGCGGGATGCGCCGTGACAGCAGGCCACTTTCGTCCCCCTGCGGCCAGGACGGAGGAGCCAAGACCAGATCCGCCAGCACGGTCTGATCGACCCAGGCCTCGACCGTGTGACGGAAGCTCTGGATCATGGTTCCGACCCCCACCATGACGGCGATGCCGACCATCAGCGCCGAGACCGTGACCGCGCTGCGCCCCGGCGACCGCTCGACCTGGCTCGCCGCCACCCGGCCGACCGCGCCGACCAGTCTCCCCCATCGGGCCCGCCCCCCCGCCACGGTCCGACCGAACAGGCCGACGAGCGCCGGCGACAGACAGGACAGGCTCAGCAACAGGCAAAAGGCGGAGGCGTAGCCGAACAGCGGAAGCCCCTTGATCGGGCCGGGCAGCGCGAACAATCCGGCCAGGAGCAATCCGCCGGCGCCGAGCCAGGCGAGCAGTCCGGAGCGGGAGGCCTGCGCGACTTCATAGTCGCCGGGCGCGAGGGCCCGCGCCGGATCCGTCCGGCCCGCCTCCAGGCTGGGCACGAGCGCGCCGAGGATCGACACCAGGACGCCGATCGCAACCCCTTGCAGCCACAGAGCGGGCGGCAGGGCCAACACCTCGGCTGCGGGATCGACGAGAGGCACGTACAGCTCAGAGACCGTCCGACTCTGGAGGGAGACCAGCCCGCGCGCCAACAGCCCGCCCAACCCGCTCCCCACCAGTCCGCCCAGCCCCCCCAGCATGGTCGCCTGCCCCACGAAGAGCAGGCTCACGCCGAATCGGGACAGGCCCAAGGTGCGGAGGATGCCGATCTCCCGCCGCCGCGTCACGACCGCAAACGAGACCGTGTTGTAGACCAGGAGCAGCCCGACCAACAGTCCGACCGCGCTCAACGTGGCCAGGTTGAGCTGAAAGGCCCGCACCATCCGCTCTACCTGCTCCGCGCGCCGCGCCGGGCGGCTCGCCGTGAGCGGAGGAGGCAGCAGGGCCTGGAGGGCTTGGGCCACCTCCGCCACCGGCCGGGCCGGATCGGTGACGAGATCCACCCGGTCCAGCCGACCGACCAGCCCGAACAAGCTCTGCGCGGCGGCGATGTCCATCACGGCCAGACTTTCCCAGGCGGAGGGAAGTCCGCCTTCCGACTCCACGATGCCCCGCACCACGAGCCGATAGACGCGGGTGCCCACCAGCAGGTCGAGCGGACTGCCCACCTGCAGCCGCCATTCGGACGCCAGGCGGGCTCCCACGAACAGGGAATTCTCGGCGAGCAGCTCGTCCAGCCCCACCGTGGCGGCCGCATCCTTCCTCTCGTTGCGAAGGCGGAACCCCTTCAGGTCGGCCGCTTCGAGCAGATCGAGGGCGACGACGAGGACCGGCGCACCCTGACGCGGCCCGCCCGCCATCCTCGCAGTCTGCTGCAGGATCGGCGTGGCGGCGAGCACGTCCGGCTGCCGGCGGAGTGACTCGATCACCGTCTCGTCCAGGCCGAGATCTCCTCCGGACACTTGCAACGTCGCCCGACCGGCAACGGTTGCAACGGTCTCCTCGAAGGATTTCAGCACCCAGACGTTGGCCGTTTGGATCGCAACGGACACGGACACGCCGATGGCGATCCCGAGAACGGTCACGAGCGTGCGGACCGGACGCTCCACAAGCTGTCCGACTCCGAGCAGTCCCAACGCTCCGACCATGGGCCGCACTCCACCTTGTTGACGAGACGCCGCGCCTCAGGGTTTTCCTGACCGACGGACCGGAAATTCCCTGAATCCGCGCGGATACGCAGTTATGATCAAGCGCGCCAACCCTTCAGACGGATTTCTGGCTATAACCCCTGATTCGGTATTTACAGAGCCGCATCCCTCTGTTAGAGTAAATTAAAAGGAGGCGAGGACGATCATGGCGCGAGCACGAAGCATGAAGCGGAGGCAGAGCGGACGGCGAGGAGGCCGCACGGGAGGCACTCACGTGCTGACGCCGCGTCAGAAGGAAATTCTGCGCCTGGTGGCCCAGGGCCTCACCAACCGCGAAATTGCCGAGCACCTGGATATCAGCGTCCGGACCGTCGAGGTGCATCGGTTCAACCTGATGCGGCG
The DNA here is from genome assembly GCA_040757595.1 of Nitrospirota bacterium. Classification (NCBI taxonomy): domain Bacteria; kingdom Pseudomonadati; phylum Nitrospirota; species Nitrospirota bacterium. Next base: position 323,587 of record JBFLWP010000002.1, on the reverse strand, counting down.
CCTCAAGGTGCGAAACGTCGCTCAGTTGCTGCGGCAGGCCCTGCTCCTTCGCCTCCTGCCCAAGAGCTTCGCGTCGCGCTGACCGCGCTCAGAGCTCCTTGAGCTTCCCACGGCAGTCTGCCGGAGAGCGGTAGCCCTTCTTCTGCAGCCACGCCGACAGTTCCCGCTCGAGTCGCTCGAACGAACCGAGCCCCTCCTCGACCAGCGTCGTCCCGATCTGGACGGCCGACGCCCCGCACAGCAGGTGCTCGAACGCATCGGCTCCGTTGACCACCCCGCCGGTGCCGATGATCGGGAGCCGGCCTTCGAAGAGCCTCCAGAACGCCCTGACGTTCGCCAGCGCGACCGGTTTGATCAACGGGCCTCCGAGCCCCCCAAACCCTCCTTTCGGCTTGATGACCGCGGCTTCCCTGTCCGGATCGACAACGAGCCCGTTGCCGACCGAGTTGATGAGGGAGAGGAAGTCCGCGCCGACGCCGGCAAGGACTTTCGCGATCTTTTCATGATGGGCCGGATCGAAGTAGGGAGGGAGCTTGACGCCCATCGGCACCGACAGGACCTTCCGCACGCGCTTCAAGAGGCGCTCGGACGCCTCCGCGTCGTAGCCGATCTGGGGCTCTCCGGGGATGTTGGGACAAGACAGGTTGACTTCCACGAGATCCGGGCGGCTCTCATTCACCGCCTTGGCGATCGTGACGAAGTCCTCTTCACCGAACCCGGCGATGCTCGCGATGACCGGCTTGTTGAACTTCTTGAGATCGGGAATGAGTTGGACGTAGGCCCGATACCCGAGGTTGGGGAGCCCCATCGAGTTGATGGAGCCCAGCGGGAACCCGTAGTAGCGCGGCTCGGGATTCCCCTGGCGCGGTTCCAGAGTCATCGACTTGGTGACGATCGCACCCGCACGGGACCGGCCCAGCGCCTCCAGTTCCTCGCGCGTCACGCAGAGCGCGCCGGCCGCGTTCATGAAGCAACTGGGGAGACGGACTCCGGCGATGGTGGTGGACAGATCCATGCTCAGTTATCAGTGGTCTGTGATCGGTTTCGGCAACTCGCACTCATTGAATGCAGCCGTCCCTCATCAGGCAGACGCGATTCGCCACCCGCGCCGCGTCCTGACTATGGGTCACCATGATCACGGTCTGCCCGGGCCGGACCGAGAGGGTCCGCAGGAGTTCCACGATCTCTCCGCCGTGTTTGGAATCCAGGTTGCCGGTCGGCTCATCGGCCAGGATGAGGTGCGGCCGGTGAATCAGCGCACGGGCGATCGCCACACGCTGCTGCTCTCCACCGGACAATTCCCCCGGCCGGTGCCGTTCCCGATGCCCCATGCCCACCGCCTCCAGGCACTCGGCTACCCGATCGCGGACGGTCCGTCCATTCTCCCCCTGGAGCAGCAACGGCAAGGCGACGTTTTCTCCTGCGGTGAGACCGGGGATCAGATGGAAGGCCTGGAAGATCATTCCGATCCGCTCCCGCCGCAGCCTGGTCCAGTCCGCGTCCGAGAACCCGTGCGTTGAGCGGCCCGAAATCAGAATCTGACCGGCGGTGGGGCGATCCAGTCCGGCAATCAGGTTCAGGAGCGTGCTCTTCCCGCACCCGCTCGGCCCCATCACGGCGCAAAACTCACCGGCCGACACGTCCAGGCAGACATCCCGGAGCGCCATCACCAGCACGGCCCCCCTCGCATACTCCTTGTAAACATGCTCGAGCTTGACCACGCTCCGGGCACCCCGCGCCGCACGCCGGTGCGCAACGCGCCATTCCTATACCACATCGTCTCCAAGCCTCACAAGGACGGGCCGGCCCCTTGACAGTCCCGGAGCGGAGCGCTTACAACTGCCCTGGAGCGGGCCGACAGTGCAGCGGCAACCGGGGCATCCATCAGGTGAAACCCAGGCTCGTTTCAGCCCTCCGGCTATTCCTTCACTGGGTGCTCCCGGAGGCATGTGCAGCATGCGGCGCGGAACTCGGCGACGACCCGATCCCTTTTTTCTGCCGCGTCTGTTGGACGCAACTCACGCCGTTGTGCGGCCCGATCTGTCCTCGATGCGGGCAGCCCTTCGCCTCGCCGGTCGCGCTGACGTATTCCCCCGATCACCTGTGCCAGCCATGCCGGCTTCGCCGCCCTTCATATACCCGGGCCTGGTCCCGGTACCCGTACGTGTCGCCCCTGCGGGAAGCCATCCATCTGCTCAAGTACCGCGGCAAGGTGGCGCTGGCCGCCACGCTGGGGGACCTCATGGGTACGGCCATGGATCAACTTCCCGCGTTCGACCTCCTGGTGCCCGTGCCGCTCCACCCCACGCGGCTGAAGGAGCGGGAATTCAACCAGTCGCTCCTGCTGGCCGATCGGCTCAACCGCCGGCTCCGGCTGCCGCTGTCCTACGACAACCTCTTGCGGGTCCGTCGAACCGATCCGCAAACCGAGCTGACCCGTTCGGCCCGGCTGAAAAATCTGCGCCGGGCTTTTGCGGTTCGGCGACCGGGGGACATTGAAGGGAAGCGCATCCTGCTGGTGGACGACGTGTTGACAACCGGCACCACCGTCAACGAATGCGCCAAAGCCCTGCGCCGGGCCGGGGCGGCTGACGTCTACGTGTACACGTTGGCCCGCACGGTTTGAAGTACAAAGAGCGTATGGCATAAAGCGAATAGCTTATGGCTAGAGCAAGAGAAAGAAGGACGGCTTTCGTCTGATGCCATCTGCCATAAGCCATACGCCATAAGCTCTTATTAGAGGAGGACCATGCCGATCTACGAATATCGCTGCCGGGACTGCGGAAAGCGGACCAGCCAGCTCATCCTCAACCTCAAGAGCCAGCCCCAGCTCGTCTGCCGGCACTGCCAGAGCGCCAGGCTTGAGCGGGTCATGTCCCGGTTCGCCGCTCCCAAGTCCGACGAGGCGCGCCTGGAATCCCTGGCCGATCCGAGCCACTTCGGAGACCTGGACGAGAACGATCCCAAGAGCATGGCCCGCTTCATGAAAAAGATGGGGCAGGAAATGGGTGAGGACTTGGGCGACGACGTCGAGCAGGCGCTCGAACAGCCGGAAGGGGACGGGGTAGAATCGGTACCGACTGACATGGACTGACATGTATCGGCAGGGTGATTTGCTTGACAATTCCCCGCTCCCATCCTACACTGCCTCCCTGTGAATCGGACCATCAGGCACGACGGACGAGCGACCGGCCATGCCCGTTCACGCCAATTCCAGCAAAGACGAGTTGTTGACCGCGGCCGAGACCTGCCGATACCTGAAGATCGCGCCGCGGACCCTGTACCGATACATCCAGGATCGCCGCATGCCCGCATTCAAGCTGGGTAAAGAATGGCGGTTCGTGCGCTCGGACCTCGAACAGTGGCTCCGGCGGCGCATTCCCGGCCCTCGCAGGCCGCGATGAGCTGACGCGGCAAGGAGGCGCACCATGTTCGCAGGCGTCTACCCGTGCAAGCTGGACGAGAAGGGCCGCTTCATCGTGCCCTCCCCGATCCGGGAGCAGTTGGAAGCGGAGGGCAAGGGCGTCGTCTTCATCAAGGGGCCGGAGCAGCCGCTCTATATGTACTCTTCCGGCGAGTGGGGCAAGATCCTGGAAGGAGCCAAGGCCAAGCTGGATGAAGAGGAGAGCCGGCTGTTCATGTACCACGTGGTCTCCGAGGCCGGGACCTCGGACGTGGACAAGGCCGGGCGGGTGTTGATTCCGGGACGGTTGCGCAAGATGGTGCCGGTGGACGAGGACCAGGAAGTCGTCCTGGTGGGCCTGTACAACCGGATGGAGATCTGGAATCCGGCCGATTGGCGCCGACATCTCAGCAAGAGCGATTACAAACTCGAGCAGAGCCTCAGCAAGATCTCCAACCTCCTCTGAGCCGGTCGGTGCCACGCCAGTCCCGCAGGATCGCCGCCCGCCTGAAGCCTGTTCCGCTTCGCCTGACCTCCTACCGCGCTCCCACAAGAAAGGCCATCCCGGACGACCGTAAAGGCCGGGCGACCAGGGAATCGTCCAACGAGCTTCGACCGTTCCGCCGATCGCGCCTCCAGGCCTTGCCGGCCGTTGCGACGCCAGTCCAACAACTCCAAGCCGAGGTTTCTGCGGACCGGCTCGCTCTGACGCTCCCCATCCCCCCGAGCATCAACCACCAGTACGCCACCGTGAACGGCCGGCGCGTGCTCTCCGCGGTGGGACGGAACTACAAGGCGCTCGTCGCCCAACAGGTGCTCGTCGCCCTGGCCCGTTCCCCGCTCCGGCAGAACCTGCTCAAGACCCTCCAGCACGACTCGCTGGCCTTGTCCATCCATTTCCATTTCGCCTCGCCGCTCCGCCGGGACGTGGACGGCGGGCTCAAGATCGCCCAGGACGCCCTCTGCGAAGCCTTGGGCCTCAACGACAACCGCCTCGTCGAGATTCACCTCTACAAGCGCCACGACGCCGCCCGCCCGCGGATGGAGATCTCGCTCTGCTCCAAGGCGTCTTGCGTTTCCAGACAAGCTCCTCATCGCCTCCCCTGAACCCAGCCCTCGCGAGATCCGAACCACCCGATATTGACCAGTCCCGACCCAGCACATTTTCGGGGCATCCGCCCTCAAGAAGAGCGATGGATCGGCCGATAAGGGCAATGGCTGGTCGTCATCGTCTACCCGCACCGGCTTGAAGCAGCACTTCCAGCGGCAAGTCCGATAGAACGACGGGGACCCGCCCGCGAGCGCGGACACGGTTCCCAACAGGGAAGGCAGCAACCGCTGAGGGCTCCGGGCCAAACGGTCGGGAAGGCCGTGCCATGAGAATCTTGATCGCCGATGACGACTCGCTGACCTGTCGCATCCTGGAAACCGCCCTTTCGGCGTGGGGGTATCAGGTCGTCGTGGCCCGCGACGGACAGGCGGCTTGGGAAATCCTGCAACGCGCCGAGGCGCCGCAACTGGCCATCCTCGATTGGATGATGCCGGAGCTGGACGGCACCGAAGTCTGCCAGAGGATCCGGCAGCGGGCCGCCCAGCCCTACATGTACCTCCTCCTGTTGACCGCCAGAAGCTGCAAGACCGAAATCATCAAAGGTCTGAACGCCGGCGCAGACGATTACCTGACCAAGCCCGTAGACTTCGAAGAGCTCCGCGCACGTCTCCGAGCCGGCCAGCGTATTCTGGATCTGCAGGCGGAGCTGATCGCGGCGCGTGAGGCGTTTCAGGCTCAGGCGACGCACGATCCGCTTACGGGCCTCTGGAACAGGGCCGCCATCTTCGAAACCTTGGGGCAGGAGTTCGCCCGAGCGAAGCGCGAGCAGGCCGCCATCGGCGTCGTACTGGCCGACCTCGACAGCTTCAAACAGGTGAACGACACCTATGGGCACCTGGCCGGCGACCGGGTGCTCTGCGAAGCCGCCAGACGGATGAGCGCGGCCGTGAGGCCCTACGACGCGATCGGTCGCTATGGCGGGGAGGAGTTTCTGGCGGTGTTGCCGGGATGCAACGGACCGGACGCCGTGGCGGTCGCGGAGCGGGTCCGGGAGGCCCTCGAACGCGCGTCCGTCGAGGTTGCCGAAGGCCAGATCGTTCCCATCACGGCCAGCTTGGGCGTGGCGGCGGGCCGCGGCGACGACGCGGGGGAACCAGACGCGCTCGTCAAAGCGGCGGACGCGGCGCTCTACCGTGCCAAGGAAAGCGGGGGCAACCGCACCGAGCTGGGCTCGGTCAGCCGCATCGCCGCCGGCGCTCCGTGAGCTGTCGCTCCCAGGCAGTCGAAGCCCCAAGTGCGATCAGTCCTCTCAAAGACACGGAGCGAACGGCAGCCATGCACCGCCCCCTAGACACCCGCCCCTATCGGTGGCTTCCAGCCCTCATCCTGGCCATGACCGTGGTGGTGCTGGCGATGGGCGCCATCGTCCTCCATGACGTCGAAAGCCGATTGGTCAGCGCGACGGGGGAAACCCTGGCCCTCTCGGCCGCAGACATCGCGGGCAAGCTGGATCTCCTTCTCGCCGAGCGCTACGGTGATCTCCAGATCATGGCGCAGATGCCGGTGTTCCGGGGACAGGATCGCGCAGCGATGACCCGCCGCCTCCAGACGCTGCAGGAGGCCTACCCCCTGTACCTCTGGCTGGGCGTGACCGATGCGCAGGGGGCGATCGTCGCGGCCACGGACCCGGCCACGGTGGGGCGGGATCGGAGCGGAGCGCCTTGGTTCCTGGCCGTACGAGGCCGGCGCGGAATCTACGCGCAGGATGCGGCGGTTTCCCAAGAAGCCGACGGAGTCGTGGCCGTCTCCTTCACAGCACCGATCACGGGAGCCAGAGGCGAGTTCCTGGGGGCGGTGACCGCACAGGTCGGCCTCCCCGTGCTTGAGGACATTTTTGCCCGGACCGTCACCGCGCTGCAAGCGCAGCACGGGACCCATGCGCGGGTCGAGTACCAGTTCCTGACCCGGGACGGGGAACTCATCGTCGACTCCATCCTGCGGGAAGAGGGCCGGGTCAACCTGAGGCGGATCGGGGTCGCCTCGGCCCAGTTGTTCAACGCCGCCCCGCCTGGATTCGTCGAAGAGCATCACGAGCGCCGGCAGGTGCCGGTCCTGACCGGTTATGCCACCACCAGGGGGACCGAGGAATTTGCGGGATTCCACTGGGGAATCCTGGTGCGAATGGACCGGGACGACATCCTGGCCCCGGTCGAGACCATCATGCGGCGGCTGGGCACGGCCGGCACGCTCATGTTCATTCCGATGCTCGGCGTCCTGCTCTGGACCACCCAGCGTCTCAGCCGGCTGGCCCGAGACCTGGAGCGGAGCAACACCGAGCTCGCCGTGGCCCGCGACCAAGCTCTGGAGGCCGCTCGTCTGAAATCGGAATTCCTCGCCACCATGAGCCACGAGATCCGCACGCCGATGAACGGGGTCATCGGGATGACCGGGCTCCTCCTCGACACAAGCCTGAACGCGGAGCAACGGGAATACGCCGACAGCATCCGCTCGTCGGCCGAAGCCCTGCTCGCGATCATCAACGATGTCCTCGATTTCTCCAAAATCGAGGCCAGCAAGATCAAACTCGAACTCATCGACTTCGACCTGCGCACGATGGTCGAGGAAGTCATGGACTTGTGCGCCGAGCAGGCCCACAGCAAGGGGCTGGAGTTGACGGCCCTCCTCCATGCGGACGTCCCGACGGCCCTCCACGGCGACCCCACCCGCCTGCGCCAGATCCTCCTGAATCTGGTCAGCAACGCGGTCAAATTCACGCATCGGGGGGAGGTGATCGTTCAAGTCGCAGTGGTGAACGCGGGCCACGAGGTGCCGCACACCGAACAAGGAGCCGATGGGAGCGGCGCTCCCGCTCAGGGCTCACCGCCCGTCGTCCTGCGTTTCGAGGTGACCGACACCGGAATCGGAATCTCCCCGGAAGGGCTGACCCGCCTCTTCCAGGCGTTTTCCCAATGTGACAGCTCGCACACGAGGAAATACGGCGGGACCGGACTGGGCCTGGCCATTTCCAAGCAGCTTGCCGAGTTGATGGGCGGGCAGATCGGCGCGTTGAGCAAGCCCGGCAAGGGGAGCACGTTCTGGTTCACGGCCAGCCTCAGCAGGCCAGCCGTGACCGAGCAAGCCCGGCCGCAACCCCGGGTCGATTTGCAAGGACTCTGCGCGTTGGTCGTGGACGACAACGCCACCAATTGCCGCATCCTGGAGCAGTACTTGCGGGGTTGGAACCTGGAGAGTTGTTGCGCCGCAGACGGCCAGGAAGCGCTGGAGATGCTTCGCAGGGCGGCGGGGCAGGGAAGGCCCTACGACCTGGCGCTCATCGACATGCACATGCCCGGCATGGACGGGCTTCAGTTGGCCCGTGCGATCAAGGACGATCCGGCTCTTTCAGCCCTTCGCCTGGTGCTGCTGACTTCCTATGGCCAGCGCGGAGAGGCGGAAAGCGCCAGACAGGCCGGATTTTCCGCCTACCTCACCAAGCCCGTTCGGGGCGCCCACCTGCACGACTGTATCGTCACGGTGATGGAACGAACGGGCGAGCAAGCCTCGAATCCGGTCCCGGCGGCCCTGCAGGGCAGTCCGGTTCCAGCCCCCGCTCCGCTTATCACCCGCCACAGCCTGGAGGAGGCCCGCTCGCGTTCGCGCCCCCGCGTCCTCGTCGCGGAGGACAACGTGGTGAACCAGAAGGTGGCCGTGCGGATGCTGGAGAAACTCGGCTGCAGCGCCGACATCGCCGCGAACGGGATCGAAGCCATAGATGCGCTGGCGCGCATCCCTTACGCCCTGGTGCTCATGGATTGTCAAATGCCGGAAATGGACGGCTTTGAAGCCACGCGTGAAATCAGAAAACGTGAAGCGTCGCACGTGAAGCGTGAAGCGCCAGACGAGATACGAACGACGCATGGCGAGAGACGCGGCGCGCAGCGCGTACCGATTATCGCCATGACGGCCAACGCCATGCAGGGTGATCGGGAGCGTTGCCTGGCGGCGGGGATGGACGACTATGTGGCGAAGCCGGTCAAGCGGGATGACCTCCGCGCGGTATTGCAGCGGTGGCTCCCGCAGCACGCCGAGACGGACGGGGCTCGGCAGGATCGGGGAGCGGACAAAGAGCGGGACACCGTCCAGCCCGTACCGGACTCAGTCGACCGGGAAGTCCTGAACGTGTTGCGGGAACTCGGGGGCGTACAGGATCCTCAGTTCCTGGAAACGCTGATCGCGCAATTCCTGGACGACGCGCCGCGGCGCTTGGCCAGTCTGCGTGAGGCATTTCGACGGAAGGACGGGCAGGCGCTGGAACGTGCGGCCCACGGGTTGAAGGGAGCCTGTGGCAACCTCGGCGCACGGTCAATGGCCCGCCTCTGCGCGGACCTTCAGACGATCGGCGCAGCTCAGGATCTGTCGCGAGCAGACAAGCTGTTGGACGACCTGGAAGCGGAGTTCGCCCGCGTGCGCACCAGGCTCGAGGCGGAGTGCGTCGCCAGGTGAGGAGCGCCCCGGCAACGGTCCCCGTCCTAGCGGTTCTTGAAGACCTCCGCGATCGCGTCCTGGAACGCCTGCGGTGAAATCGGCTTGACCACGTAATAACTGGCCCCCGCTTCCATCGCCTCCAAGACGACGCTTTTCTTCGCCTCCCCGGTCACGACGAGGACCGGCAAGTCCTTCAGATTGTCGTCGGCACGAACGGCCTTCAGCAAGTCCAGTCCGGTCATCTCCGGCATGTTCCAGTCGAGAACGAGAAGATCAAAGGGCTCGGCCTGGAGCTTTTGCACCGCTTCTTTCCCGTCCTTCGCCTCCTCGAACGCCTTCCATCCGAGGTCTCTCAGAAGCCTCTTGACGAGGAGCCGCGTGGTCGGCTCGTCGTCAACCACGAGCGCTTTCACGCCGCTCGGTTCGTTCACGCCACGCTTCTCCATCACTCATCACTTCCTTTTCTCATCGGCAATGATTGCCGAAGCTTTACTCGTATCGCAAGGACTCGATGGGGTTGAGGCGGGAAGCCTTGTTGGCCGGGTAGAGCCCGAAGAAGAGCCCGACGGCCAGCGAGAAGAGGAACGCGACCACGATGGACTCGGCCGAGATGATCGTAGGCCAGCCGGCTACCGCCGTGGTCGCCCGCGCGCCGACGATGCCGAAGACGATGCCGAGCAGGCCCCCGACCAGGCTGAGGGTCATGGCCTCGATCAAGAACTGAAGCAGGATGTGGCGGCGCTTGGCCCCGACCGCCATCCGCACGCCGATCTCCCTGGTCCGCTCGGTGACCGACACGAGGAGGATGTTCATGATCCCGATCCCGCCGACCAGGAGCGAGATGGACGCCACGGAGAACATCATCAGGGTCAGGGTCCGGCTGGCCCCCTCCTGGACTCGCCCGATGTCCACCTGTGTGCGGATCGTGAAGTCATCGGATTGATCGGGTTGCAGCCGGTGCCGGGCCCGCAAGACCTCGCGAATCCCCTCGACTGCGGGGACCAGGTCCTCCGGACGATCGGTGGAGGCGAACAGGGCCCCCACGGAGCCGAGAAAATTGGTGCCGAGCAGCTTGCGCTCCGCGGTGGTGAACGGAATGAACAGGATGTCGTCCTGATCGGACCCCTGCGCCGACTGTCCCTTCGGCGCCAAGACCCCGATGACCCGGAACGGCACGTTCTTGACCCGGATCGTGGAGCCAACCGGCTCCTCGCCGGGGTCGTAGAGATTTTCCACCATCGTCTGGCCGATCAAGGCGACGCGGGCCCCCGCGTCCATGTCGGCCTGGTTGAAGGGCCCGCCGCTGGCATAGGACCAGTCCCGGATCGTGAGATAGCCGGGCGAGATCCCGTTGACCGGCCCGTTCCAGTTCCGGTTGCCGTAGACGATCTGCATCACGTCCCGCTTGGCCCACCCTACCTCGTTCAACAAGGGAACTTTCTTCTTGAGGTCCAGCGCATCGGCCACCGTCAGCGTCACGGCGCTCCCCTGTCCCCCGCGAACGCCCCCAACCGTCGTGGCCCCCGGCAGGATGATGATCACGTTCGTCCCGATGCTGGCCACCTGCGCCGCCACCGCCGCCCTGGCCCCCTGCCCGATGCTGACCATCGCGATCACGGCCCCGACGCCGATGATAATGCCGAGCATGGTCAGCCCGGCCCGCAGCCGGTTCCGGCTCAGGATACGGAAGGCCGTCACCACCGTCAAGAAGATGAACGCGCCCACGGCGGTCCCTACCCGCGCCTCACCTGAGCCGCCGCACGGCGCCGGTCGCTCACGATCTGCCCGTCCTTGACGAGGATCTGCCGAGCCGCGGAGGCGGCGATGTCTACCTCGTGCGTCACGAGGATGACGGTGAGGCCGTCCTCGCGGTTGAGGCTCTCGAGCACGCCCATGATTTCCCGGCTGGACTCCGTGTCGAGGTTCCCCGTCGGCTCGTCGGCCAGGAGAATCGACGGCTCGGAGACCAGCGCGCGGGCGATGGCGACGCGCTGCTGCTGCCCGCCGGACAGTTGGTTCGGGGCATGGTGCTCACGCCCGGTCAGGCCGACCCGGGCCAGCGCCGCGGCGGCCCTGGCACGCTGCTCGCGCAGGGAAAGCCCCCGGTAGAACAGCGGGAGCTGCGCGTTCTCGAGCGCGCTGGTGCGCGGAATCAGGTTGAAGTTCTGGAAGACGAACCCGATCTTCAGATTGCGGATCTCCGCCAGCTCGTCCTGGCTGGCTTTCCCCACGTCCAGCCCATCCAGCCGGTAGTCGCCCCTGGAGGGAACATCGAGGCAGCCCAGGATATTCATGAGAGTGGACTTCCCGGACCCGGAGGCCCCCATGATCGCCACGAATTCGCCGCGGTCGACCTCCAGACTGACGCCGCGCAGGGCCTGAACCTCGATGTCGCCGATCCGGTAGATCTTCCAGACGTCCTTGCAGACGATCAGAGAACCCATCTTGTTACCGTGATGCGTGACGAGTGACGCGTGACGAGCAGCGAACAGACGATTCTCTCCTCATGCTTTTCACGCGTCACCTGTCACCCGTCACGATTTTCAGAGGCCGCGGTCCCGCGAGCTGCCGCGCCGCGGCTGGCCGGCTCCGAACCCCGGAGGCAGGCTGCCCGGCTTGCGACCGCTCCTGAGCGTTTCGACGCCGACGATGACTTCGTCGGCTTCCTTGATGTCTCCGGCGACGAGTTCGGTCACGTTCCCGTCGGAAATGCCCGTCTGGATCCGCACCGGCTCCGGATCGCCCGAGCTGCCCAGCCGCCAGACCGTCCTCCCCGGTACGCCCTGGGCTCCCGCTCCCCCGGTCGGCCGAGGCCGCTGCCCGCCCGCGCCGGGGCCCGATCCGTCGGCAGAGCCGGTCCGTTCCGAGCCCTCGGCGCGGACGAGGGCAGGCTTCGGCGGAACGAACCGCAGCGCGGCGTTGGGCACCTTCAGCACGCCGTCCTTCGCGGCCACGATAATGGACACGTTCGCGGTCATGCCGGGCTTCAGCCGCAGATCCCTGTTGTCCACCCCGACCACCACGTCATAGGTCACCACGTTCTGGACGCTGATCGGGGCGTTGCGGACCTGCCGGACGGTTCCCTGGAACTGCTCGCCCGGATACGCGTCCACCGTGAACGCCGCCTTCCCTCCCTCGACGATGCCGCCGATGTCAGCCTCGCTGACGTTGGTATCCACCTGCATCTTGGTCAGATCCTCGGCGATCACGAACAGGGTGGGAATGGAAAAGCTGGCTGAGACCCGTTGACCGATCTCGACCAAGCGCGAAATCACGACGCCGTCCACCGGGGAACGGATGACCGTGTACGTGAGGTCCAACTCGGCGGCCTCCAGCGCCGCCTGCGCCTGCTTGACCGCCGCCTCGGCCACCGCCAACTGGGCGACCGCGCTTTCGTGGGCCGTGACCGCCACGTCCACGTCGTTCTGGGACACGAACTGTTGCTTGACCAGCGACTGCACCCGGTCCAGTTCCCGCTTCCGCTGCGCCATCTCCGTCCTGGCTTTGACCACGGCGGCTTTCGCGTTGGCGAGGCTCGCCGCGGCCTGGTCCCGCCGGGCGCGGTAGGGGAACGGATCGATGCGGGCCACGATCTGGTTGGTCTTTACCGTCGAGTTGAAGTCCGCGTAGAGGTTCTGGATCATCCCCGTCACTTGGCTCCCCACCTGGACCGTCGTGACCGGGTTGATCGTGCCGGTCGCCGTGACCACCGAGACGATCGCGCCCCGCTCGAGCGGCGCGGTCCGGTACCGGATCGGGACCTTGCGCTCCCCGCTGAAGAACACGTAGCCCCCGATGGCCAACCCGACGGCGAGAATGCCGATGATCCAGACTGCTTTGCGCACGCGCCCCCAGCTCCCACCGGCGCCGAACGACGGCGTCGGCATCATTCTGCGGTCAGTCAGTCCAAAAAGCAACAGGCCATCCGCCCAGAGACGAATGGCCTGTCTCAACGCTGCCAACGGCTCATCGCGAAAGCTCTCAGAGCCGTCAGCGGATGTTCGCTGCCCGCTGCTCGCCGTATGCTGCCTGGGTCAGGGAGCGACGGTGATCCGGTCTTTGATCACGTCGAAAGTCCCCTTCGGAAGCACGTTCTTTGCGACCAGCTCGCCCTTGAGCTTGTACGGCCGGTTTGCCACCACCCGCTCGGCGACCTCTTTGCTCAGCCCCAAGAACAGCACCATGTCGTTGGCCGAGGCCTTGTTGATGTTCACGGGGGCTAGGCCGGCCTGCTGGCCTGGCGGGGAGGGAACGGGCGAGGCTCCCGGCAACGGCTGCGTCGGAGGGGCCGGCATCTTGGGGGCCGGCGCGACCGGCGCCGGAGGAGTCGGCATGCTCTTGGCCTGCGGCCGCAAAGCGGCAGGCGGCGCCATCTCGACGGGGCGTTGCCGATCTTTCAATTCCTTCTGGTACCGGGCCACGGTTGCCTGCAAGGTTTCGCTGCGGTGCTTGGCCTCATCGTATTCCTGTTTCAGCGCCTTCTGTTGGGCGGTGAGATCCTTGATCTTCTGCTCCTGGTCCCGGATCCGCGCTTCGATCGCCTCCCGATCCCGGTCGCGGCTGTCTTTCAAACGCTGCAACTCGGCCAAGGCCGTCTCCGCCTCACCGACCAGCTTGGCGTTGGATTCTTTGATGCTTTTCATCTGCTGCTCGAGCGCGTTCTTCTGGGCCCGCACCTTCTCCAACTCGGTCCTGGCGGCTTCGGTCTCCTCCACCGCCATCTTGTACTTGCTCTCCGAAACGAGGCAGCCGCTAGCAGCCATCGCCGCGACAAGGACCACGCCTGATGCGAGAAACTTGCTCATTCAGCCCTCCCTTCACGTAGCCGGAAGCAGGCAGCCGCCTCTCCCGCCGCCGATCGCCGCCGCCGAGCGTTTCCGGGCAGATGTGTAGTCCATCAGCCCCATTTTGTCAATAGAGGCCGCGACTTCCATGCGGTTCCCGACTGTACGCCGTTTGTCTTGACTCGGCCATACGACTCTGTGATTATGCGCCTTGCTCGCGACCAGGCAGTGGGCGCGGCGCACGCGGGGAGGCGCGATGTCGGATTGGGGACCGGGTCTGGCGGCCTTGCTGGGCCTGGTGGAAGGGCTCACGGAATTTTTGCCAATTTCTTCCACCGGCCATCTCATCATCCTCGGATACTGGCTGAGGTTCACCGGCGCGGTGGCGGTGAGCGTGGAGATCTCCATTCAGCTCGGCGCCATCCTCGCCGTCATCACCTACGAGCGGGAACGGATCGCGGCGGTGCTGGCCAGCGCGGCGAAGGAGCAGGCCTCCTTCCGGAGTCTCATCGAATCCTCCCGCTCGGCCAGCGAGCGCTCCATGCAGGAGGGCTGGAGCTACATCCTCTACCGCTCCTCGGACACTCACCCGAACCTGTGGTTCCTCATCGGCCTGAGCCTGGCGTTCATCCCGGCCGCGGTGGTGGGCCTGTTGGCCAGGGGATGGATCGAGATGTATCTGTTCAACCCGAGGACCGTCGCCGCAGCCCTGATCGTCGGCGGGCTGGTCATCCTCATGGTCGAAGCGAGACCGCACCGCTCGCACATCACCGATCTCCAGCGCGTCAACTTCATGACCGCGATCCTGGTCGGGCTGGCCCAGTGCTTCTCGCTCATCCCGGGCGTTTCCCGTTCGGGGGCGACGATCGTCGGCGGCCTGCTCACCGGCATGGATCGAAAAGTGGCCACGGAGTATTCCTTCTTCCTGGCCTTGCCCACCATGATCGCGGCCACGAGCTACAAGCTCGTCAGGTCCCGCGAGTTGTTCACGACCGAAGACACGTTCGCTCTGCTCATCGGGCTGATCGTGTCGTACCTCGTCGCCTGGGCGGTGATCGCCGCATTTCTGGCCTTCGTCAAGCGGCACACGCTCCGCGTCTTCGCCTTCTACCGGATGGCGCTCGGGGCCCTCGTGCTGATGATCTTCCGCTGAAGGGACCTCGGGGGAGAAAACGCGTCGGGCTACGGACGGTTCTGCTGCAAGGCCTCGTCCGGCTCTTTCTTCTCGAACGCAAAGTGGGCGATCAGGAAACAGACGCCGACGCTGATGGCCGAGTCGGCCACGTTGAACGCCGGCCAGTGGTAGGTGCCGACGTAGAAGTCCAGAAAGTCGATCACTTCCCCGAACCGCAGCCGGTCCAGAAAGTTGCCGATCGCCCCGCCCAGGATCCCCGCGATGCTGAGCCGCCCGATCCAGTCGTCCTGGCGGAGCCGGAAAAAGATCGTGCCGAGCAGCCCGAGCGCGAACAGCGACGTGCACGCGAAGAAGAACAGCCGGAATCCGTTGCTGCTCGAAGCCAGGATGCCGAAGGCCGCCCCGGGATTCCGGATGTAGGTCAGGCTGAAAAAGCCGGGAACGATGGGGATGGACTCGTGTAGGCGCATGGTCTGCATGATCTGCACCTTGGTCACCTGGTCCAGCACGATCGTGCCCAGGCTGATCAGGGCCAGCAGGCTGTATCGCATCGTCCCGCCGCTCACCGGATCGCCTCGACGCAGCGGTCGCACAGGGTCGGGTGATCGGGGAACGACCCGACCGCGCGGCGATAGTTCCAGCACCGCTCGCACTTCGCATGCTCGGATTTTGCCACGGCCACCTGCAGACTCTCCCCCTGTTCGTCCCCCAACGCCAACGACACCTGCGAGACGATGCACAACGTCGGCAGGTCGGTCTCGTAGCGCGCGAGGAAATCGTAGGTCTCTCGATTGGCGCGCAATCGGACATGAGCCTCCAGCGACGACCCGATCACCTTGTCCCGCCGCTGCTTCTCCAACTCCCCCTGCACGGCGACCCGCACCGCCAGCAGGCGCTCCCACCGGCTCGACAGCTCGGCGTCGCTCCAACGGTCGTCTGGCTTGGGGAACGAGGCCAGGTGCACGCTGGACGTCCCCAGGCTCCTCTTGCAGGCCTCCGGCATCGTCCGCCAGATTTCCTCCGCGGTGAAGCTGAGGATCGGCGCCATCAGCTTGGTCACGGCCACGAGCACGTCGAAGAACACGGTCTGCGACCCGCGACGCTCCGGCGAATCCGCCCGGAACGTGTAGAGCCGGTCCTTGAGAATGTCGCAGTAGACCGAGCTCAGGTCCACCGAGCAGAAATTGTTCAGCGCGTGGAAAATCGCGTGGAACTCGAAGTCCTCGTAGGCCTCCTCGACACGACGGATCAACTCGCCCAGCCGTAAGAGCGCCCACCGGTCCAGCTCGGGCAGGCGCTCGTACGGCACCCGATGGGCCGCCGGATCGAAATCGTAGAGGTTGCTCAGCAGGAACCGGCAGGTGTTCCGGATCTTCCGGTAGGCCTCGACCAGGTGGTTCAGGATCTCCGGCGAGATCCGGAGATCCTCCCGGTAATCCTGGGCCGCCACCCACAGGCGCAGGATCTCGGCGCCGGACTGTTTGATCACGTCCTGCGGCGCCACGACGTTGCCGGCCGACTTGGACATCTTCTTGCCGGCCCCGTCCACCACGAACCCGTGAGTCAGCACCGCCTTGTACGGCGCCTGGCCATCGGTCGTCACGGAAGAGAGCAGCGCGCTGTGGAACCAGCCCCGGTGCTGGTCGGAGCCTTCCAGATAGAGGTCGGCGGGCCACCACTGGCGGGGCTTCAGCACCGCCGCGTGGCTCACGCCCGATTCGAACCAGACGTCCAAAATGTCCCGCTCTTTTTCGAACGAACCCCCGCCGCACTTTCGGCAGGTTGTGCCGCCAGGGATCAGCTCCGCCGCCTGCTTCTCGAACCACACGTCCGCCCCCTGCCGCTCGACCAGCGCCGCGACATGCTCGATCACCTTGGGATCGGCCAAGACCTCTTTACAGGCTGTGCAGGTGAAGCCGGGGATCGGCACGCCCCAGACCCGCTGGCGGGAGAGGCACCAGTCCGGGCGGTTCTCGATCATCCCGTGGATGCGATCCCGCCCCCAGGGCGGAATCCAGCCCTTGTGCTCCGCGATCTGGTCAATGGCGGCGAGCGCTTTCGCCCGCAGGTGGTTCGTCTCCATCGAGACGAACCACTGTTCCGTCGCCCGGAAGATCACCGGCTGCTTGCACCGCCAGCAGTGGGGATAGGAGTGGGGTAGCGTGCCGCTCCCAAGCAGCCGGCCGTTGGCGCGCAACCGCTCGACGATGCCGTGGTTGGCCTTCAGCACGTGCTGCCCGGCGAACTCCCTGACGGCTTCGGTGAACCGTCCGGCGCCATCCACCGGCGCCACGATCTCCAGCCGCTCGCCCGGCGCTGCAGCCCGCCGGTTGTATTCAAGGACCAGTTCATAGTCCTCCTGCCCGTGTCCCGGCGCGATGTGCACACAACCGGTCCCCTGATCCACCGTAACGAAATCCCCCAGCAGGATGGGCGAGAGCCCGTCGGCTAGGGGCCGATGGGTTTCCAACCCCAGGAATCCCTCGTTCCCCTTCCTGGTTCCGAGCACTCGATAATCCGAGAGCGCGCAGGCCTTGGCAACCCCGTCCACGAGGTTGCGCGCGACGACGAGCACCTCCTGGCCCACCTTCACGAAGGCATAGTCAATTTCGGGATGGAGACAGACCGCTTGGTTCGCGGGCAGCGTCCAAGGGGTCGTGGTCCAGATGACCACCGAGACGCTCTTCACCTCTTTGGGAAACGGCAGCTTCCATACAGCTGCGCTGCCCAGAATATCCGGTCCGTTGACCAGCGGGAACTTAACGTAGATGGACGGCGAGGTATGGTCTTCATACTCCACCTCAGCCTCGGCGAGGGCGGTCTGATCCACCGTGCACCAGAGGACCGGCTTAAGCCCCTTGTACACACCGCCCTTGGCCACAAATTTGCTGAACTCGCGCAGGATGGTCGCCTCATAGGCCGGGTCCATCGTGAGGTAGGGATGGTCCCAGTCCCCGAGCACGCCCAGGCGCTTGAACTCGTCCCGCTGGATGTTCAGGTATTTCTCTGCATAGTCGCGGCAGAGCTTGCGGATCGCCGGCGTGTCCAGCCCCTTCTTCTTTTCGCCGAGCTCCTTCAGCACCTGGTGCTCGATCGGCAGCCCGTGGCAATCCCAGCCCGGCACGTAGGGGGCCCAGTAGCCGGCCATGGTCTTGGACTTGACGATGATGTCCTTGAGGATCTTATTGAGCGCGTGGCCGATGTGGATGCGCCCGTTGGCGTACGGCGGGCCGTCATGAAGGATATAGGGCCGGCGCCCCCGCCCGGCCTCCTGAATCCGCTCGTAGAGCCGTTCTTCTTCCCAACAGGCAAGCTGCTCCGGCTCCCGCTGCGGCAGGTTCGCCTTCATCGGGAAATCGGTGCGCGGGAGGTTGAGCGTCGCTTTATAGTCCATTGAGACCGCCCGTAGAGCAGTCAGCCATCAGCATGCAGCGATTGAAAGTGGTCCGGGCTGTGAGCTGCCGCTGAGCGCTTTCAACTCACCGCCATCATGCGGTCCAGCGCGATCCTGGCCCAGGCCTTTTCATCGTCCGGCACGACGATGCGGTTCACGACGTGGCCTTCGGCCAAGTTTTCCATCGCCCAGCAGAGGTGGGGAGCATCAATGCGGAACATGGTGGCGCACTGGCAGACCGTGGAGGAAAGGAAGAAGACGTGCTTGTCGGACTGCTCTCGCTTCAGGCGATTGACCAGATTCAGCTCGGTCCCCACCGCCCAGGTCGTTCCGGCTGGGGCCGAGCGAACCGTCCGGATGATGAACTCGGTGGAGCCGACCAGGTCGGCTTTGTTGACGACGTCCTCGTGACATTCCGGATGCACGATGACCTTGCCGTCCGGGTACTTCCGCCGGAAGTAGTCCACGTGGGCCGGCTGGAACATCTGGTGCACGCTGCAATGGCCCTTCCACAGGATGAGCCGGGCCTTGCGGACTGCGTCCGCCGTATGCCCCCCGTTCGGCATGAAGGGGTCCCACACGATCATCTGCTCGCGCGGCAAGCCCATCCTGTTGGCCGTGTTGCGGCCCAGGTGCTCGTCGGGGAAGAACAGGAGCTTCTCGCGACGGGCCCAGGCCCAGTCCATCACCGCTTTGGCGTTGGAAGAAGTGCAGGTGATCCCGCCGTGCTCGCCGCAGAATGCCTTGAGCACCGCCGCCGAGTTGACGTAGACGACCGGCGTCACGGCCTCTTCAACCGGCAGGATGCGGGAGAGCGACTCCCAACACTGGTCCACCTGCTCGATCGCAGCCATGTCCGCCATCGAGCAGCCGGCCGACAGGTCCGGAAGAATGACGGTCTGCCCCGAGCGGCTGAGGATGTCGGCGGTCTCGGCCATGAAGTGCACGCCGCAGAAGACGATGTGGGGCCGTTCGGCGCGCTCAGCCGCGAGCTTGGCCAGCATGAGCGAATCGCCGCGAAAATCGGCGTGCTCGATCACTTCGTCCCGCTGGTAGTTGTGCCCGAGGATCAGCGCCCGGTCGCCCAGGGTCCTCTTGGCCGCCGCCGTCCGCTCGAACAGCTCCTGCGGCGTCAGGGCCTGATACTCCGTCACCGATGTCGGGACCGACGCGAGGGCCTTCACCTTGGTTTGGCTTCCTTTATCCCGGACTGTTGCGGCCAGCCGTTCACAACCGCTCCGGAGCCAGCCTGGACCGCCGCCCGTCTGACGTAAGTGCGCATTCTACGACAGCCGCTCCGGACAATCAACGGCCCGCCCTCCCTCCCAGGGCGGGGCATCCGGTGCGTCGGACCTCCCGGGGCCGATCGGCGCCGGCCCGTTGGTCGGCGGGCCGGTTGACAACCGGAAAAAACGGGGTGTACGATCACCGTCCATAGCTAGGGGAGCCTCACGGCTGAGAGTCCGAATCTCACGGACGACCCTCAGAACCTGACCTGGATAATACCAGCGTAGGGAAGCGGCAGGGCCCATTGGCCTTGGAGACTCTTGGCAGCCGCACCCTTCTACCTGGTGCGGCTTTTTTGTTTTGGAGAAATCAGTTATCGGTAGACAGTTTTCAGTTCTCAGCGAGCGAAGCCTGACAACTGAGTACTGACCCACTGATAACTTTTTTTGGAGAAAGGATCGTTGCTATGAGCACCCAGCAGCCCCATGCCAACGGTTCCGGTAACGGGAACGGCGCAGGGCCTTCTACCCTGACGACGCAGCCGCTGCCCGCGTCGCGCAAGGTGTACGTCGAGGGGACCCTGCCGGGCGTCCGGGTGCCGATGCGGGAGATCGCCCTCACTCCCACACCCGTTGCAACCCGGGGAGCAACGGGTACCCGGGCGGCGAACGGGGGGGAGCCGATCCCCAACCCTCCCGTCACCGTCTACGACACGTCCGGCCCCTACACGGACCCGACGGTGACGATCGACTTGCGGGCAGGCCTCGCCCCGCTGCGCCGCGCCTGGATCACCGGCCGGCATGACGTGGAAGAACTGTCCCAAGTCTCCTCGCAGTACGGCCGGCTCCGGGCCGCGGACCCCAAGCTCGCGCACCTGCGCTTCCAGCACATCCGGAAGCCGCTGCGGGCCAAGGCCAGGATGAACGTGACACAGATGCACTATGCGCGCAAAGGGATCGTCACACCCGAGATGGAGTTCATCGCGATCCGCGAGAACCAGGCGCGGGAGCGGCTGGCCGAGAGCCGCTCGAACGGCAACGGCCACGGGGGCGGCGTCCTCCAGCACCCGGGCCAGGGCTGGGGCGCGGCCATCCCGGCCAGGATCACCCCGGAGTTCGTGCGCGACGAGGTGGCGCGGGGCCGGGCGATCATCCCGGCCAACGTCAACCACCCGGAGTCCGAGCCGATGATCATCGGCCGGAACTTCCTCGTGAAGATCAACGCGAACATCGGGAACTCGGCGGTGGCCTCCTCGATCGAGGAGGAGGTCGAGAAGATGATCTGGGCGATCCGGTGGGGCGCGGACACGGTCATGGACCTCTCCACCGGCAAGAACATCCACGAGACGCGCGAGTGGATCATCCGCAACGCGCCGGTGCCGATCGGCACGGTGCCGATCTACCAGGCCCTGGAGAAGGTCGGCGGGAAGGCCGAGGACCTGACCTGGGAGGTCTACCGGGACACCCTGGTCGAGCAGGCGGAGCAGGGGGTGGATTATTTCACGATCCACGCCGGCGTCCGGCTGGCCTACATCCCCCTCACGGCCGGGCGGATGACGGGCATCGTGTCCCGCGGCGGCTCGATCCACGCGAAATGGTGCCTGGCCCACCACGAGGAAAACTTCGCCTACACGCACTTCGAAGAGATCTGCGAGATCATGAAGGCCTACGACGTGGCCTTCAGCCTGGGGGACGGCCTGCGGCCCGGCTCGATCGCCGACGCCAACGACGAGGCGCAGTTCGCGGAGCTGGAGACCCTGGGCGAGCTGACCCGGATCGCCTGGCGGCACGACGTGCAGGTCATGATCGAGGGCCCCGGCCACGTGCCGATGCACCTGATCCAGGTCAACATGGAGAAGCAGCTCGAGGAGTGCGACGAGGCCCCGTTCTACACCCTGGGTCCCCTGACCACGGACATCGCCCCCGGCTACGACCACATCACTTCCGGGATCGGCGCCGCGATGATCGGCTGGTACGGCTGCGCGATGCTCTGCTACGTGACGCCCAAGGAGCATCTCGGGCTGCCGAACAAGGAGGACGTCAAGGCCGGCGTCATCGCATACAAGATCGCGGCCCACGCCGCGGACCTGGCGAAGGGGCACCCCGGCGCCCAGGCGCGGGACAACGCGCTCTCCAAGGCGCGGTTCGAGTTCCGCTGGGAGGACCAGTTCAACCTGTCGCTGGACCCGGACACGGCCCGCGCCTTCCA
This sequence comes from Nitrospirota bacterium, assembly GCA_040757595.1. Lineage (NCBI taxonomy): Bacteria > Pseudomonadati > Nitrospirota > Nitrospirota bacterium. The sequence goes on along the minus strand of JBFLWP010000002.1, from coordinate 301,900 downwards.
CGACGCGACGCTGCCCGACCACGCGGCCAAGGTGGCGCACTTCTGCTCGATGTGCGGCCCGCACTTCTGCTCGATGAAGATCACGCAGGACGTGCGCGACTACGCCGCCCGGAAGCAGGTGGACGAGCGGCAGGCGATCCAGATCGGCATGAAGGAGAAGGCCGAAGAGTTCAAGAAGGCGGGAGCGGAGATTTACCTCTAAGTCAAGTTGTCAGTTCTCAGTGATCAGTGGTCAGTTTCAAACTGAAGACTGACGACTGAAAACTGAACACTCTGAGGGAGTCACCATGGAACGGCCCAAACCGGCGCCCTTGCGGGAGCGTGACGTCACCCGCCAGATCGCGCGGGAATATTATAAAGAGTTCGACCAGCTCATCGAGAGCGACGTGATCGTGGTGGGAGCCGGTCCCTCCGGCCTGCTCTGCGCCAGGGATTTGGCGGCCATGGGCTTCCGGACGCTCATCGTGGAGCAGTCCCTGGCTTTGGGCGGCGGGTTCTGGTCCGGCGGCTACCTGATGAACAAGGCCTCGATCTGCGCGCCCGCCCACGAGATCCTGGAGGAGTTCGGCGTCCCCTGCAAGCAGGTCAAGGACTGCGAGGGGATGTATCTGGTGGACCCGCCCCACGCGACCGGAGCCCTGATCGCCGCCGCCTACCGGGCCGGCGCCAAGATCATGAACCTCACGCGCGTGGTGGACCTGATCCTGCGGCAGGACGGCGTGCTCGAAGGAGTCGTGGTCAACAACACCACGGCCGAAATGGCGGGGCACGACGTGATCCACGTGGATCCGATCGCGCTGGAGAGCCGCGTGGTGGTGGACGCCACCGGCCACGACGCGGTGGTCGTGGACCTGCTGCACCGGCGGAACCTGTACGAGAAGGTGCCCGGCAACGGGGCCATGTGGGTCTCGCGCTCCGAGGAGGCGGTCATGGAGCGCACCGGCGAAGTCTACCCCAACTGCTTCGTGGTCGGGCTGGCCGTGGCCGCGGTCTACGGCACGCCGCGCATGGGGCCGGCCTTCGGCTCCATGCTGCTCTCGGGCCGGTACGGCGCCGAACTCATCAGGAAAAAACTGAAGCAGGAATAGGAAGCGTATGGCCTATAGCTGATGGCATATGGCCCGGAAAAGAGGCTGCGGTTTTGACCCCGGTTCCGTGCCATCGGCCGTTTGCCATAGGCCATCAGCTCTTCGTTGCGATCCATGGACATCCAGGATTTTCTCCTGCAGGGCGAAGGCGGCGAAGAGGCCAAACGGGACGCCTGGAACTTGTTCCAGCAGGCCTACGAGCGTCAGATGAAGGGCGAGCTCGAGGAGGCGGTCAACCTCTACAAGCGTTCGATCGACACACACCCGACCGCCGAGGCCTACACCTTCCTGGGCTGGACCTACAGCTTCATGGGCCGGCTGGACGAGGCGATCGAGGAGTGCCACCACGCCATCGCGCAGGACCCGGACTTCGGGAACCCGTACAACGACATCGGCGCCTATCTGATCGAGAAGGGGCAATTCGATGAGGCCATCCCCTGGTTCGAGAAGGCCATGCAGGCCAGGCGCTACGAGAGTCCTGCCTTTCCGCACCTGAACCTGGGGCGCGTGTACGAGCGGAAGGGCCAGTGGGACCGGGCCATCGAAAGTTACAAGAAGGCCCTGACGCTGAACCCCAAGTACGCCCTGGCCAAGCGCTCGCTGAGCCGGCTGATCAGCATGTTGAACTGAACGAAGCAGGCACGAGGCGCAGGGGTGCGGCTTTTCGGGTACTCGTTCAAGGATCCTATGAACCAACCGGATCACAAAGACAAAGTCGTGCTCGTCGCCGTGAGCGACGTATTCTTCTACACGAAGGTCCGGGACGCGCTGCGCGGCGGCGACTACACGCTCGAGCGGGTGCGGACGCAGGAAGACGCGGCGGTCAAGGCTGCCTCCGCTGCGCCGGCCGCCCTGGTCGTCAACCTGAACGAGGAGCGATTCGACCCCTTCCGGGCAATCCAGGACCTTCGAACAGGTGCGCCGGCCCTCCCGATCCTGGCCTTCGCCAACCACGAGGAAGTCGAGGCGTGGCGGCGCGCCAAAGAGCTGGGCGTGACCAAGATCGTCTCCCGCAACGAGTTCTCGGCAAGGACGCGGGAGCTGATCGAGGAACTTACCGTAAGGGGTAAGGCGTGAGGGGTTCTCAGAGGAAGCCGGTCTTTCGTCTCGCGTCTGGCATTTCACGTCTCACGATCCCATGAAGCAAACCCGCCTCCACGACCAGCACGAGAAGCTCGGCGCCGTCTTCGGCGAGGTCGCCGGCTGGACCATGCCGCTCCATTACGGCGATCCGGCGGCCGAGCACCGGGCAGTGCGGGCGGGCGTCGGCCTGGCCGACCTCTCCCACCGCGGGAAGCTGCGGGTCCTCGGCGAGGACCGGGTGAAATGGCTGCAGAGCGTGATCAGCAACGACATCCTGCCGCTGACCGTCGGGCAGGGCCTCTATTCCAGCCTCCTCACCCACAAGGGCAAGATGCTCACCTACTTCCGGGTCTACCTCCTGGCCGAGGCCCTGATGCTGGAGGACGTGGGCGAGATCGGCGAAACGACGTTCCAGGCCCTTCGCAAGTTCCTCCTCTACGGCACCAAGGCCAAGATCGAGAACTGCGCGGAGACCTGGGGGCTCCTGCTTATCAGCGGCCCCAAGTCCAATGACTTGGTCAAAGCCTCGCTCGGAGCCGATGTGGCGGGGCTCAAACCACTGGCCTTCCTCACGCAGCAGATCGACGGGCAAGAGATGTTGCTGATCCGAACGGAGGAGACCGGCGAAACCGACATCGAAATCCTGCTGCCGGCAGACAGATTCATTTCGGTTTGGGAACGGCTCTGGGAGGCAGGAGGTCCGATGGGGCTCAAGCCTTTCGGGATCGCAGCCCGCGAGTCCCTCCGGATCGAGGCGGGGCTTCCAAGAGCCGGCATGGACTTAACCGAAGAAATCGTCCCGCCGGAGGCCAACCTGGAAGGCAAGGCCTTCAGCTTGAGCAAGGGCTGCTATCCAGGGCAGGAGGTGGTCGCCAGGATGGACACCTACGGAAGCGTCAGGCGCCGGCTGGTGGGGCTGGCGCTCAAGGATCCGGTGGTCCCGCCCAGAGGGGCCAAGCTCTTCAGCGGCGAGCGGGAAGTCGGCTGGATCTCCAGCGCGGCCCCCTCCCCTTCACTGGGCCAGGTCATCGCGCTTGGCTTTCCTCTGCGCGACTTCACCCAGCCCGGCACCGAGTTGACCGTCGAACACGACGGTCGGCGATATCCCGCCACCGTCCACGCCCTGCCCTTCCACACCAAAGGCTAGCCGTTCACCGCGCAGCGGGGTGTGGCGCGTAGCCGGGAATGATGGCATACTGAGTTCGTGAATCCGGCCGCACGTTGCGTCAGACTTCAAGCCTGGCAAATCGGTGTTGGTCGGCCGTGTCGGGAGGAAAGACCATGTCGAAAGTAGATCAACTTAAGACGGAGATCGAGAAGCTTCCTCGGGAGGAGTTCACCGAACTCGTCCGGTGGCTGTCAGAAAAGGACTGGGAGCGATGGGATAAGGAGATCGAAGCCGATTCCAAGGCTGGAAAGCTGGATTTCCTGATACGTGAAGCGCTCGAAGAGAAAGCAAAAGGGACGCTAAAGGACCTGTGAAACATCGCACAACGGCTCGGTTTTGGGCTTGCTATGCACACCTTCCGGAAGCTGTCCAAAGAGTGGCCCGACACAACTTCGACCTCCTGAAAGAAAATCCCGCACACCCTTCGCTACACTTCAAAAAGATTGGCAAGCTGTGGTCCGTGAGGGTGGGGCCTCATCACCGGGCGCCGGCTGTTGAGGATGGGGCAGTTTCGTTTGGGTGTGGGTCGGACCTCATGAAGAGTATGAGCGACGCATCAAGCAGCAAGGCTAACTTCGCGCTTCAGCAGATCGCTTGCAGTGACCGCTGAGAGTGGTTGTTAGCCACCGTGCCTGAACCCGTGGCTCTGGCAGTCTGAAGAAAAGTTTACGCCGATCAGGCACCGAGACGCGGCTGACCATGGCGGGAAGGACCGAGGTGATGTTCCGGCAAAGCGGGCAGATCGTCAACCTATTGTCAACTGTCGGCAGTTTCTATTGTCAATCTCGGTGGGACCCTCTGCGAGACCAACCGGGCATCGTCAATCCCTTGCCAACCGGGCACCCAGGAGATTGTTTCCCCGGCTGCCGCCGCTGAACTGAAGACCGTCGTCTTCCCCCCCATTCAGCGTTCAGCATTCATCGTTCACCGTTCCAGCCTACCGTTCCGGATGCCGCGCCGCGGTCACGGCGGCGGCAAAGGTGAGGAGGCTCTTGCGCTCGTTCTCGTCCAGCGCCAGAAGGAGATGCGTCTCGTCCGCGTGCATCAAGCGGAGGCTCAGGAACGGTTCCTCCCGCCGCTTCTCCCGGTTTTCCCAGACCGCGTCAATGATCTGGACCTTGTCAATGTCCCCAAGGGAGACCACATCATACCGGAAATAGGAGTCCCCGATGACCATGTCGTAGAGGACTTTCCCCGCCGTCAACAGCAGCAGGTTGAAACGTCCCTGCTCCTCGTATCCCTCGGGCAGAAACTTGTTCGCGTGGACCAGCGCCACCTTCCGGTCTCCGAGCGCCACCTGGATATTCGCCTTGAGGGCCGGGTAATCAATCTGCAAACCGCGCTCGTCCGGCCCAGTCGCGGCCAGGGCCGCTGCCCTCGCCTTTTCGAACACCTCTTCCGCCGTCATCAACCCAGCCATGTCGTGCTCTCCTTCACCGCTCCGTGGTTGTCGTTCCGCCGCCAGGACGGATCGCTCCCGCCCCGGCGGACGCCTACCCTAGCCGGCTTCCGGGCGAGATTGCAAGGGGGTTAACGATCCTTCCTCGCAGGAATGGTGGTGGTGAAGCGGGACCGGCCGGCCTCGTCAACGATGGCCAGGCCGAGCGCGTCCGGCCCGACCGTGACCAGGCCGAAGTTCAGGAACCCGCTCTCGCCGTGGAGCGTCGTCGGGTTGAAGGCCCGGTCCGGGGGAAGCAGGATGCCGGGAGCGGAGGAGAGGGGGCCGCAGATGAACTCGTGAAAGTCCGTCGCTCCGTCCCGGTCCGGATCGTAGGCATTGATCTGGACGTAGTGTACGTCCGTGGCCAGCCAGACGACGTTCCTGATCCGGCGGTCCAGGATCATCTGGACGATGCCGCGCAGCTCGACCTGGAAGCCCGTCCCGTCCGCACCCCGGGCCCAACTGTCGTTGCCGGAGTTCAGCTTGTTCCCGGTTTTGGGGTTCGACAGCGGCACGCTGGTGGCGATCACCTTCCACGTGGCCGACGAGGCGGCTAGCCCTTCCAACAGCCACCGCCGCTGGGCCTCGCCCAGCATCGTCTTGGAGGGCCCGTCCGGCTCGGCGTTCCGGCTGCGATACTGTCTCGTATCCAGGATGAACAGCTCCAGATCGGCGCTATACCGGACCCGCCGATATAGCCGGAACTCGTCGTCCCCGGACGTCCCGATCGGCCAGTACTCGAGCAAGGCCTGCCGGCCGACCGGCATCAGGGGATCGTGCGGGCCGGAGAAGTTGTTCCTGACCTCGTGGTCGTCCCAGATGACATAGACCGGCACCGAAGCCAGCAGCCGCTGCAACGCCGCGTCGCCTCGCTGGTAGCGGTGCTTGGCCCGGTACTCCTCCAGCGTCGTCGCGAGGAAATCCCCGCCCGGCACGTTGGGCGGGGACGGGCACCGGTCGTCCCCGTAGATCAGGTCGCCCAGCAGGAGCACGAAGGCGGGTTGACGTTGAACGATCTGGTCGAAGATCCGATAGCCGGTTCCTGCGTCCCGGCAGCGCCCCTGCCCGCCGAGGTCCCCGCTCCAAACGAACCGGAGGGGCCGGGAGCTATCCGGGCCGGGAGCCGTGGCAAAGCGGCCCGCCCCGCGATCGCGCGCCGGCTTCAACTCGGCCTCGCCCTCGGGCGGGCCGGTCAGGATCCGGTACCGATAGCCAGTGCCCGGCGTCAAGCCCGTCAATCGCACGGCAGCGGTGAAGTCCCGCGCGCGGCTGGTGGCCACGACCGCGCTTCTGATCGGCGCCGCGGATCGCATGCTTTGCGATCCCATCTGGCCGTCCTCCGGCCACCACTCGACCTGGGACCGAGCGGGACCGTTCGTCCGGAACCAGACCAGGGCCGAGTCGGCCGTGACGTCCCCCGCGGCCACGCCGTGGCTCAGGAGCCGGTCCGTGCCAACGGTGGCGTCTGCGAAGGGGCTGTTTGGTGGGAGCCCCGGCCGGGATTCGGACGTGCACCCATGGACTGGAACCGCCAGGGCCAGGGCCGAAGCCAGCAGGAAGGGGAAAGGACCGGATCCGGAAATCTTCACGGGGCTTTGACATACTGAACCGGACCGGCTCGCGTCAAGCCGGCAGCCCGTTGCATTCGGGCTCGTGGGTCCGGCATACTGCGGTCGAACTTCACATCATCGTGGAGAACCGCAGCAATGAGCACCCAGACCTGTTCCGTGGCGAACTGCACCGTCCGGGCCTACGCTCCCGCCGGAACCAACGCGCTTTGCAAGGACCATTTCCTGAACTTCGTCGCCTGGCGGCGGAAAAAGGGGTCGGCGATGTTCCACAAGTACGCGGCCATGACCATGGAAGAGCGGGACGCCGTCATGACCGAATGGGCCAAGACCCTCGTCGTAGAGGAAAAGTAGCGCCCCTTCCCTCCCTCACCTCACCTGGGAGCCGTGGTGGTGGATCAGGTACCAGCGATCCCCCACCTTTTCGTACAGGTTGGTGGCCAGCACCCGGCTTTCGTGAGCGGTGTCGCCCATCCGGCTCGTGATGTTCTCCGTGCAGATGACCCAGGCGACGTCCTCCGCCACCTGGACCATCACGTCGGTCAGCTCGAACTCCATCGAAAAGGTGTTGTTGAAGATGATGACCCAGGAGTCGCGCACGGCCGGCCAGCCGTCGCGGCGCGTCCAGCCCGGGTGGATGCAGGTGACATAGTCCCGCTGGAGCCAGACCTCGTCCATCCGCTCGATGTCGAGGCCCTCGAAGGCTTCGTAGAACGCCTCGTTCGCCCGCGTCACCGCCTCGATCTGCAGCCTGACCCGCTCTGCTTCTTCGCTCATGGCGCGTATCATACTCGAAACGGCTGCCTGCTGCGAAGGGAGAGACAGGCTCGCCATTTGCGGGAACGACGGGCGGACATCACCGGCCGCCGGCCCTCGCCGACTGCCGGTTCACCAGCCAGACGCCCGCCAGGATCAAGGCGATGCCGGCCAGCTCCTTGCCGCCGATGGACTCGCCCAGGACAAGCGTGGAGAGCACGAGAGCCGCCACCGGGATCAGGTTCACGAAGACGCCGGCCCGGGACGGCCCGATCCCCTGCACGCCGTACAGCCAGGCCTGCTGTCCCAGAGCCGTCGCAAACACGATCAGGTAGCCCAGCGCCCACCAGCCGGACGGAGGCACCGAACCGATCCCGGCGACCATCAGCTTCTGGTCCGTCAAGAGGAGCGGAATCTGAAACAGGATGGAGATCAACAGCGTGGCCCAGTTCACGGTGAGCGGGGAGAAGCGCTCCATCGTCCGGCGACCGCCGACCGTGTAAAGGGCCCAACTGACCAGGCCCAGCACCACCAGCGTCCCGCCCAGCCAGGGTCGCTCTCCAGCCGCGCTCTCGGCTCCGATCCCTGAGACGAGGGCCACGCCGGCAAACGAGACCGCGCAGCCAGCCGCCACCGCCTTGAACGGCAGGTCTCGGAGCAACAGCGAGGAGAGCAGGGCCGTGATGACCGGGCTCGCGCCGATGATGACCCCGGCCGCCGCCGCCCCGATGTACCGGAGCCCGAACAGGGTGAGCAGGTGATTGCCCAGGACCGCCAGCCCCAGCGCGGCGAAGATGCCGAGGTCCCGGCGGGAGAACTTGACCGAGCCGCCCTCCTGCCACCACCAGAGTGGAATCAGGATCCCCAGCGCCCCGATCCCGCGGAGCACGGAGGTTTCGACCGCCGAGAACGACCCGAGGGCCAGCTTCTGGCCGACGATCGAGCCGCCCCACACGACCGCCGCCGTGACGAGCGCGCCGTAGGCCGAGAGTTCCGAGGGTTTACTCATACGGCCACGGCCTATAGCAAGCCGTCCCCACCGCGTCAAGATCTTTCAACTCGCGTGTCCTGTCGGGCGGATGACTAAGACACCGTCCCTGATCGTCACCAGCACCGACGTCACCCGTTGATCCCGGGCCACCAGGCGGTTGAGCTCCTGGATCACGGCGGTGGACTGGTCCGGCGGCGGCTCGAGCAGCACGTCCCCGCTCCAGAGCACGTTGTCAACGAGGATGACGCCCCGCGGCGCGATCAGGTCCAGCGACCGGCGGTAGTAATTGACGTAGTTGACCTTGTCGGCATCAATGAAGATGAGGTCGAACGGCCCGGTCAGGTCGCGCAAGGTTTCCAACGCCGGCCCCATCCGTATTTCGATCTTGCGCCCGTGGGGGCTCCTGGCGAAGTACTTCCTGGCCAGTTCCAACGAGTCCAGGTCGATTTCGCAGGTGATGAGGCGACCGTCCTCGGGCAGCACCTCGGCCATGCACAGCGCGCTGTAGCCGGTGAACGTCCCGATCTCCAACACGTGCCTGGCCCCCACGAGCTGCGTGACCATCTTGAGGAAGGCCCCCTCCAGCGGACCGACAACCATCTGAGGGCTATCCATGGTCCGATAGGTCTCCTCCCGCAGCGCCTGACAGACCTCCGACTCGGCGGCCGAGTGCGCCTCGGCATAGGCTTCGATTTCAGGCAAGACCAGCGCTTTCATGCTCGCTCCTCCCGCTGATTGCAAAACGGCGAACCGGTTGCGTACACTGGCCGGGCATCATACCGCGAAAAGCCGTGAAACGTCAGACGTAAGACGTAAGAGGCGTTAAGGGGAAGGCACGAGGCGAGATGAAAACGTTGGCGACGCTCGAACCCCTGACGGCGCGACTCAAGGAAATCCAGCACCTGACCAGCGCGGCCTCGCTCCTGTCCTGGGACCAGGAGACTTACATGCCGTCCGGAGGAGGCCTGGCCAGGGCGGAACAACTGGCGACGCTCCAGGGACTCGCCCATGACAAGCTGGTCGCGCCGGAGATCGAGGACCTGCTCGGCCGATGGATCGACCCGGCTACCGGGCTTCCGATCGAGACGCCAGGCGATTCCTGGGACGAGCCGTCCCGCGCCCTGCTGCGGGAGGTCTGGCGGGATTTCAGCCGCGCCAAGAGGCTGCCCTCGGAGTTCGTCAAACGCCTGGGCCGGGAATGTTCGCTGGCCCAGCAGGTTTGGACGGAAGCGAGGAAGCAGAGCGACTTCTCCCTGTTCCTGCCGAATCTCCGGACCGTCGTGACGTTGAAGCGCGAAGAGACCCGATACCTCGGCTATCACGACTCCCCCTACGACGCGCTACTCGACACCTACGAGCCGGGCGCCACGGTGGCCGCCTTGCGCCCGCTCTTCGCGACGCTCAAGGCCCGGCTCGTCCCGCTTCTCGGCCGGGTGGTCGCATCCTCCGTGAAGATCGACGACTCGATGCTGTTCCTGCGCTACGAGCCGTCCCGCCAGGTGGAGTTCGGGCGGCTGGTCCTGACCGCCATGGGCTACGATTTCGCCCGTGGACGCTTGGACATGTCGGCCCACCCCTTCACGACCTCCTTCCATCCGACCGACGTGCGGGTGACCACCCGCGTCTACGAGAAGGAGCTGCCGGCCTGTCTGTTCAGTTGCATCCACGAGGGCGGACACGGGCTCTACGACCAGGGCCTGGACCAGGAACGGTACGGGACGCCGCTGGGAGAGGCCCTCTCGCTCGGCATCCACGAGAGCCAGTCCCGCCTCTGGGAGAACTGCGTGGGTCGCTCGCGCCCCTTCTGGCGCTGCTTCTACCCGATGCTGCAGGCGGCCTTTCCCCAGCAGTTGGGCGGGGTCGAACTGGAGCGATTCTATGCCGCCATCAACCGGGTGAAGCCGTCGCTGATCCGGGTGGAGGCGGACGAATTGACCTACAACCTCCACATCATGCTGCGGTTCGAGATCGAGCAGACCTTGATCGAGGAGAAGGTCGGTGTGGAAGACCTGCCGGCGGTCTGGAACGACAAGATGCGGGAGGTCCTCGGGATCGTGCCGGAGCGGGATGCGGAAGGAGTCCTGCAGGACGTGCACTGGTCATTCGGCGCGATCGGCTATTTTCCGACCTACACGCTGGGCAACCTGTACGCCGTGCAGTTCTACGAGCAGGCGCGTCACGAGCTGCCGGACCTGGAGGCGGAGATCGCGGCAGGCCGGCTCACGGTCCTGAAGAAGTGGCTGAACCAGAAGGTCCACCGGTGGGGGCGCACGTTCCGGCCCGATCACCTGATCCTGCGGGTCACCGGCCGCCCGCTCAGCCCTGAGCCGTTTCTCGCCTATCTGGAACGGAAGTACAGCGAACTGTATGGGCTCGAGGCTCGGGACTAGAGGCAAGAGGCGGAAACAGCAGGACGATCGCCCCCTCGTGCCTCGCGCCCCGCGCCTATGCTAGTAGCCTAACGCGGCGTTGAGGCGGGCGGCCATCCTGGGAGACAGGGTGAATTCGCCTTGGACCTCGATCCGGGAGGGCACGAGGATGACCGTGTGGAAGGAGATGTCCCGGATCGGGAGCTTGAACTCCGGCTGCTCGGGGGTGGACAGCTCGACCGCCTCGACGGACTTGGTGATCTCGCCGCTGTCCTGCGGGGCATACTTGGCCACGACCGCTTCGACGATTTCCATGACCTTTTCGTTGGTCTCGCCCCCCTCCACGGCCTCCGGCAGGAGCTTGAGGACCTCCCCAGCCTTGTCCGACGGGCTGAAGTTTTCAAGCCGCTCCTTGCGCCGCAGCGACAGGAGATCGTTGTCCAGATCCTTGCTGAAGGCTCCGTAGGCGTAGCGGAAGAACTCGAAGTGGAACCCCTTGAGCCCCTTGCCGAACAGTTGCAGCTCGCAGAGGAACGCCAGTTGCTGCAGCTTCACGTCCGTCATGAGCCCATGGGGCTCCGCCAGGTGCAGCAGGTGCACCAGCAGCGTCCGGTCGATGGTCATTTCTAGTGGCTTCCGCATACACTCAAGCCAGGCGAGAGGCTCGGGGCACGAGGCGAGAGGGGCCTCTAGCCTCTAGCCACGCGCCCCTGGCCCATTATTTGATCTCCGCGCTGAGTCCCTGGGCCATCACGATCTTCCGGTCCAGGTTGTAGGTGACCGCTTTGGGATGGGTCAGGACCGGGATCAGGCCTGCGGCCGAGGGCACCAGGTTCCCCGACTGTTTGACCCCTCCGAACGCCATCCGCACCCCGGCGCCGATGCTGGGCAAGTTCCAGTAAAAGATCCCGCACTGGAGATGCTCCTCGGCGTACTTGGCCTTGCGGTAATCCTCGGTGATGATGGCTCCGGCCAGGCCGTACTTGGTGTCGTTGTAGACCGCGACCGCCTCCTCGACGCCGCCGACCGGCACGATGGCGACGTGCGGGCTGAAGGCCTCCTCGGTGAGGCAGTAGCTGTCGCTGCGCCAGGGGCCCGTGTAGACGAACGGCTTGAGCCAGTAGCCGTCGGGCGTCGGCGGCGGCTCCGTGTTCCGGTCCAGCAGTACCTGGAATCCTTCCTTGCGCGCCGCCTCGTTGAAACGGCGGCCCTTTTCCACCCCCTGCCGGTTGATCATGGCGCCGTAGAACATGGACTCGTCCAGCGGATCTCCCACTTTCACCCGCTTGGCGTCCGACACGAACCGTTCCGTAAACCGGTCCGCCACCTGCCGGTCCACGAGCAGGCGGCCGGACGTCACGCACCGTTGGCCGGCCGTCTTGAACGCGGAGAGGAGGCTCGCGGTCACCGCCATGTCCAGGTCGGCGTCCTCCATCACGAGGACGGCGTTCTTGCCGCCGGTCTCGATCGTACACACTTTCTGGGGATGTCGGGCGACCTCCTGCTTGATCCTGAGGCCCACCTCGTAGCTGCCGGTGAAGAGGACCACGTGGGTGCGGGGATGGGCCACCAGCGGCGCGCCCACCGCCTCGCCGGTCCCGTGCACCACCTGGAAGACGCCGGCCGGGATGCCGGCCTTCTCGAAATAGCCGGCGATCCGCGCCCCGCACAGGGGGGTCAGCTCGCTCGGCTTGAGGATCACGCAATTGCCCAGGACGAGCGAGAGGCCGGTGAGCCAGAACGGGAGGGCCACCGGAAAGTTCCAGGGGGTGATCGCGACGACCACGCCCCTGGGCTCCAGCACCTCGTGACAGCGCTTGGTCGGCACTTCGTCGCCCAGGATCTTTCCGTATTGGCCGAGGTGCCCGTAGGAGAAGGCGTACTGCGCCGTGTGGATCGCCTCGACCACGTCGGCGCGGGCCTCGTTGATCTGTTTGCCGGCCTCCCGCGCGACGTCGCGGGCCAGGGCCTCCACGTCCTCTTCCATCACCCGGGCGACCCGCAGCAGATACTCCGCCCGCTTGACCAGCCCCAGCTCGCGCCAGGGGCCGAAGGCGCAGTTGGCGGCCTCCACCGCCTCGTCGACGTCGGCCTGGCCCGACTGCGGGAACAGCCCGATCACCTCGCCGGGATTGGCCGGATTCCGACTCTCGAACCAGGCACCAGGCCGGGACGGACACCACAGGCCGTTGATGAAGTTGGGCACCTCTAACGACGCCATCGGAGCCTCCGCGTAGACCAACTGTCAACCAACGCTGAATGCAGAATGACGAACGCGGGATATTCGGAGGCCTTCGTTCCTCATTCCTCGTTCAGCATTGCGCTGAGGGCACTATAGTCTCCGGCCCGGGAGCCAGTCAACGCGGGGCCGATCGCGTCCCTGCGCCCCCCTTGCGCGCCACCCCCCACCTATTTTAATATTCATTATCAATTTGCCGGGGGCGGCCCATGAACAGACAACTCAAGGAGATGACGGTCCTGAGGGAACACCTGGGCAAGCACCAGCTCAAGCTGACGCGTCAGCGGGAGCAGATCCTCAACGTGTTCCTGAGGAACGAGCACATCACGGCCGAGCAGATGTACCGACTCCTGGCGAAGAAGGATCCGCACATCGGGCTGGCGACCATCTATCGGACGCTGAACCTCTTCTGCGAAGCGGGCCTGGCCCAGGCCCGCCATTTCGGTACCCAGACCCAGTACGACAACGTCTCGCACAAGGGACACCATGACCATTTGATCTGCACGGGCTGCGGAAAGATCGTGGAGTTCGAGAACTGCGACATCGAGCAACTGCAGGAAGAAGTCGCCAAACGCAACGGGTTCACGATTCAGACCCACAAGCTCGAGCTGTACGGCCTCTGCTCCGGCTGCCGGCACTGAGCGTTTTTTGTTTTTCCCATATAATTGAGAGCATGAATCAATTTCATTTTCATCGAATTCTCTCCTCTTCTTCCGGCCGGCTGCTGGCGGTTCTGCTGGCTCTTTGGACCTTGACCGCGGCCGTGGAAGCCGGGGCCGCCGACCGACTGGTCGTCTACTCCGGCCGCGCGGAGCGCCTGATCAAGCCGGTCCTGGACGCGTTCCAAGCCAAGACCGGCATCCAGGTGGACCTGCTCTCCTCCGGGGCCACGGAGCTCGTCAACCGGCTCCAAGCCGAGGGGGACCGGACCCAGGCCGATCTGCTGATCACCAACGACGCGGGCAGCCTGGAGCGGGCCCGCGAACTGGGCCTGCTCCTGCCGCTCGACCTCAAGGAAGTTGAGCGGGGCGTCCCGGCGCCCTTCCGGGCGGTGGACAACAGTTGGATCGGCCTCTCGGGCCGGTTCTGGATCCTGGTCTACAACCGGCGGCAGGTCAAGCCGGGCGAGATCACCTCGATCCTCGAGCTGGGAGATCCCAACTGGAAGGGCAAGGTCGCGATCCCCAACGCCGGCAGCGAATATCTGCAGGCTGGCGTGTCGGTCATCAAGGCCGTGTACGGGGACGAGCGGACGGAGCGGTTCCTCCAGGGGCTCAAGGCCAACGCCGGCACCTCCGTCTTCGGCAAGAGCTCCCAGATCGTGGAAGCCGTGGCCAAGGGCGAGGCGGCGGTCGGGCTGGTCAACCACTACTACGTCTATCGCCATCTGGCGGCCCATCCGGACGCGCCGATCGCGCTGCTCATGCTGGACCAGCAGGACGGCGGCATGGGCGCCATCATGAACGTCGCGGGCGTCGGCGTGGCCAAGCATTCGCGCCACCGCGCTGCCGCCAAGCGGCTCGTGGAATTCCTGGCCTCGCAGGACGGGCAGAAGCTCTTCGCGGACCTCAACAAGGAGTATCCCCTCCACCCCGACGTCGCCGCCGATCCCGCCCTGCCCAAACGGGACAGTTTCCGCGCCGCGGCCGTGCCCTTGGCGAAGCTCGGCGAACTGCGGGAGCCGGCCATGAACCTGATCGAGCGGGCTGGCTTGCGATAACGGTCCCGGAGCATCGTCATGGGCGTCGCGGTTCGACAGTCGTTCCCTTCGTCGCTCTCGGTCATCGCGGTGGCGGTCGCCGGCCTGATCTGCCTGCCGGTCCTCCTCGTCACCTACCTGGCCCTGTCCACCGACCGCTCCGTATGGGGCCGGCTCTGGATCACCCGCATCCCCGAGCTCCTCGCCAATACCGGCTCGCTGGCGCTGAGCGTGGCAGCCGGCACGTTCCTGTTGGGGGTGTCCCTCGCCTGGCTCGTCGTCCGGTACGACTTCCCCGGCCGTCGCACCTGGGAATGGGCGCTGGCGCTGCCCCTCGCCATGCCCACCTACGTTCTGGCCTACGTGTACAGCTACCTGTTGGGGTCCGGCGGCCCCTTCCCCCTCTTCCCCCCGCACAGCTTCGCCGGCGTCACCCTGGTCATGACCCTGGACACCTTCCCGTTCGTCTACCTGCTCACGAGGGCCGCCCTGCTCAACTTCAACGTGTCGTTCGAGGAGGTCGCGCGGGTGTGCGGCACGTCGCGCGTTCGCGTGTGGCTGCGGGTGACCCTGCCGTTGCTGCGCCCGGCCATCGTGGCCGGCCTCTCGCTCGTGATCCTCTACGTCGTGTCCGACTTCGGCGCCGTCTCGCTCCTGCGCTACCAGACGTTCACCTACGCGGTCTACCAGCAGGTGACGGGCCGGTACGACCACGCCGCGGCGTCGATCCTGAGCCTCCTGCTGGTGCTGTCCGCCCTGATCTTCCTGCTCGCCGAGCGCTGGTTCCGGCAGCGCAGCCGGTTTTACCAGACGACCGGACGTTACCGCGCTTCCCAGAGGAAACGGTGCAGGCTGCTCGGCACGATCCTCGTGACCGGCTACCTGGCGCTCGTGCTCGGCGTCTCGTTCGGGGCGCCGGCTTGGTTGCTCCTGCGCTGGAGCGTCGGGGCGGTGGCGGAAGGCGCGCTGGACAGCCGGTTCCTCGGCTTCGTCTGGAACAGCGTGCTCCTGTCCGGTTTGGCAGCCACCGCGGCGGTGGTCATCGGGACCCCGCTCGCCTACCTGGCCACCCGCTGGCCGTCCCGGCTCAACCAGCTCTGCTTCCAGGCCGCCTACGTCGGGTACGTCCTGCCCGGCCCCGTCGGCGCCCTTGCCCTGCTCTTGCTGTTCTCCCACCTGGCGCCGTTCTGGTACGGCACGGCCCTGGTGCTGATCATCGCCTACATCGTCCACTTCCTCCCGGCCGGTTTGCAGACGATGGAGCCGGCGCTTCAGCAGGTCACGCCGAACCTGGAGGAGGCGTCGCGGAGCCTGGGCTTCGGCACCCTGCGGACCCTGTGGAGGGTCACGTTGCCGCTCGTGCGCGGCGGCTTCGTCGCCGCCTGGGTCCTGATGTTCCTGCAGTGCATGAAGGAGCTGCCCGCCACGCTGCTTCTGCGCCCCGTGGGTTTCGACACCCTGGCCGTTCGGGTCTGGCTGGAAGCCAGCGAAGAGTACTATCAGCTCGCCGCCCCGTCGGCCCTCTTGATCGTGGTGATGACGTTGCCGGCCCTGCTGTTGCTGGTCTCGAAGGACTGGCGGGCGGCGTGATGCGGGACATGCAACGGTTCTGAGAGGAAAGAATGTCCATCGGGCAACGCCAGCGCGCCGATCCGGTCCTGACCGCACGCCTGTCCGACGAGCGGGACCGCCCGGTCGTCGTGGAGCTCCGCCGCGTCTCCTGCGCCTACGAGAAGGGGCGCGTCGCGATCGCCGACGTGACCTTCTCCGTGCGGGCCGGGGAGATCCTCTGCTTGCTGGGCCCCTCCGGCTGCGGAAAGACCACCACGCTGCGCGCGATCGCCGGGTTCGAGCGGGTGACGGACGGCGAAGTCTACCTGGAGGGCCGGTTGGTCTCCTCCCCGCATCTCCTGGTCCCGCCCGAGGATCGTCGCGTGGGGATGGTCTTCCAGGAGTACGCCCTCTTCCCCCACCTTCGCGTGGCGGACAACATCGCCTTCGGGCTCCAGTCACTGCCCGCCCGGGAGCGGAGCGAGCAGGTCCAGGCGATGCTGGCTCTGACCGGCCTGGCCGGCCTGGATCGCCGCTACCCCCATGAGCTGTCCGGGGGTCAGCAACAACGGGTCGCGCTCGCCCGGGCCCTGGCGCAGAAGCCCGTGGTCCTGCTGCTGGACGAGCCGTTCAGCAACCTGGACCCGGACATGACGGGCAAGATGAGGGAGGACCTGCACGAGCTGCTGACCCGCACCGGAACCACCGCGATCCTGGTCACGCACGATCACGAGGAGGCCTTCGCGATGGCCGACCGGGTGGCCGTTCTGAGCCACGGCCGCCTCGAGCAGTTCGACACGCCGGAAGCCATCTATCACACGCCGGCCACCCCGTTCGTGGCGGATTTCGTCGGGCAGGCGGACTTCATCCCCGGCCTCGTGGAGAACGGGAAGGTGCTGACCGAGATCGGCGAATTCCCCAACCAGGTCGGCTACCGGGGCGGAGCCAAGGTCGTGGTGATGATCCGTCCGGACGACGTCCACATCGCTCCGTCCCCGCACTGCACCGCACGGATTCTGGCCCGGCAGTTCCGCGGCTCGGAAAACCTCTATACGATCGGTCTCCCGTCCGGCCACGTCCTCCACAGCAGCGAAACCTCCACCAGCGTCTATCCCGTCGGAACGCCGGTGGAGGTTCAAGTCCTGGCCACCCACACCGTGCTGTTCGAGGAGGGTTCGAGTTCCTTCCCGGCCTGACAGCCCTTAGACTTCTCCGGCCCCGATATGGTAACGTACTTCGATTTTCTTCCAGAGGAACTCTCCCGATGGAGGCCTTGAAAGAAACCGTCGATTACGGAGTGATCGGGCTGTTGCTCGCCCTCAGCGTCTGGTCGGTCGCGGTCGCCGTCGAGCGGTGGCTCTTCTACCGCCGCGTGGACGCCTCCCAGTTCCCCAACCTGCAGGTCTTCGAACTGGCCCTGACCAAGCGCCTCGTGATCATCGGCACGGTCGCGGCGAACGCCCCCTACATCGGCCTGCTGGGCACCGTGCTCGGCATCATGCTCACCTTCCACACCATGGGCACCTCCGGGCAAATGGCGGTCAGCACGATCATGATCGGGCTGAGCCTGGCCTTGAAGGCCACGGCGGTGGGCCTGCTCGTGGCCATTCCCTGCGTGGTCCTGAACAACGTGCTCCGGCGACGGGTGGCCGAGCTGATCACGCTCTACAAGGTTCGGCATGGAGCGTGAGTTGAATCAGATCAACGTCATTCCCCTGGTGGACGTGATGCTCGTGCTGCTGGTCATCGTGTTGACGACCGCCACGTTCATCACGACCGGCCAGATCCCGGTGGATCTCGCCAAAGCGAAGGAAGCCGGGGACCGCAAGGACGTTCCGCTGGTGCTCACGCTTACCGCCGACGGGCGGCTGTTCCTGAACGACCAGCCGGTGACCCAGGACGGGTTGAAGGCCGTGCTCGCCCCGCATCCGCGCGAGTCCCTGGTCGTCGTCCGCGCCGATCGCGTGACCCTGCTGGAGCGGTTCGTCCAGGTCGTGGACGAGGTCCGGGGATTGGGCTTCCGGCAGGTGAGCCTGGAGGTCGAGCGCTCGTGAGCACCGTCTCGCTCCGCCATCAGGGCGAACTGCAGCGGTACGCGGGGAGTTGGGTCGTCTCCGTTCTCCTGCACGGGCTGGCCGTCGGGGTCGCGATCCTGCTGGTGAGCAACCTGCGCCTTGCGCCGCAACCGGAGCCGTTCCGCTGGGAGATCGCGGTCGTCCATGAGCCGGCGCCCGCGCCCGCCGAGGCGCCCCCCGCTCCGGCACAGACCAAGCCGCCCGTGCAACCGGTGCAACCAGTGGAGCAGGTGCGGGAAGTTCAGACCGTCGTCCGGCAGGAGGTGCGCGAAATCAAACCGATCGTGCGCGAGGTCGAGACGGTGCCGGTGGCGACCCAAACGGCGCCATCTCCCCAGGCCATTCGAGAGATTGCCCAGCCCCCGGCCCAAGCCCAAGCCGAGTCGGTGGCGACCCGTGAGACGCGCCAGGTCGTTCAGGAAACACCCGTCTCCGCCACGTCCGTCGAATCCGCAACGACCTCGACAACCGCACAGATCGTCGCCAAGGCAACCAGCGTCGAGCCGATGGCGCCGCCGCGCCCTCTCCCCGATGCGGCTCCCCCCGCCTCTGTCGTCCGGGAACCCAAGCTCCAAGAGATTCCCGTGCAATCAGCCCCGGCCGTCGAGCAGTCTTCCGTCAAAGAGGTGCGGGTGCGCGCGGTCCCTGCGCCGAAGGCTGACTATGGGTGGCTGGCCCAGACGCTTTGGAGCCGGGTCGAACGGTTCAAACGGTATCCGGCCGCGGCGCGGGCCAACCGAGTGGAAGGGCGCGTGCTCCTGCGGGCGGTGATCGGAGACGATGGAGGGCTCAGGTCCCTAGACGTCCTGGAAGGCTCGGGGCACGAGGAGTT
This sequence comes from Nitrospirota bacterium, assembly GCA_040757595.1. NCBI lineage: Bacteria > Pseudomonadati > Nitrospirota > Nitrospirota bacterium. The sequence continues at coordinate 283,040 of JBFLWP010000002.1, read as the reverse complement.
GGACCAGGCAGCGCTGGAAGCCGTGCGTCGCGCGACGCCGCTCCAGCTTCCGCACGAGCTGGGCCGCCCCCAGGTCGTCGTTCAGATCCCGATCACGTACAAATTGCGGTAGGACCACTTCTGCCAGACACTTGCGAAGGAACGGCCTTGCTCAACCGACATCATGGAACCAGGAGAGGAATCGTGAGACTGATCGCGTTGTTCGCCGCCTTGTGCCTGTTCACAGGAATCGTCTGGGCTCAGGGCAAATCCGACAAAGTCTTCCACGCTGTCATCACCGACGCCCAGGGGACCGAAACCGAGGTCAAGAATCTCGTCTTTTACTGGGAGCAGAAGGTCGACGAGACGCACGTGGCTTTGCACGAAATGCGGCACGTGCCGGTCAAGCGCGGGGCGGCCACCATCAACGTCAAGTTCGAGGACATCAAGCAGATCGAGACGAAACCCGGCGTGGACAAAGATCATACCCTCTTCGTCATCACCCTGCACAAGGGGAAGACCGGAGAATTTCCGCTCGCGATCGGCGGACAGTTCAAGGGAGAGTCCGACTTCGGCGAGGTGCTCCTCCCCGTCTCCAGCTTGAAGAAGATCGTCTTCAAATAACCTCGCCGCGCTCACGGAGCGTCCGGATCCAGGACGAGACGCCCCTTGAGGCCCGACGACACGAGGACCCGTCCCTCGCCGTCCACGATCACCCCCTCCACTCCCGGCAGCCGTTCGATCAGCTCCATGCCCCGTTCCGGCCCCATCACGAAAATGCCCGTATCCAGCCCGTCCGCCATGATGCCCTCGGCGGCGACGACGGTCACGCTCTGGCAGCCGCGGGCCGGTTTGAGCGTCCGCGGGTCCAGGATATGGTGGTAGCGGACCCCGTCGCGCTCGAAATACCGCTCATAATCTCCCGCGGTCGAGATCGCCTCGTCCTGGAGCGTGACCCTGGCCAGCACGCCCGGGCGGCGCGGATGCTGGATGCCGAAGAGGAACGGCGCTCCGTCCGGCAGGCGGCCGAACGTCTTGATGTCGCCGGACAGGGCAACGACGCCGGCGGTGGCCCCGGCTGACTTCATCGCCTCCACGGCCCGATCGGCCGCAAAGCCCTTGCCGATCCCGCCCACGTCAACGCGCATCCCGGCGCGCGCCAGGAACACCGCTCCCGCCCCCTCATCCAGTCGGATCTGGGCGACGTCCAGGAGGGGCTGCAGGGCCTCCAACTCGGAATCGCCGGGCACTTTTTGACGCTCCGTCACGCTCCAGGCCTCCACGGCCGGTCCCACGGCGATGTTGAATCCCCCTTCCGTCAGCCGGGCGATGTCGAGCGAGCGCTGCAACACGAGGAACGTGTCGGGGCTGACCCGGACCGGCTCCCTCCCGGCAGCGGCATTCACCCGGGAGAGCTCGCTGGCCGGAATCCACGTGCTGAGCAGCTCTTCCAGACGGCGAATCTCCTGAAAGCCGGCCGTCGCCGCCTCCTGCGCGATCCGCTCCGTGGGCGCGACGACGGTGATCTGCACGAGCGTCCCCATCTGCATCTGCGCCCGCTTGAGCACGACCGGGGCCTGATCGGGGGCATGGGCACAGCCCAGGAGAGCACCGAGGAGCAGCCATGAAACGCCTGGAAGGAATTGACGGATCATCACGCCGAGAGCAGGGCTAAAGCTTACCACCAATGGCGGCGGTAGTAGCGGGGGTAGTAGGGATAGGGCATGACTTCGTAGAGGCGGACCTCGGCGGCGACCGGGGCCGGCAACAGGCTGGCGATCGGTTGTCCGGCGAGCTCGGGATACCGAACGAAGATCTGTCGCTCCGCTTCCTCCTGATCCTCCTGATTCTGGACCGCCGAGACCACGAGCATGCGGCCATAGCGGGGGCCATCCACGCCGAATCGCCAGGTGCCGAGGTACAGCACGCGATCACTCTCCACCTGGAACGCCGCGTCGAGGTCGGCCATGGAGAGAAAGGGCCCCTCGCTGATCTGGACACGCGACAGGACATAGTCCCCGGCCGGAAGCTCGATCGCGAAGACCTTGTCCTGGGACTGGACCTCGACTTTGTATCGTTCCTGGGTGGTGCGATTCACCAGCTCGAAAAACCGGACCTTGGGCTCGTACCGGCGGGTTGAGGGAGCGGTCAGAACCGTCACGGTCCGGCCGAACACGACGGAGGCGTGAGGGATCTGGCTATCCGGCGACGGAGCGGTCGTGGCACAGCCGGCAGCCAGCAGGCACTCCAATGCGCCGAGCACGATCACGCTGAGCCAGGACACCGGTCTTCCGCTTCGCATGGATAATATTATACGGAACCGTCCGAGGGATTGCACGACGCGCTTGCGTCACCGGTCAAGCGCGACCAAGGCCGTCAACCCTGAATCATAGCACTCACGCCAGCTGAGAATAATTCGCAAGCTATTGATAGATATCGTTAAAATTATTATTGACAGGCGAGCAATGATTAGGATATCAATAATCGTTCTCAATTTTGAAATTTTACCTCGATAATCGAAAGGGACTGCGTCGCTCGCCTCGGAGCATCGCCACTGACAGAGCCGGCAAGTCGGCTTCTCCCAATCGATTCTTTTCGAACACGGAATGTCGACCAAGAGCGAGATGATCCGCCGTCCCGACTCCGGTGAGACCCGCTGCGAGTGCGGCCAGTTGATGGCCAAGCTTCGCGGCGACGGCATCGAGTTGAAATGCAAACGTTGCAAGCGGATCGTTCTGATCCCCTTTTCGCTGATCGAAGGCTGGGCCACGCCCGTCAACTGACGAGTCGTTTACCTTAAGGAGGCACCGGAAGAGAACCCTTTCCACAGCAGCCAGGTCAGAGACCTCCGAGTCCCGAGCCAAACCAACAACCTCAACCATTGTAAGGAGGCACAATGAGGACGTGGTTGATCCTCGGGGCTCTCGTCGCCTGTTCATCCATGCTGGCTGCTCCGGCACAGGCGGAGGACAAGACCCTGGAGGAACGGATCAAGAAGCTGGAGCAGCAACTTCAGGAAATGAGGGAATTCGAGGAGAAAGAGCGGGAGCGGGAGAAAATGCGGGAACCGGCCCCCCCCCTGCCCGAGGGCAAGAAGCCGACCGGCACCGGGCCGATCCCTGAGATCGCCCGAGAGCGGGCGGGCGAAGAGAAGGTCCCCCTGTCCTTCGCCTCTACCGGTTCGGGCCGCTTGCTCTATGCCAAGCCGTTCTTGAGCGCGCCCAAGGCCACGGTGGGCGGCTACGCGGACATCCAGTTCAACGCCCTGTCCCGGTCCAACCTGGACAACCGGAGCCGGAACACCTTCAACCAGGTCCGGATGATCCCCTTCATCTATTCGGACATCACGGATCGGATCAAGTTCGCGACGGAAATCGAATTCGAGCGGGGGGGACCGAACAACAACCAGTCAGACGGCGAGATCAAGTTGGAATTCGCCCAGATTGACTATCTGATCAACGAGGCGGCCAACGTCCGAGCCGGGCTCATCCTGGTCCCGATGGGCAAGTTCAACCTCTTGCACGACTCGCCCTTGAACGACCTGGTGGACCGGCCGATGGTGGCCCGGATGATCATGCCTTCCACCTGGACAGAGGCCGGAGCCGGCATGTACGGCACCTTTTACCCCGGTAAGCTCGCCAAGGTGGACTACGAACTCTACGTGATCAACGGACTCCAGAACACCAGCAGCGGCACCCTGGCTGCACCGGGCACGGTCATCACGGACCTCAACGGCACCCGCAACGCGCGGGGCAGCTTTGCGCGCGACGCGAACAGCGACAAGGCGATCGTCGGACGCTTGGCCTACAGCCCGCTGTTGGGCATCGAAGTGGCCGGGTCCTTCTATCATGGGCTGCTCGGCAACAGGAACAGCAACGGCGTCAACAATTTCGACAGTTATGTGAACATGTACGCCGTTGACTGGACCCTGCAGAAAGGGCCTTGGGAGTTCATCGGCGAGGCGCACTGGGTCCGAATCACCGGGAACCAGACGGCCACCGCCGTGGGTCCGTCCGGGATGGCCGGCTACTATGTCCAGGCCAACTACCACTTCCTGCCGGACTTCCTGAAGAAGTTGGCCCCAGACCATTTCACGGACGCCTCGACCTTCACCGCCGTCGTGCGCTGGGAGCAGATTGACACGGACACGACCGACATCACGAGGAACTCCTGCCTGGCTGGCATCACTACTGGTTCTGCCTGCCCAGGCAATGCGCGGGAGCTCTCGCGTCTGACGATCGGCTTGAACTTCCGGCCGATCGAGGACACGGTGTTCAAGTTCGAGTACCAGTTCAACAACCAGTTGAACACGAGCATCAACAACTACGCGACCAATACCCCCACCTCCACGGCCCGAGGTAACCGGGTTGACGGAAACGGGTTCATGGCCATGGCCGCGACGTACTTCTGAGCCGTTGTGGGTCCCTCCAGCCGTCATCGGCTGGAGGGACCTACCCTTCGAAAAGGTTATCAATGTTGTTGCTTCGCAATCTCATCGTTATCGCCCTCAGCAGCTTCTTCGTCGGATGCGCTTCGATAGAAGGCGTCCAGGACCGGTACCTCGTCTGCTCCTACGCCCAGGTCTGGGACGCCTCCTTGGACACGCTGAAGGACCGTTCCGTGACGCTCAAGGACAAGGAGAACGGCAAGATCGAGACGAGTTGGCTGGAGGTGCCGGTGGCCGGTCGGACGTACGGAATCTTCGGTCGCGAGCTGAAAGACGCCAAGGACCGGACTCGCGTCACCGTGACGGTGACCAGGCTGAACGACGTGACCAAGGTCAGCTTTGCCGAGACGCGGGAGCGCTGGAAGTTCCGCGGCGGCTCCCGCCTCTTCGGTTGGGAGCCGGCCGAGCCGTCGGAAGAGGAGATGGCCGGTCTCATGCGGCGGTTGAACGTCAAATTGAAGGAGCGGGGATGTTCTCCGACCTGAAAACCGCCCCGAAAGCCTTCGCCCTCGCTGTGGTCATCGGCCTGGCGCCCCTACCGGTCCAGGCCGCCCAGAAGATCTGGGACGACGAGCTGCGCCGGTACATCACCGAGGAAGAAATCGCCAAATGGGGCGAGGAGTTCATGACCGAGGAGGAAGCCCTCAAGCTCATGCTGCCAAAGTCCGAGCGGATCAAGAAAGAGACCATCCGTCTGACTCCGGAGAAGAAGCAGGTGGTCGAATCCCGCATCGGCTGGAAGTTTCCCGAGGAAGAATTCGAGATCTACATCGGCGAGACCGGAGCTAGGGTTGACGGGTATGCAATGGTCAGCAACACGATCGGGAAGTACAAGCACATGACTTACATGGTCGGGACTGATAACACCGGCGAAGTCACGAACGTCGAGCTGATGGTGTTCCGGGACGCCCGCGGCAGCGAGGTCGGCCGGAAGCGGTTTAACTACCAGTATGAAGGAAAGACGGTCCTCGATCCCCTCCGGCTCAACAAGGACATCATCAACATTTCCGGCGCGACGATGTCGGTCCGGTCCATGAGCGCCGGGGTCAAGCGGGTGCTGGTTCTGATTGACGAGATGTACTTGAAGCCGATCGGCAAGGGCAGCGACCAGGTTGTGGCTCGGCGTCAAGAGAAGGGCTTCCTGGATCTGATCTTCGGACGCTGAGGGACCTGGCAGACATGCGCAATTTCAACGCACGTTTCCGCCTGCGGGATACGGACCGTCACATCCGGCTCATCTACACGTTGTTTCTCCTGTTCACGTTGGCCGCCTTTGCCTTCAGCTTCTACTGGGCCCACAGCATGACGGGCTTGTCTCCGCAAGGCATCGCCGACCACTACCGGGGCTCGGACGCCACGTTCGGGGAGCCCATGTCCTTCCGGGAGCTAGCGGAGGTCACCCATTTTCATCTGTTCACCATGCCGGTCACCTTCATCATCCTCGTGCATGTACTTTACCTGACCGGCGCCAGCGACCGTACGAAGGCCTGGACAACCTGGGCGGCCTTCGCCGGCGTAGGGTTTGATCTCGTCTCGCCCTGGCTGATCGCCTACGTCGCCCCATTCTTCGTGTTGACGCTGCTGGCAGGCGACATCCTCATGGTCGTCGCGTTCCTTGTCACCATGGTCGTTCCGCTCTATGAGATGTGGTTTCTGAAGCAGCCACTCGTGGCTCGGAAGAGCCCAGGTTGATGGACGGCTAGCGTTTCACAAGAGCGATCAAGGCCAGAGACTTCCCGTCCAGAGCCCAAGGCCGCCGGCGGCCTTGGGCTCTGTTGTTTTTACACAGAGAAGGAGTTGCCATGCCAGTCAAACAACCCTCTCGGTACCAACTCGATCCTGCGACCGAAGATCTGCTCGACCGTGCGTGCCAGGCCGCTTCGCGCTCCGACATGTTACTCGGACTCGCCAGAGTCATGGCGATCAAGGACCCTGACCTCTATCACCACGGAACCAGGACCGCCCGTTACGCGGTCCTCCTTGGACGTGCGGCCGGATTTTCCCCGGACGACTTGATCGACCTGTGGTACGCAGCGGTGCTCCACGATCTCGGCAAGCTGGCCATGCCAGACGAGATTCTCTACAAGCGCGGTCCTCTCACGATGGATGAATATGCCGTGGTCCAATCGCACCCGAGGGCCGGCGCCGAGCTGCTGGAGCCGTTCGGTTTTCTCCAGACCGCAGCCATTTGGATCGCGCACCATCACGAACGGTGGGACGGAGCCGGCTATCCGTACGGGCTGCGTGGCCCACTCATCCCTCTTGGTTCGCGCGTGCTCGCCGTAGCCGACACCTTCGACGCCCTCACGTCGGACCGGCCGTACAGTCCGGCGCGGGACCACGAGTCGGCTCTGCGCCTGCTCCGGTTGGTCGCCGGCTCGCAATTGGAGCCCGATCTCGTTGAGACCTTCGTCCGGCTCGAGCTCCAGCCTGTGACCAGCGTACCTCTCACTCTCGCTAACGGGCTTGGATAGGTGCATATCTGGGCGGGTTGTGCCACCCGCCCATCCACCCGTTGCGACAGGCCTGTGCTCGCGAGAGAAGTAGCAGCCCTGCGCAACGGGTTTCCAGCGGGGGCCCCGGTTCCTCCGGGCCCCCGCCCCTCTCCTGAACAGCGGGATCGATTCTTTCCCCTTCGCTCGGGGCTTTAGTGAATGGGCGGGAACCGCTCTTCGAAGGGCGAGAAAAAGTTGTTGACAGAGAGGATGGCTCGCAATATAATTGATATTGATTCTCATAACTATTACTAAGGCTAGAGGGGCCTAGACCCCGGAGCCCAGGCGACCACGGTCGCGCTGGGCTTTTCTGTTTTCAAGGGGACAACGTGTTCCCATCTCAGCGACCAGACAGTATCGGGCAAGCCGTTGCAGGGAGGTGCCGCATGTATGTCTGCCTCTGTAAAGGAATCACCGAGGCCCGGTTTCTTGAAATGGTCGAGCGCCACTCCGGGTCCTGTCACGAGATCAAGCTGGAGATGGGTCTCGACGACACCTGCTGCGGTCGGTGCGAAGAGCGGCTGGACGCGATCGTCGGCCAGCTCGCCGTAAGGAGCTTGCCCGTTCAGCTTCGACACGCAACTCGAAAGCAAGAGCGAACGGGGAACCGATTTGCTAACCCATCCGCCGGAGCAAGCCATCTGCCCGATCGGCGGTGACTGCCGGGTGATGCACTCAGACCTGATGGCTTGGCCAGTTTGTTAAACAAGCGAGGAGATCATGACTTGTCCGAAGTGCGCTGGCCTGCTGGTATCCGAACCATCGATGGATTTTTACATGCGGGCAGATCTGTGGAAGTGCATCAATTGCGGGGCCTTGCCCATGGTGCAGATTCTGCCCGGACGTAAGCCGCATGGACCCGCTGCTCACTGTCACGACAGGCGCCCCAGACCAGGCGGGATCGGATCGGGACATACGCAAGACCGGCACCGCCATCGTTCGCAATGACCGGAGGCTTGCCATGCAACAGATCGGCGACAAAGCGCCTCGATTCCGGGTTCCGGCACTGATCCAGGGAGCCATGACCTACATTGACTCCGCTCTCTTCCAGGGCCGATGGGTAGCCTTGTGCTTCCCTCCCTCGCTGGGCTTGATCGAGAGCGTGTTTCTGGATCGGCAATCCGAGGCCTTTTCCAAGGCGGACGCGACCCTTCTCGCGACGATCCCCGACACCCCCACGCTGCTCAGTTCCTGGTGCAGCCAGTTCGGGAAGCTTCGCGTCCCCCTGCTGGCCGATCCCTTGGGGCGGCTCCGTCGCAGCTACGGAATGGCGCGGACGAGCAGGGCAGCCAGGTGTCAGACGTTCCTGATCGATCCGGCCGGCCTCTTTCGGTTCCACCTGGTGCATGACCTCAATGGCCGGGGCATGGCCGCAATTCTGGAGATTGTCGGCGCGAGCCAACGCCCGGATACACGGTGCTCGGTAGGCAGCCGTCACCGATCCGCAGGACTGAGTAGCCAGGCTCAAACGCCGGTGCTCGCCACTCAACCCTCAGCCCACCGCGGTGATCGCTGAGGGCTGAACTTTCAACGCAAACAAGGAGGAGAAAACGACGTGCAGAAAGTGATCCAAGGCAATGGGCAGACGGTGCTGAATGTGTGCGGCTGCGGGAGATTGCACTTCACCTATGGACCGATGACGCTGCACTTCGAGCGCGAAGAGTTCATGCGCTTTGCCGGAGAAGTGGGCCGGTTGGCTGCCCATCTCCAGCACGTCATCGCCGGCCGAGAGTCAATCCTCGCTCAGGGACAGAACGACATGGTCTGTCACTAGCAGGATGTTGAAAAAGTCCGCCAGCTTTGTTCTCGCGGCGCTCAGAGGCTCAACGTACCGAAAAGAGTACGCCTCGCCTCCTCGCTGGCTGCGGCCGCGCTGGACGGCCTTTTTGAACATCCTGTGGTGTCCTCTGATTACGTCTGCGACCTCGCGCCGCGCTGTGTGCCGAGGTAGCAAAACGGTTTTTCAACAGCCTGCTAGATCGGGAGGATCCATGAAGGTTCTTCACTGTCCAAGGTGTCAACAGCGCAGCTTGACCCCAACGGGGGCGTACTGGACCTGCGGAAACTGCCGTTACGCTATTACCGGCGCAGCGCTTTCAGTCGAGCTGGGATATCCAACGAAAGGGAGGATTCCCGTTGGTGGGTCCACCGGCTGAGAACACAATTCCGTAAAGATTTACAGTCATACGAGACGCGCATGTTTGGGCGGCGTTTCCATACGCCGGACGGGGAGAGGGCGGTGCTCATCAGCCTGACGGCCTCGGTCGGGATGATCATCCTGACCATCGTCGGCTTGTGGATGTGGAAGATCCTCGCCCGGATCGCGGAGGCCATGTTCAACGCATCTCCCATCGAGATCCCATAGAAGAGGAGGAAATGTTGAAGAGGTGGACCGCCATGGGCAAATGGGTTTTTCGGGTTTGTTTCTTCTGTCTGGTCTGTTCCGTCGGCCTAGCCACGGCAGCCCAGCCAGACAACCCCGGCGAACCGATCGGGTGGGAGGTCCTGCCAAACGGGCTGATTGAAGTGCATTACGACCGAACCGGGGACGGCGTTCCCGATGTCGTGACCCTACACCAGGTCACCTGGTCCGGCTGGACTGTGCAGACGATTCCTGAAATTGAAGCCCAAGCTGCGGCTGATGGCCTATGGATCTTCATCGTCGAGTACGACCAGGATCGCTACGTGTACATGGCCGGAGCTGAACCGCTCAAGTGCCCCGTCTGCCAGCCATGAATCTCCACACAAGCCAACGGGCGCGGTCATGCTCCAAAGGCTTTTGCATCCGCTTGGAACGCGCTCCTACGAGCCACCCTTCTTGATCTGCTCGCTCAGGTAGTTTTCCAGCCCGACCTGCTTGATCGTTCGCAGTTGCGTTTCAAACCAGTCAATGTGTTCTTCAGAATCCACCACCATATCCTCCAAGAGATGGCGGGTCGTGTAATCGCCGGCCTTTGCACAGTGCGTGATGGCCTCTCGCAAGAGCTTTACGTCCTCCTGCTCAAGCTTCAGATCGGCGTTGAACAAGTCCGGCACGCTTTCCCCGGAATGGACCGCACCGAGCTTCTGCACGTCCGGAGCACCTTCCAGATAGAGCATGTGGTCAATCACTTTGGACACATGGGCGCACTCCTCATTCGTGCGCTCATGAAGCTCTTGATGCAATCGTTCATAGCCCCAGTTCTCACACATCGCCGCGTGCAAGAGATAGTGATGGACCGCCGTCAGCTCAAGCGTGACCACCTTCTGCAAGAAATCAAGCACGCCCTCTTTGGCTTTCATGGTGACTCCCTCTCCTCTTTGCGGTGGACATCATCGGCGCTCAAGAGCGCTCCCTGCATACCCATATCAGCCGTATGGCAACACCATCATATTTCGACGCGCGGGCGCCTTCTGTCAAGCCATTTGACAAGTAAAAGCGAGGGCGAATCTCGAATTCGGCAAGGCGGGAGGCGACGCGGCAGAAAAGATTCGGAAAGGAGGCCGATCAGCCGGCTTCCTTGTAGCCGCAGTCTTCGTTGCGACACTGGACGGTGACGCCGGCCTGCCGGCTCACCTTTTCGACCAGGAACGGCGCCCGGCAATTGGGGCAGGGCTTGTTGACCGGCCGGTCCCAGATCGCAAATTCGCACTTGGGATAGTTGGCACAGGCATAGAAGGTGCGTCCCTTCTTGCTGCGCTTCTGCGTCAGGTCACCCCCGTCCATCGGACACTTCACGCCGATCGGCAGGGGTTTGGTGGTCTTGCAGGCCGGGTAGGCCGAGCAGGCGAGGAATTTGCCGAACCGCCCCGTCTTGATGACCATCGGGGAGCCGCACTTCTCGCACTTCTCGTCGGTGGTGATCTCCTGTCTGGCGACAACCTTGATGGTCCCATCCGGCAGCCGCTCGAAGTTCTGGGTGTTCTTGCAGGGCGGATCTTCCTTGTAGCCCGGACAGGCCAGGAACTTCCCGTTCCGGCCCCACTTGATCTCCATCATGCGCCCGCACTTTTCGCACGGGATGTTCGTCGGCGGCTCCACCGTGTCCTTGGGGCCGGGAATCCCTTGGGCCTTGTCGATGTCCCTGGTGAACGGGTTGTAGAAGTCCCGGACCGCGGCCACCCATGGCTTCTCCCCCTCCTCGACCTCGTCCAGCTCCTTTTCCATCAGGGAGGTGAAGTCCGTGTTCAGGATGTCCGGGAACCCCTTCACGAGGAAGTCGTTCACCGTCCGACCGGTCTCCGTGGGCACGAACCGGCCTTCGACCTTCTCGACGTACTTCCGTTCCTGGATCGTGGAGATGATCGTCGCATAGGTGGACGGCCGGCCGATCCCCTTCTCCTCCAGCTCCCGGATCAGCAGGGCCTCGTTGTAGCGCGGCGGCGGCTGGGTAAAATGCTGCTTGGGCATGAGGCCGGGCACCGGCTGCCCTTCCCTGACCACCAGCCTCAACCGCTCGCCCTCGGTCAGGGGAGGCAGTTGTCGCTCCGCCTCGTCTTCAGCCTCCTGGTCGGCCTTGCGGCTCTGGGCGGCCAGGTCCCCATCCTTGCCCTCTTGGTACACGGCCAAGTGCCCCTGGAATTTGACGACGGTCCCGTTCGCCCGGAACAGGTACCGGTCTTGCGTCCCTTCGGGCGCGCAGTCGACGCGGGTGACCTCCAGGATCGCCGGCGCCATTTGCGAGGCGACGAAGCGGTTCCAGACCAGCTTGTAGAGCTGGTACTGATCCCGATCCAGATATTGTTTGATCGATTCGGGATCGCGGTGGGCCGAAGTCGGCCTGATGGCCTCGTGGGCCTCCTGCGCGCCCTTCTGGGTCTTGTAGACGTTGGGGCTGGCCGGCAGATAGTTCGGGCCGAACCGTTCGCGGACGAGGTCCCGGGCCTCCGCCGCCGCCTCGCTCGCGATGCGCGTCGAGTCGGTTCGCATGTAGGTGATGAGCCCGACCGGGCCCTCCTTGCCGATCTCCAACCCTTCGTAGAGCTGCTGGGCCAGCATCATGGTCTTCTTGGGCGTGAAGCGCAGCTTGCGCGCCGCCTCCTGCTGAAGCCGGCTGGTGATGAAGGGCGCCACCGGGTTGCGGCGCTTCTCCTTCCGCTCGACGGACTGGACGACGAAGTCTCGTTCCTGCACCGCCGAGACGATCCGGTTGGCTTCGTCGGCCGAGGAGACGACAGCCTCCTGTCCGTTGATGCTGTGCAGCTTGGCTTCGAACGGCGGGGGGGCCGCGCCGGCCAGCGTCGCCGTGATGGACCAGTACTCCTCCGGACGGAACGCCTCCCGCTCCTTCTCGCGGTCGCAGATCAGCTTGACGGCCACCGACTGGACCCGGCCCATGCTGAGGCCCCGCCGCACCTTCTTCCAGAGCAACTGGCTGCCCTGGTAGCCCACGATGCGGTCCAGGACGCGCCGCGCCTGCTGCGCGTTGACGAGGTTCATGTCGATCTGGCCGGGGGATTGCAGCGCCCGCTTGATCGCCGACTCCGTGATCTCGTTGAAGAGCACGCGGTAGACCGTGGGCCCTTTCCCCTTGGCCTTGCCGGCAGGGGCCTTCCCGTTGATCTCCTGGGCGATGTGCCAGGCGATCGCCTCCCCCTCCCGGTCCGGGTCCGGGGCCAGAAAAACCTTCTCCGCCTCGACCGCCTTCTTCTTGATTTCCGCCAGCACCTTGGCCTTGCCCTTGATGGTCACGTACTGCGGCGCGAAGTCCCGATCGAGATCCACGCCCAGCTTGCTGGTCGGCAGATCCTTCACGTGACCGACGGACGCCATCACCGTATAACCCCGTCCCACGTACTTGGTGATGGTCCGGGCTTTGGCCGGCGACTCGACGATGATCAGCGACTTGGCCATGGTTGCTCGCAACGGATTGTCGTGAATGCGTCGGGCCGTGTGATATATACCGACGGCCCTCCGCTTTGCAAGCTTTTCGGCTAATTATACCCGAATGTAGGAGGGTCCCGGCAGTTGACGCACGAGCCCTTTCAATTCCAGCCCCAAGAGCAGGCCGTTGACGTCCGCAGCGGGCAGCCCGGTCCTGGCGATCACCTCGTCGATGTGCATCGGCTCCACGGACAGCGTCGTGCAGAGGGCCGCTTCCCGTTCCTCCAATTTGGGGCCCGGCTGGGTCGCCGCAAGATTGCTGGTCCGCAGCCGTTCCCGGAAGGAATCGTCGAGCTGCGGCAACAGTTCTTCGATCACGTCGCCCGCCTGTTCGACGAGATTCGCCCCCTGCTTGATGAGCCCGTGCGGACCCCGGCTGTTGGCGGACCTGACCGAGCCAGGCACGGCGAAGACCTCGCGTCCCTGCTCGGCCGCCAGCCGGGCGGTGATGAGGGACCCGCTCTGGAGTTCTGCCTCGGCGACCACGACCCCGAGCGACATCCCGCTGATGATGCGGTTGCGGCGCGGGAAATGGTAGCCGTGCGGATAAGCGCCCACGGGTAGCTCGGTCAGCACGGCGCCGGACGCCTCGATCTGCCGGCGGAGCCCCTCGTGCTCCGGCGGATAGGTCCGGTCGATCCCGCAGCCTAGGACCGCCACGGTCCTCCCGCCCGCGTTCAGCGCCCCGCGGTGAGCGGCGGCGTCGATCCCCCTGGCCATGCCGCTGACGATCGTCAAGCCGGCCGACGCCAGAGCCCGGCCGAGCTCCTCGGTCACCAGCTTGCCGGCTTCGGTCGCCCGCCTGGCACCCACGATCGCGACGGCCTGCTGGTCCCGCTGATCCAGCGTCCCGGTCACGTACAGGAACGGGGGCGGGTCCGGAATCATGGCCAACCGACGGGGATAGAGCGGATCCAGGAAGGTGACTAGAGCCACCCGCATCCGCTCCAGCCGCTTCAGCTCCCGGTCGAGGGACCGCCGGGTCTCGTCATCCGGCCCCCGCCGGACGGCCCGCGCCGCCGACGGACTCAAGCCGCCGGACGAGACCAGTTCGTCCACCGACGCGCCCATGGCCGCCCCGGGCGAGCCGAAAGTCCGAACCAGGCCGCATACCTCCGCATCGCCGATCTCCTGCACGGCTCGCAGGGCAAACCACGGCCACAGCGACGCGAGGTCCATGAATCCTCAATCAGGCGGCTTGGAACCTTCAGCCGTCAGCCTGAATAATCCCGCTGAAGGCTGAAAGCTTCTGAGACCTCAGAGGACGGCGATGTCGTACTGTTCCAGGTGAAGCAACGGGTCGGGCTTCACGAGGACTTTGACGTGATATTCCCGCTCCAGATCGTCCAGCCCCTGCCGTTCCTCGTCGTACAAGAGGTCCGACACGGCCGGGTGGACGCCGACCACGATCTTCTGCTCGTCCGGTCCCCGCCCGATCCGGCGGATCTCCCGGAACACCTCGTAGGCCACGGTCGACGGTGACTTCGTGTATCCCCGCCCTTCGCAGTAGCGACAGGGCTCCGACATCGTCCGCAACAGGTCCTCCCGGACCCGCTCGCGGGAGATCTCGATGAGGCCCAGGTCCGAGACGCGGGAGATCCGCGTCCTGGCCTTGTCTCCGGCCATGGCGTCCACCAGCGCCTGGTAGACCCGCTCCCGGTTCTTCTCCCGCTCCATGTCGATGAAGTCGATGATGATGATCCCGCCGATCCCGCGCAGACGGATCTGGTACGCGATTTCCTTCACCGCTTCCAGGTTGTTCTTCAGGATCGTCTCCTCCTGATCCCGCTTGCCGACGTACCGGCCCGTGTTCACGTCGACGACCGTCATCGCCTCCGTATGGTCCACCACGATGTAGCCGCCCGATTTGAGCCAGACCTTTCGGCTGAGGGCGCGGGTGATCTCCATCTCGATCCCCAGGTGGTCGAACAGGCTTTCCTCCTTGTCGTAGTAGTGGATGCGGGAGGTCTGCTCCGGCATGAACCGATGGACGAAATCCTTGACGGCCTCGTACTCCCGACGCGAGTCGATGAGCAGCCGGTCCACCTTCTTGGTGAAGAGGTCGCGGACGACCCGGAAGGTCAGGGTCAGGTCGCTGTGCAGGAGGCTGGGGGCGCCTTGCTGCTCCCGCTTCTTGAGCAGGTCCTGCCACAGACAGTCCAGGAACTCGACGTCCGAGCGCAATTCCTCCTCCTTCACGCCTTCGCTCACGGTGCGGACGATGTACCCGCAACCAGGCTTGCGGATCCGCTTCATGATCTCCTTCAGCCTGGCCCGCTCCTCGTCCTTGGGAATCCGGCGCGACACGCCGATGTGCTCCACGTTCGGCATGAAGACGAGGAACCGACCCGGCAGCGAGACGTAGGTCGTGACCCGCGGGCCCTTGGTGCCGATCGGCCCCTTGGAGATCTGCACCGTTACCTCCTGGCCTTCTTCCAGCAGTTGCTCGATCGGCTTGCCCGTCTGCCTGCGGGGCCTCGGCATCTCGGGCCCCTTGTCATCCTCCTCGCTGTCCATCAAGGTGTCGTTCGCCTCGATGTCGAACGACAAATCCGAGACGTGCATGAAGGCGGCCTTTTCCATCCCGATGTCCACGAACGCCGCCTGCATGCCCGGCAGGACCTTCACGACCCGCCCCTTGTAGACGTTGCCGACGAAGTCCTTGTTCTTGGCGCGGTCCACGTACAGATCGGTGAGCACGCGGTTGTCCAGGACCGCCGCCCGGGTTTCTTCCCGAGTCACCGAAATCGCAATTTCGAGCCCCATGGTCACTCCTCAAATCGAAGGCGAGAGGCTCGGGGCGAGAGGCAACCGCACGATCGCCTCCAGCCACGCACCCCGCGCCAATCCAAATTATCAATAAAACAACGTCAACCGCCGGCGCTTGATGTTGAGCAGCAGGCCCAGGGCGGCCATCGTCGTCACCACCGCGCTCCCCCCGTAACTCATCAGGGGGAGCGGAATGCCGACGATCGGCAGCAGGCCAGCGGTCATCCCGATGTTCACGACGAAACAAAAGCCGATCATGGCGATCACGCCGGACGCCAGGAGCGCTCCCAACGCGTCCTTGGCTTTCAGAGCGATCTCCAGCGACAGCATGATCAGCGCTACGAACAGACCCAGGAACACCAGCCCTCCCAGGAATCCCCATTCCTCCGCGAAGACCGCGAAGACGAAATCCGTGTGCCCCTCGGGCAGGAACTTGAGCTGGCTCTGAGTCCCGCCGTAGAGGCCCTTGCCCAGCAACTCGCCTGAGCCGATTGCGATCCGCGACTGGAGCCCGTGGTACCCCTTCCCGCCCGTGTCGTAAGCCGGATCCACGAACGTCATGATCCGCTCGCGCTGGTAGTCGTGCAGCGCCCCCCAGACCATCTCCCAGGCAAATGGAAACAGCATCAGCGCCCCGAGCAGCAGCACCCCGAGCGCTTTGGATCGCATGCCGACCACCAGCAGCATCCCGGTGTAGATGGACAGGAAGCTGAGGCCGCTGCCGAGGTCCGGCTGCTTCAGGATCAGGAGCAGGCCGGGCATCATGATCAGCCCGGGCAGGACCACCCGCTGCAGCCAGCCCTCGCGCGGCGCGTTGGCGTAATAGGTCGCCAGCACCAGGATCAGGACCAGCTTCGCGAACTCGGACGGCTGGAACGCGAACGGCCCGAGCGGAATCCACCGCTGCGCGCCTCGGCTGGTCTTGCCGGCCACGAGGACCACGGCCAGCAGGAGGAGCATCACCGCGTACAGGACGTAAGACCAGCGGGCGATCTCGTGATAGTCCACCATGAGCATGGCCAGGAAGACCGCGCAGCCGATCAGGATCCAGACCATCTGCTTGGCGTACAGCGGAAGCCCCGTGCCCGCCTGCGCATACGTGACGCTGTAGATGGACAGGACCCCGATCACGAGGATCGCGCCGATCACCCCGAGGAACTGCCAGTCGAAGCTGTCCAGCCTGCGGCTGTCCAGAACCCGATCGATCATCGGCGCTCCCGCATCGCCACCTCGATCCCGTCCGGCCGGACCGGCTCCGGCGTCCGAGCCAGGTGCGTGACCGGCTTCGTCAGGTTCACATAGCCCTCGATCATCTGCTTGGCGAGCGGGGCGGCCGCCGACCCGCCGTGCCCCATATGCTCGACGAGGACGGCGACCGCGACGCGCGGCTCGTCCGTCGGCGCATAGGAGACGAACCAGGCGTGGTCCCGCAGCTTTTTGGGAAGATCCTTCCCGTCCCCGGACCGCAGCGCGGCGGTCTGGGCCGTGCCGGTCTTGCCGGCGATCGAGACGAGCGCGGACCGGGCCCTCGTCGCCGTGCCCCTCGTGACGACCCCCGCGAGGGCGTCCCTGATGAGACCAAGCGTGTCCGCGGCCACCGAGAGCCGGCCGTTGGGCACCGCCGGGAGCTCCTGCAGCCGGCCGGTCTCCCGTTCCATCACGGCCCTGACCAGATGAGGGCGGAACGAGACTCCGTCGTTGGCCACGGTCGCGATGAGGTGCGCCATCTGGATCGGCGTGACCGTCACGTACCCCTGTCCGATCGAGGCCGAAATCGTCTCGCCCGGAAGCCAGGCCTGCCCCTTGGCCTTCTGCTTCCACGCCAGCGACGGCACGATCCCCACCCGCTCGGAGTAGAGGTCGATGCCGGTCTCGCGTCCGAGCCCGAACTGGCTGGCATAGGCGGCGATCGTGTCAATCCCCATCCGCTGGCCGACCGTATAGAAAAAGACGTCGCACGAATCCACGAGCGCCTGGGTGACGTCCATGGGGCCATGCCCGCCCTTTTTCCAGTCCCGGTACACCCGGTTGCCGAACGCGAAGCCCCCCACGCAACGGATCTTCGCGGACGGGTCGATGGTCTTGGTTTCGAGCGCCGCGGCCGCCATGACGATCTTGAACGTGGAGCCCGGCGGGTACTGGCCCTGCGTGGCCCGATTGGTCAGCGGGCGGGACTCGTCCTGGACGATCGCCGCCCACTGTTTGGCGGTCAGCTCGCGCGAGAGGAGATTGGGATCGAACGTCGGGCGGCTGGCCAGCGCCAGCACGTCGCCCGCGGTCACGTCCAGCATCACGATCGCACCGGCCTCCTCGCCCAACAGCTCTTCGGCCAGCCGCTGCAGGCGAACGTCGATCGTCAGGTAGAGGTCTTCCCCGGGCCGAGACCGCTGGACCGAGACCGTGCGGACCTCGTGACCCAGGGCGTCGGCCTCGATCACCTTCTGGCCGGGCTTCCCACGGAGGATGCGGTCGTAGGTCTTCTCGACCCCGTACTGGCCGACGACGCTGTCTTGGTACAGGTCCTCCGCCTCTTCCTTTTCCAATTCCTCGGCGGAGATCTGTCCCACGTAACCCATCAGGTGCGCCGCCGTGACCCCGGCCGGATAGTTCCGCTTGGATTCCGCCTGGATCATGACGCCGGGAAGATCCAGCCGGTGCGATTCGATCAACGCCGCTTCCCGGAGCGACAGGCCTTCTTTCAACTTCCTCGGCACCAGCTTCGGCCCCCGCTCGGACAGCTTCTTGCGAAGCGCGCTCTCGTCCAGCCCGATCAGGCGGACGAGCCGCTGAACCAGGACGTGACGGTCCTTCACGTCCTCCAGGGTCACGTAGAGGGTGAAGCTGGGCACATTGTTCGCCAGGAGGACTCCGTTGCGGTCGTAGATCAGCCCGCGCGCCGGCGCGAGAATCACCGACCGGGTCCGGTTGTTCTCGGACAGGTCCCGATAGTAGCTCCCGTCCCGGATCTGCAGATGCCAAAGACGGAGCGCCAGCAACCCCACGATCAGCAGCACGGCGATCTTCAGGATCGTCAGTCGCCGCTGGAGCTCGCGCAACTCGTCCTGTGAAACTCCGTGCCCCACCACGATGCGTGCTCCCGATCTCAGCCCACCAGCCCGACTGGAGCCCGCGGGGCCTGCTGATGCCGCCGTCCCGTCACGCTGAGGAGCCAGTACAGCCCTCCGCCGACGACCGTGTTGAACAGCGCCTCCGGCAACAGCACGAAGCGGACCATGTCCAGACGGTCCATCAACCCGATCCCCGTCTTGACCGAGGCCATGGCGACCGCCCCGGAGAGGGCCGAGAAACCTGCCAGGGCCAGCATGACCGTCACGGGGGTCACGTCGGTCACGTGCCGGCCCACCAGGCCGCCGAGGAGCCCGGCCAAGGCCTTGGTACCCATATTCAGCATCGGCGGGCCGGCCGAAAAGAGGTCCTGCCCCAAGCCCAGCGCCAGGCCTATGAGCAGCCCTTCCAGCCTGCCAGCCACGATCCCCACCAGACAGGCCGCCACCAGGCAGAGGTCCGGACGAACGCCCCAGAGGCTGAGGCCGTTCAGCACGGTCACCTGGATCGGAACGAGCCCCAGCGCCAATCCCGCGTACAGAGCCGGCTTCATGGACTGCCCGTCTTGGGCGAGGGACCCGGTCCCTCGCCCGTCCCGAGCGGACGGGGGTCCGTGATCACCAGCACCTCTTCCACTTTCCGGGTCTCCACGTCGGGCACGATCTCAGCCGACTGGAACAGGTCCCCTTCGGCTTTCTCGATGCGGGTGACCGTCCCGACGGCGAGCCCCTTCGGGAACCCGCCGGTGAGCCCCGACGTCACCACGACGTCCCCGGGCCGCACCGTCGAGAGGAGCGGGATGTATTTCATGCGCGCCTTGCCTTCCGCGGTGCCCTCGACGATGCCCTCGTCTCTGGTCCGCTGGATCAACCCGGTCACCGCGTTGTTCGGATCCGTGATCAGCAGCACGACCGACGAGACCGGCGTGGTCTTCACCACACGCCCCACGACCCCGGCCGGCGTCATCACACCCATCTCGGCCCGAATGCCGTCCCGTTCGCCCTTGTTCAGAACGAGGCCCCGGTACCAGTTCGTCGCGTCGCGCCCCATCACCTGCGCGGCGACGGTCCGGAGCTCCTGGCTGGATTGCAAAGCCAGCAGCGCGGTCAGGCGCTGCCCGGCCGCCGCGATCTCCCGCAGCTCGTTGTTCCGCCCCCGCAGGGCCTCCACCTCGCGGCGCAGCCGCTGATTCTCCTCGGCCACGCCCCTGAGCGCCAGGTACCTCTCCCACAGGTCACGCGCTGAGCGGTCCAACGCCGCGAACGCCCCGAGGGGCAGGGCGAGGACCTGGGCGATCGGCTTGCCGACGTTCTGCAGCAGCCCCTGGCTCTGTTTGGGAAGGACGAAGACGACCGACAGGAGCAGGATGAAGAACCCCAGCACCACCCGCCTGGTTCCGGATGTCGTGCGCAACATGGCCATGCCCGTGCGGATGGAGCGGTCAGCGGGAGCTGCTGCTGCACTGGGACATCACGGAGACCTTGCGCAGGAGATCCAGCTCGTCGAGGATCTTGCCCACCCCCAGGACCACGGACGTGAGCGGATCGTCCACCGTGATGATTGGCAGGTTCGTCTCCTCGCGGAAGCGCGTGTCCATTCCCTTGAGCAGGGATCCGCCGCCCGTCAACACGATCCCGCGATCGATGATGTCGCCGGCGAGCTCCGGCGGCGTGTTCTCCAGCGCCACCTTGATTGCGTTCACGATCGTGCCGATCGGCTCCTGCAGCGCCTCCCGGATCTCCGCGTCGTCGATCTCGATGGTCCGGGGAATGCCGGAGATCAAGTCCCGCCCTTTGATCGCCATCGTCTTCTTCTCCTCGAACGGGTAGGCCGACCCGATCTCCACCTTGACGCGCTCGGCCATGTGCTCGCCGATGAGGAGGTTGTATTTCTTCTTCACGTAGTTCATGACGGCGTCGTCCATGCGGTCGCCCGCCACCTTGACGGATTCGCTGTACACGATCCCGCCCAGCGAGATCACCGCGATGTCGGTCGTGCCGCCCCCGACGTCCACGACCATGTTGCCGGACGGCTCGGTGATCGGAAGCCCGGCGCCGATCGCCGCCGCCACCGGCTCTTCGATCAGGTAGACTTCCCGTGCGCCGGCCAGCTCGGCCGAATCGCGCACTGCGCGCTGCTCCACCTGCGTGATCCGCGACGGCACCCCGATGATGATGCGCGGCCGGACGAACGTACTCCGGTTGTGCGCCTTCGTGATGAAGTACTTCAGCATCCGCTCGGCCATTTCGAAGTCCGCGATCACGCCCTCCTTCATCGGGCGGATGGCGGTGATGTTCCCGGGGGTGCGGCCGAGCATCTTCTTGGCCTCCGCCCCGACGGCGAGGACCTTCTCGCTCTTCTTCTCGACCGCGACCACGGAGGGCTCGTTCAGGACGATGCCCTTGCCCCGCACGTAGACCAACGTCGTGGCGGTGCCGAGATCGATGGCCAAGTCGTTCGAGAACCAGCCGAGAACGTCGCTTGTGAATCCCACCTTGTGCTCCTTCCGTCAGGCACGGTCACGGCGACCGCGCCCGGCCAACTGGGTACGTGTCGGGTCAGTCGCGCCAGTCGAGCTGGCCCGCATCCAAGACCTGCGTCTGCGCGATTTCGTCACCGAGCCGGACACCCCGGTCATTGCCGATGATCAACAGCGTTTCGAACCCGGCGATGGCGGCTGCCAGCGCCCACCCGATGTAAGGGAGCGGTAACAGCAGGTACGCCAGCGCGAGGGGCAAGTTGCGGACGATGGACTCCCGGAAACCGGCAAATTCCTGAGTGCGCGTGACCACGGTCTGCAGACCGATCAGCCGCTTGCCGACACTGCTTCCGCCCGAGAATCCATCGGCGATGAGCACGTAGACCAGCCCCGCCAGCCACCCGACCGGAGGAACCAGCCGGTCGGCCGCAGCCACGATGATCAAATCCACGGTTTTCGCGATCAGACGGTTGAGGGTGTGCGCTTTGGGATACACCCCCTCGCCCAAAGGGTTCCCTTCCCGCCCCTCTCCCGACAAGCGTCCTCCATGCAAAGGTCGCGTCAGTATAACAAAGTTCATGCCCCATCACAAATTTCTCAACATTTTCAGGCATATCATGTCTTGCCTTTCCCGGCCGTGACCGGTACAATTTCCCTTCGAATTCGAGCAAGGAGCGGCATCATGATCAAGCTCATGCGGGACAGCGCCCACAAGTATCCCTGGCTGTTGAAATCCATCATGGGAGCCCTGGCCATCGCCTTCGTGATCACGATGGGCTGGTGGGGGTTCGGCGAACAGGAATCCAACGCCGTCGCGTCCGTGGGGGATCTGACGATCTCCCGCGACGAGTTCCGACGGAGCTACGAGAACACCTATCGGTTCTACCGGGACAACGTGAAGGGCGAGATCAAGGAAGAGGAGATGAAGCAGTTCGTCATCGAGAGCATGGTCGAGAACAAGCTGTGGACCCTGGCCGCCAAGGAACTGGGGGCGGCCGTGAGTCCGGCCGAGCTGCGCGACGACATTCTCAGCCGGCAGGACTTTCAGCGGAACGGCAAGTTCGACCCGGAGCTCTACCGGCGCATTCTGGCCGCCAACCGCTTGACGCCGGCGCTGTTCGAGTCCATCTATGCCGGCGAGCTGCTGACCGCCAAGGCCAAGACGATCGTGCGGGATTCGGTGGCCCTGACACCGGCGGAGATCGCCGAGGCGGAGGCCCTCATGGCCCGCCAGCCGGCGACCGGAGCGGCCGGCGGCCAGTCGGCCAAGGAGCGGATCCTGCAAGACTTCTTGCTGCAGAAGCAGCAGCGCGCTCTGGTCGCCTACACCCAGTCCCTCAAAGCCCGCATCCCGATCCAGATCAGAAAAGAATTGCTGTAATAGCCGTCAGCCCTCAGCGGTCAGCTTGCAGCCTGGACAAGATGGGGCTCCCTTCTACCCGAAGCGAATAGCTGACGGCTGATTGCTGACCGCTTCCTCAGAGGATCAGCATCGCGTCGCCGTAGGAGTAAAACCGGTACCGCTCCTTGACCGCCTCTTCATAGACTGCCCGCAGCCGCTCCACGCCCGCCAGGGCCGAGACGAGCATGAGCAGCGTGCTCCGCGGCAGGTGGAAGTTGGTCAGGAGCGCGTCAATGACCTGGAACCGGTAGCCGGGCGCGATGAACAGGTCCGTCTCGCCCCGGATCGGCTTGACCCTCCCCCGCTCACCGGCCGAGGCCTCCAGGGCCCGCGCGACCGTGGAGCCGACCGCCACGATCCGCCCTCCCCCGCGTTTCGTCTCCTCGACCGTCTCCGCCGTTTCCGTCGGTACCACGATCCGTTCCGGCAACATCCGGTGTTCCTCAACCCGTGGTGCCTTCACCGGCAGGAACGTGCCCAGCCCGACGTGGAGCGTCACGGTGGCGAGCCCGATCCCCCGCCCACGCAGGGCATCGAGGAGCCGCTCCGTGAAGTGCAGGCTGGCCGTCGGGGCGGCGATGGAGCCGTCCGTCCTGGCGAAGACCGTCTGGTACCAGGTCCGGTCCTCCCCCGTGGGTTCCCGTTTGATGTAAGGCGGGAGCGGCATCAGGCCGACCTCTTCGATCAGCTCCCGGACAGGGCGGGACCCGGCGAACCGCACGACCGTCTCGCCCGCGCCACGCAGCAGAACGGTGACGGTGGCCCCCTGCCCCAGCTCGATGACCTGCCCCGGCTCGACTTTCCCCTTGAGCAGCACCTCCCACGTCCGCTCTTCGCGCTCCTTTACCAGGAGCAGCTCGACCTTCCCGCCGGTCGGGCGCTTGCGACCGACCAGACGGGCCGCCAGCACCCTCGTGTCGTTCACAACGAGCAGGTCGTTGGGACGGAGCAATGCAGGCAGGTCATGGACCCGGTGGTGAGACCAGGAGCCGCCGGTTCGGGGCACGAGCAGGAGCCGAGCCTGGTCGCGGGGCTCGACCGGACGGGTTGCGACCAGCTCGGGATCAAAGGGAAAATCAAAATCGGCCAGCAACATCAACGGGCGGCGGGAGGAGCCAGGTCAACCGTTCGCAGGTCCTTGAGGTCGGTTCCCGGAAAGTAATAGCGCAGGATGGTGTCGAACGGATAGCCCAGTTCGGCCATTTCCTTGGCCCCCCACTGACAGAGCCCGACCGCATGCCCGGCCCCTCGGCCCGTCAAGACGACGGAGCGGCCGATGGATTCGACCTCGAACTGGGTGCTGGGAATCACCCCGTAGCCGACCGCCCGACGCAGGTCCTCGCCCCGGAGGAGCAATTCTCCCTGTGAGTGGAGCAGGCGCAGCTTCGTGACCCGTCCGGCCGGTGTGAAGGCGTAGGGCGTGAGGCTGGCGATGGCCCCCACGCGCAGGCCCTGCCTTCTGAGCTTGTCTTCCAAATCCTGCAAGGTGAATTCCGCCCGCCACTGATAATAGGGAGAGCCCTGGTCGAAGGGGCAATCAACCCCCTTCAAATAAGGCAGGTCCTTGGACCAGACGGTCAGCGCGTCTTCGGTCGGGCCCGCGGCCGTAGACGAGAAGGCAGCCAAGATCGGCACGTTCCGGAAGGTCAGCACGAGCCCTCTGGTGGCTTCCACCGCCTGCTGGACCCGTTGATCCAGCCCGGCCCGGCCCCGATAGACCTGATCCTGGACGGTTGCGACCACGTCGTAGGCCGGGTCCCGGTTGAGACGCCTCTGGTAGAGGGCGTAGGTGCGCGCCACCACCGCCTGCACCTTGAGCGCTTCCTGATGCCAGCCGGCGTTCATCTCCGCCGGCACCACTCCCTTGACGTATTCCTCCAACTCCACCCGGTTGACTGCCATGAGGCCCCGGCCGCGGCTGGCGATCTGAAGGGCTCCGCCCACCGCGATCCGCTCAGGCCGCTCAAGCCAGAGATCTCCCTCCTGCGCTCGGACCAGCAGGGAGCCATCCGGCCAGGCCTCGCCGTTCACCATGAGCCCCGTCCCGTCCGCAGCGGAGGTCACGACCAGCGGGCCGGCGAAGCTCCGCTCCTGACCTGCTTGGGTCAGAGCGACGAGTCCCCGGTCAGCCGTCACCGTCACCCGCTGGGCCTCCTGGGCCAGCAGGACCCGGATTCCCTCGGCCCTGGCGGAACAGGCCAGGGCCCACCAGCAGAGCACGAGGCAGAAAGTGGCGACAACGCGCATCACGATTACCGTCTGGACAGAAAATACCAGAGGAGGCTCAGCACCACGCTGATCAGGAGGCTGGTGGCCAGGGGGAAGTAAAAGGTGAAGTGATCCCGCTTGATCAGAATGTCCCCGGGGAGCTTGCCGAACCACCCCAGGCCGTTGCCGGATCCGGGCAGCTTGCCGAGGAGGGACAGGAGGGCCCCCATCAGGGCGAGCCCCAGGCCCATCACGATCAGCACCTTGCCCAGCCAGCTCCAGTCCGGCATGGGTCACCTCACTTGTCAGTTCCAGGGGCTCGCGTCGCCCCCTCCACCGGCGAAGCCGGATGGAGCCTCCCCCTCTCGCTCGCCTCGCTCGCTAGGGAGTCCAACCAAGATCTCGGCGATCTGGACCGCGTTGAGCGCCGCTCCTTTCCGGAGATTGTCCGCCACGACCCAGAGGTTCAAGCCGTTGGGGATCGACTCGTCCTCGCGGATCCGGCCCACGTAGACCTCGTCCTTCCCGGCCACGTCCAGCGGCATCGGATAGACCTTGCGGGAGGGGTCGTCGAACACGAGCACGCCCGGCGCGGCGGCCAGGATCGCGCGCGCCTCGTTGGCCGTCAGCTTCCGCTCGGTCTCGATGTTGACGGCCTCCGAATGGCCGACGTAGACCGGCACCCGCACCGTGGTGGCCGTCACCTGGATCGTCTGATCCCCCATGATCTTCCTGGTCTCGTTGACCATCTTCATCTCTTCCTTCGTGTACCCGCTGGGCAGAAAGTCGTCGATGTGCGGGAGACAGTTGAAGGCGATCTGATAGGGATAAACCTTGGGCTGCGGCTCCTTGAAGCTGAGGAGCGCCTGACACTCCTCCATCAGCTCGTCCATGGCCTCCTTGCCCGTTCCCGAGACCGACTGGAAGGTCGTCACGACGACCCGCTTGATCCGAACCCGGTCGTGGAGCGGCTTGAGCGCCACGACCATCTGGATCGTGGAGCAGTTCGGGTTGGCGATGATGCCCCGGTGCCGGCCCGCATCCTGCGGATTGACTTCCGGCACGACGAGGGGCACGTCCTTCTCCATGCGCCAGGCCGCGCTGTTGTCGATGACCACGGCTCCAGCCTTGGCCGCGATCGGCGCGTACTCCCGGCTCACGTCGGTGCCGGCCGAAAAGAGAGCGATGTCCACCCCCCCGAACGAGTCCTTGGTCAACAGTTTGACGGTCACGTCCTGGCCGCGGAAGGTCACGGAGCCGCCGGCCGATCGGGACGATGCCAGGGGAAGGAGCGTCTCCACGGGGAACTTCCGCTCCTCCAGCACCTCGATCATTTCGGCCCCGACCGCACCGGTCGCGCCGACCACCGCCACCTTGTAGGCCGGTTTCTTCGTCAGCATCCCCTCCGCTCCTCTTCCAGCACCTTCGTCACTCGTCCACCCATCACTCGTCACCGCTTCTCGGCCGAGATCATCCGGATCCGGTGGTTGAACGTGTCGGCGATGTAGATGTTCCCCTGCCCGTCAACCGCGACGCCGAACGGATAGTTCAGGCTGCCGGCCTGCGGGGGTCCCCCGTCGCCGCCGAACTGGGCCGTTCCGTTGCCCGCCACGAGCGCGATGATCTTCCTGCGCCGGTCCCACCGGCGGATCAGGTGGCTGTCCGAGTCGGTGATCAGAATGGATCCCTCCCGGTCTACGGCGATCCCGTAAGGCCGCGAGAGGCTCGTCGAGAATTCTCCGGCGACCCCCTGGAACCGGTACTCGCTCCCGTCCCCGGCCACCGTGCTGATCACGCCGCTCGTGAGGTCCAGCGCTCGAATCCGCCCGTTGAAGGTGTCGGCGAGATAGAGCTGCCCGTCCGGCCCGAAGGCGAGACCGCTGGGCCCGGCCAAGGCCGCCTCCGTACCGAGAACCCCGTCCCCCGTGTAAGCAGCCTCGCCCGTGCCGGCCACCGTCGTGATGATCCCGGTCGCCAGATCGATCCGGCGAACCCGGTTGTTGCTCTGATCGGCGACGTAGAGCGCCCCGCACCCGTCCAACGCCAGGGCCGTCGGCTCGTTCAGCGAGGCGGTCACGGCCGGCCCTCCGTCCCCGGAATAGCGCGGCTTCCCGCTGCCCGCGATCGTCGTGATCAGGCCCGTGCGCGCCTCAACCTTCCGGATCCGGTGGTTCATCGTGTCGGCGATATAGACGTGCCCTGCCCCTTCCACCGCCACGGCTGACGGGAAGTGGAGCTTCGCCTCGATTGCCGGGCCTCCGTCTCCTTCGAATCGTCCGGTCTTCGGCGCGGTCCCGACCGTGAACCGGACCGTCCCGCTCAGGTCGCCGACCTGGGTGAACCGCTCCGGCCCGGCCAGCCTGGGACCGTCGAAGGGATCCTCCTCCGGCGGTGCTGGCCAGGAGCCCGGCTGATCGCCGCAGCCGGCCGTCGCAGAGACCGCCTCATCCGGGCTTCCGGCGACGGTCTCGATGATCCCGGTCCGGAGATCCACCCTCCGGATCGCGTGGTTCTCCGAATCGGCGATGTACAGAACGAGGCCGGTCCCGTCGAGCGCGAGGCTCTTGGGCTCGTTCAGGCGGGCCGAGATCGCCGGGCCCCCGTCGCCCCCGAAGCCCGGCTCCCCGGTGCCGGCCACTGTCACGATGGTTCCCTGCTTTCCTGAAGCGATCATGGTCCTGGCTCATCCCCGCTGGAGATTCTTGAGAATCGCGCTTCCCATCTCGACCGTGCCGACCAGCGTGCAGCCCGGGCCCTGGATGTCCTTCGTCCGATAGCCCTGCTGCAGGGTCTTGAGGATCGCCTGTTCGACCGCGTCGGCTTCCTTGTCCAACTGGAACGTGTAGGACAGCATCATGGCGGCCGAGGCGATCGTCGCGATCGGGTTCGCGACGTTCTTGCCCGCGATGTCCGGCGCGCTCCCGTGGATCGGCTCGAAAAGGCCCGCATGGGCGCCGAGGCTCGCGGACGGGAGCATGCCGATGGAGCCGGTCAGCATCGCCGCCTCGTCGCTCAGGATGTCCCCGAACAGGTTGGTCGTCACGAGCACGTCGAACTGTTTCGGATTCCGGATCAACTGCATCGCGCAGTTGTCCACGTACATGTGGGCCAGCTCGACGTCCGGATAGTCCCGATGGACCTCCGTCACGACGCGCCGCCAGAGCTCCGAGGATTCGAGCACGTTGGCCTTGTCCACGGAGGTGACCCGTCGCCGCCGCTTCTTGGCCGCCTCGAAGGCCACCTTGGCGATGCGCCGGATCTCCTGGGTCGTGTACACCTCCGTGTTGACGCCCCGCTCCCCCTCCGGGGTCTTCTCGATCCCCTTGGGCTTGCCGAAATAGATGCCCCCGATCAACTCCCGGACGACCAGCACGTCGATCCCCTCGATCACCTCCCGCTTGAGCGTGGAAGCATCGGCCAGCATCGGGTAGAGCTTCGCCGGCCGGAGGTTGGCGAAGAGGCCCAGTTCCTCCCGCAGCCCGAGCAGCGCCCGCTCCGGCCGGATCGAGTAGTCCAGCCCCTCCCACTTGGGACCGCCCACCGCCCCCAGCAGCACCGCATCGCTCTGCTTGGCGAGCGCCAGCGTCTCCGGCGGCAGCGGCGCTCCGGTCCGGTCAATGGCCTGGCCGCCGACGACGGCGGGCGCGAACTCGAACTGGTGGTGGAACTTCTCCCCCACCGCCTTGAGAATCTTGACCGCCTCGGGGACGATCTCCTGTCCCACCCCGTCCCCGGCCAGCACCGCAATCTTCACCTTCATCCCCGAACTCCTCCAAGGCGTCTTTCGTGAAGCGTTGTTCGTGAAGCGCGAGAGAAAAATTCTTGCGTTTAGCGCTTCACGAGTGACGTACGACGCGCTCGCGTCCCGGTTCCCGACTCTACCCGCGCCCTACTGCCAAATCAAGCCGGCCTTCTGCTCCGGATCGAAGTGCTTGGAGGCCCAGAAGGCCAGCTTGTTGAGCGCGTTCAGATAGGCCTTGGCGGAGGCGACGATGATGTCCGTGTCCGCCCCGTGGCCCGTCGTGGTCTTGCCTCCCTCCTCGACCCGTACGGAAACCTCCCCCTGGGCCTCCGTGCCGCCCGTGATGGCTTCGACCGCGTAGGAGAGCAGGCGGCTCTTCGTCCGGACCATCGCCGCGATGGTCCGGTAGGCGGCGTCCACCGGCCCGTCGCCCGTCCCTGACTGCTTGATGAGACGGCCGTCGATCTCCAGCTCCACCTGGGCGGTGGGCACCTGGTCGGTCCCGCTTTCCACGTGGAGGCGCTTGAGGACGTACCGCTCGGGGATCTTCGCGATCTCCTCGGACACGATCACTTCGAGGTCCTCTTCGTAGACCTCCTTCTTCTGGTCCGCCAGCTTCTTGAACCGCGCGAAGGCGTGGTGCAGCTCCTCCTCGGTGAGCTTGTAGCCCATCTCCTCCAGCTTCTGCCGGAACGCGTGCCGGCCCGAGAGCTTCCCCATGACCAGCTTGCTCTGCACCAGCCCGACCGACTCCGGTCTCATGATCTCGTAGGTGCTCTTCTCCTTCAGCAGCCCGTCCTGATGGATGCCGGAGGCGTGGGCGAAGGCGTTGGCGCCGACGATCGCCTTGTTCGGCTGGACGACCATGCCCGTGATCTTGCTGACGAGCCGGCTCGTCTTGGTGATCTCCTCGGTCCGGATGCCGGTGTCCGCCCCGTAGACGTCCTTCCTCGTGCGGAGGCCCATCGCGACCTCCTCCAGCGACGCGTTGCCGGCCCGCTCGCCGATCCCGTTGATCGTGCACTCGACTTGCCCGGCCCCTTCCAGCACGGCCGCCAGCGAGTTGGCCACGGCCAGGCCGAGGTCGTTGTGGCAATGGACCGAGATGACCGCCCGGTCGATGCGGCGCACCTTTTCGCGGATCCCTCGGATCAGACGCCCGAACTCCTGCGGCGTCGTGTAGCCGACCGTGTCCGGGATGTTCACGGTCCCGGCTCCGGCCTCGATCACCGCTTCCAGCACCTCGTGCATGTAGCCGGGATCCGACCGGGTCGCGTCCATCGGGGAGAACTCCACGTCCTCCACGTACCCCCGCGCCCGCTGCACCATCTCCACCGCCCGCTTCAGGGCCTCGGCCCTCGTCATGCGGAACTGATACTTCAGGTGGATGTCCGAGGTGGAGAGGAACGTGTGGATGCGCACCTTGGGCGCGCCCTTGAGGGCTTCCCAGGCCCGGTCGATGTCCTCCGGCCTGGCCCGGGCCAGGCTGCAGATCGTGGGCCCCTCGACCTCAAGGGCGATCCGCCGGACCGCCTCGAAGTCGCCGGGAGAGCTGTAGGCGAACCCCGCCTCGATGATGTCAACCCCCAGCCTGGCCAGCTGCTTGGCCACCATGACCTTTTCTTCCACGTTCATGCTGGCTCCGGGCGACTGTTCTCCGTCGCGCAAGGTGGTGTCGAAGATCCGGATCATGCGCGTCATGGCTCAACCCTCCTCAAAAACGAAAAAGCCTTCCTCCCAGGCAGGCCAGGGACGAAGGCTTACGCGCTCCGTGGTACCACCCTGATTCAGCGCCCGGCGTCCAGCGTCGCCCCGGGCACCCTTCGTTGGACCCGTCACGGGGGTCAGGCGGGACCCATTACCCCCTCCGACTCCGGAGATTTCACGGGCCCGGCTCCGAGGCGAGTTCGGCGGCCGCCAGGCTGGTTCGCACCATCCACCAGCTCTCTCCCTTCCGTCGGGACCGCCTACTACTCCTCTTCCCAGCCGTTCCAGTCTACCCTGTTTAGTCCTTCGATTCCAGCACCGGCTGCTCCGCGGCCGGCTCCCGCCTCCCGAACGTCTTGGCCACGAGGGTGACGCCCTTTTCGACCGGCCCCAGCAGGGCGTAGCCGGCCGCGAGCACGAACAGCATCAACTGCGGCCAGGCGACCACGAGCATCAGCCCCAGGATGGCCCAGACCAGGTAATTGAAGTGCTGCCCGCCCCGGAACTTGAGATCCTTGAAGCTCCGGTATTTGACCGTGCTGACCATCAGGAAGGCCAACGAGAGCGTCACGATCAGGATCAGGAGCGGCTTGATCTCGGCTCCCATCCGCACGATGTGATGGTCGAAGATCACCAGCGTCGCGATCACGCTCGCCGCAGCCGGGATCGGGAGCCCCGTGAAGTACTTGCTCTCGGTCGTCGCCGTCATCACGTTGAACCGGGCGAGGCGCAGCGCGCCGCAGGCCACGAACGCAAACAGGACCGCGGAGCCCAGCATGCCGTGCGTGCTGAGCGCCCAGGAGTAGATCAGAAGGCCCGGGGCCACCCCGAAGGACACGAGGTCGGCCAGCGAATCGTACTCCACGCCGAACTGGCTCGTGCTGTTCATCCAACGGGCCGATTTCCCATCCAGCATGTCGAAGACGATCGCCACGAGGATCGCGACCGCCGCGGCCACGTAGTTGGCGTCGAAGACGGCCAGGATCGAGAAGAGTCCGCTGAACAGGTTGCCGGTCGTCAGCAGGTTCGGAATCAGGTACACCCCGCGCCGGCGTTTCGGATCCTTCATGAACTTGAACCGGCCGGTTTTCATGAACGGTGGACGCATGATCGCTTCCCCCTCAGCCGAACTGGGCGAGCAGGGTCTCGCCCCCCTTCACCCGTTCCCCAACCCGGACCAGCAGCTTCGCCCCGAGCGGCAGGAACAGGTCCATCCGCGAGCCGAACCGGATCAGGCCGTACCGGTCGCCGCACCGGACCTGCTCGCCGGGCGAAGCCCAACAGACGATCCGCCGCGCGATCAGCCCGGCCACCTGGACGCAGAGCACCTTGGCGCCCTGGGCGGTCCTGATCATCAGAGCGTTCTGCTCGTTCCGCAGCGTCGCCTCCGGCCTGTCGGCCGCCACGAACCGGCCCGGCTGGTAGGCCACCTCCTCGACCGCGCCGTCGCAGGGAATCCGGTTCACGTGCACGTCGAAGACGTTCAGAAAGATGCTCACCCGGATGCTCTGATCCTTCAGGTAGCGGGGCTCGAACTCCTCGGCGATCGCGATGACCCGACCGTCGCCCGGCGCCACCACCGACCCGGCCGCGAGGGGCGCAACCCGGCGCGGATTGCGAAAGAACCAGGCGGTAAAGGCGGCCAGCCCGGCCAGCACCGCGGCCGGCCCTGTCCAGCCGAGCGCTCCGGCCAAGGCCGCCGAGCCGCCCGTCGCGGCCACGAACGGCAGCCCTTCCCTGACGATCGGAATTCC
The DNA here is from genome assembly GCA_040757595.1 of Nitrospirota bacterium. Lineage (NCBI taxonomy): Bacteria > Pseudomonadati > Nitrospirota > Nitrospirota bacterium. Next base: position 251,129 of record JBFLWP010000002.1, on the reverse strand, counting down.
GACGGCCCGGTCCGCCATTGCTTCGAGTTTTCAGTGATCAGTGATCAGTCATCAGTTGAAACTGACCACTGACGACTGACAACCGCTTTCAGTTCTTGTTCTTGTCGACCAGCTTGCCCTTCTTCAGCCAAGGCATCATGGCCCGGAGCTTGGCCCCGACCTCTTCGATCGGATGGGCCTCGCCCTTCTTCAGCAGGGCGTTGTAGACGGGACGGTTGGCCTGGTTCTCCAGCACCCATTCTTTCGCGAACTGCCCGCTCTGGATCTCCGCCAGGATCTTCTGCATCTCCCGGCGGGTCTCGTCGGTGATGATCCGCGGGCCGCGCGTCACGTCCCCGTACTTGGCCGTGGTGCTGATCGAGTAGCGCATGTTGGCGATGCCGCCCTCGTAGATCAGGTCCACGATCAGCTTCACCTCGTGCAGACACTCGAAGTAGGCCATCTCGGGCGAGTACCCGGCGTTCACCAGCGTCTCGTAACCGGCCTGGATCAGAGCGGTCAGTCCGCCGCAGAGGACGACCTGCTCGCCGAAGAGGTCGGTCTCGGTCTCCTCCCGGAACGTGGTCTCGATGATCCCGGCCCGCCCGCCGCCGATCGCGCTCGCGTAGGCGAGGCCGACCTTGCGCGTATCGCCGCTGGGGTCCTGATGGACGGCCAGCAGCGCCGGCACCCCGCTTCCCTTCGTGTACTCGGAGCGGACCAGATGGCCCGGGCCCTTAGGCGCCACCATGAACACGTTGACGCCGGCCGGCGGCACGATCTGGCCGAAGTGGATGTTGAACCCGTGGCCGAACGCGAGGTAGGCCCCGTTCTTCAGGTGCGGCGCGATGTCGTTGCGGTAGATGGCCGGCTGGGCTTCGTCGGGAGCCAGGAGCATCACGACGTCCGCGCTCTTCGCCGCGTCCGCGGTCGGCATGACCTTGAGGCCGGCCGCCTCGGCCTTGCGCCAGGAGCCTCCCTCCCGGAGCCCTACCACCACGCTGACGCCGCTCTCCTTTAGGTTCAGCCCGTGGGCGTGGCCCTGGCTGCCGAACCCGATGATCGCGACCTTCTTGCTCCGGATCTGCTGGAGATCCGCATCCTGATCGTAATACATCTTCATCTTGACAACTCCTCGTTGCGGCCCGTGGCCCGTGGCGAAGGGCTCGCGGTTGCAAGCCTCAGCATTGGGTCCGGCCTCTGGCCTCGCGCCCCTTGCCTCTCGCCTATTCTTTGGCGATCCGCTTCGGCTGCGCGGCGGCGGGCCGGATCGGCTCCCGCGCGATGGCCACCCGGCCGGTCCGGACCAGTTCCTTGATGCCGAGCGGCTGCAGCAGGTTGATGATCGCCTCGATCTTCTTGATGTCGCCGGTCACCTCGATCGTGTAGGTGGTCGGGGTGGAATCCACCACGTTGGCCCGGAAGATGTCGGCGATCCGCAGGGCCTCGGCCCGGTCCTCCGGCTTCGCATGGACCTTGATGAGCGCGGTCTCGCGCGCCACGAACTCGCTCTCGTTCAGGTCCACGACCTTGATCACGTCGATCAGCTTGTTGAGCTGCTTGACGATCTGCTCGATGATCCGGTCGTCGCCCTTGGTGACGATCGTCATCATGGACATGGACGGATCCAGCGAGGGCGCGACGGACAGGCTCTCGATGTTGAACCCGCGCCCGCTGAACAGGCCGGCCACCCGCGAGAGCACCCCGAACTTGTTTTCGACCAGGACCGAGATGATGTGTTCCATCCTAAACCAAGGCTGAAGGATGAAGTCGGAACGCTGACTTCATCCTTCATCGTTCAGACTTCATACTTCTTCTTATGCCGTCAGCACCGTGTCCTTGTCCTCCGGGGTCACCGGCGCGCCGGCAGCCTGCTTTTTCTTGAGCTCGGGCGGATCGCCCAGGATCATCTCGTGGTTGCACCCGCCGGCCGGGATCATCGGATAGCAGTTCTCGTACCGGTCCACCGGCACGTCCACGATCACCGGCTTGTCCGCCGCCAGCGCCTGCTTGATGACGTCGTCCACCTCCGAGACCTTGGCCGCGCGCAGTCCGACGGCCCCGTAAGCCTCGGCCAGCTTGACGAAGTCCGGCACCGTGTCCAGGTCGCTGGACGCGTACCGCCCCTCGTAGAACAGGTCCTGCCACTGCCGCACCATGCCGTGGAACCGGTTGTTGATGATGACGACCTTGATCGGCAGCTTGTGCACGACCGCCGTGGCCAGTTCCTGCATGTTCATCTGGACGCTCCCGTCCCCCGCCACGCAGAGGACCAGCTTGTCCCGGAAGGCCGCCTGAGCCCCCATGGCGGCCGGCACGCCGAACCCCATGGTCCCCAGCCCGCCGGACGTGAGCCAGCGGCGCGGCTTCGCCAGCTTGAAGTACTGGGCGGACCACATCTGGTGTTGCCCCACGTCCGTGGCCACGATCGGGTCCCGGTCCTTGGTCAGCTCGAAGAGCCGCTTGATCACGTGCTGGGGCTTGATCGCGCCGTTCGGGTCCTGCTCGTACGCGAGCGGGTGGGCCTGCCGCCACTCGTTGATCTGATCCCACCAGGGCTTGCGCAGTTCCCGCTGCTCCCCGTTTACCGTGGCTTTCAGGATCTGGTTCAGCTCCCGCAGCACGCGCTTGCAGTCCCCCACGATCGGGATGTCCACGTGGACGTTCTTCCGGATCGAGGTCGGATCGATGTCGATGTGGATGACCTTCGCGTAGGGGCAGAACTCCGACACCTTGCCGGTCACGCGGTCGTCGAACCGGGCGCCCACCGCGATCACGAGGTCCGAATAGTGGACGGCCATGTTGGCCCAGTAGGTGCCGTGCATGCCCATCATCCCCATCGAGAGCGGATGCTCGCCGGGAAAGGCCCCCAGGGCCATCAGCGTCATGTCCACGGGAATCTGGGCCAGCTCGGCCAGCTCCAGAAGCTCCTCTGAGGCGCCGGAGAAGACCACGCCGCCGCCGACGTAGAGGACCGGCTTCTTGGCCTTCAGGATCGCGTCGGCCGCCTGCTTGATCTGCCACTTGTTTCCCTCGTAGGTCGGGTTGTAGCCCCGGATCGAGACCGAGCTGGGGTACTTGAAGTCGGTCTTGTTCATGGACACGTCCTTCGGAATGTCCACGAGAACCGGCCCCGGCCTGCCGGTGGTGGCGATGTAGAAGGCTTCCTTGATCGTGACCGCCAGGTCGTTCACGTCCTTGACGAGGAAGTTGTACTTGGTGCAGGGACGGCTCAGCCCCACGTTGTCCGCCTCCTGGAAGGCGTCGTTCCCAATCAGGCTGGTCGGCACCTGACCGGTGAAGCAGACGAGCGGCACCGAGTCCATGTAGGCGTCGGCCAGAGCCGTGACCACGTTGGTCATGCCGGGGCCGGAGGTCACGAGCGCCACGCCGGCCTTGCCGGTGGCCTTGGCATAGCCCTCGGCCATGTGGCCCGCCCCCTGCTCGTGGCGGGTGAGCACCACCTCGACGTCCTTCTGCTGGTGCAGCACGTCGAAGATCTTCAGGACGACGCCGCCCGGCAAGGCGAAGATGGTCTTTACCCCCTCGCGCTTGAGCGACTCCAAGAAAATTTCAGCCCCGGTGAGTTTCATCGCTCCGCTCCCGTATGTATGGCTCGCCGCCCTTCGGGGCTCGCTCCCCAGGCGAGGGCCCCTCCAAGCGCGCGTCACGGCCGACAGTGAAATCCCTCTGAAAAAACAATAGGAAAGAGAGCAGATCGTACCAGCGACCTGTCGGAGAAGTCAATAGAAATCGCCGCTGTCCGGCTCGCCGGCAGAGAGCCCTCGCTGCGCGGAGACATGGTCTTTTGGGCCGTCGGGCGACTGTGCTACGGTAGCCGGGCTATGGCCCAGCCGAGCGCCCGTTCGACGCCTCACGCGATCCGCGTCACGATCCTGTCGCGACGCGATTGCCACCTGTGTCACGTCGTGGCCAAGATGGCGCGCCGGCTCCAGGCCGAGACGCCGTTCAGCCTCTTCACCGTGGACGTGGACGAGGATGCGGCGCTCGCCGCCCGGTATGGGAGCCGGATCCCGGTCGTCCTGATCGAGGCGCGAGAGGCCTGCGCCGGCAAGGTGACGGAGGGGCAGTTGCGACGGGCGATCAAAAGGGCGCGCTGGAGGGGACCTGTAAGCCGGATTCTGTCCCGCCTCAGATCGTCTCTGCGACGGGGATGATCATTTCTCTGGGGCTCGGGTTGCCCCGAGCCTCCTGCGACCTACCCGAGGGCCTGACCGGGCCAGCCGTTCCGAGACTCCCATATGGTCGAGCCTCGGACGCCCTCCTATTTGGTCTTGCTCCGGGCGACGCTTACCGTGCCGTCCGTGTCGCCACGGACGCGGTGGGCTCTTACCCCGCCGTTTCACCCTTGCCTGATCCCGAGACCCGCTGTCGCGGACCCCCGGCCATCGGCGGTCTGTTCTCTGTGGTGCCGGTGTCGGATCGCTCCGCCTGGGAGTTACCCAGCGCCCCGCCCTGCGGAGTCCGGACTTTCCTCTGGCGGTCTCCCCACCAGCGATCATCCGGTCCCCTCCATCGCGCCGATTCAGTATAATCGCCGAGGCATCCGGTTGCAAGCCGATTGACCGGATTTTCGGCCTCTGCTACAGTACGCTCCCCGACCGATGCCCCCGTCACCTTCAGACGACACCCCATGACCACGGAACAGCCCAACCGGGGAACCGGCCGGATCGGCATCGACGAATCCGGCAAGGGCGATTATTTCGGGCCTTTGGTCGTCGCGGCGGTCTTCGTGGATGAAGCCGCTGAGTCGGACCTGACCCTCATGCAGGTGCGGGACAGCAAGAAGATCTCCGACAACCGGATCCTGGAGCTGGCCCCGGACATCAAGCAGGTCTGCCCGCACAGCGTGGTCGCGATCGGCCCGCAGCGCTACAACGAGCTCTACGCCAAGATCAGGAACCTGAACCGGCTGCTCGCCTGGGGCCACGCCCGCGCGCTCGAAAACCTGCTGGAGCGGGTGGAGTGCCCGCTGGCGATCGCCGATCAGTTCGGGGACGAGCGGTTCATCCAGAACGCGCTCCTGGAGAAGGGCAAGCAGATCCGATTGATCCAGCAGCCCAAGGCGGAAGCCGACCTGGCGGTCGCCGCCGCGTCGGTCCTGGCCCGGGCCGAGTTCCTGACCCGGCTCAGGCGTCTGGCCGACGAACTGGGGCTCCCGCTTCCCAAGGGCGCGTCACAGCAGGTCGAGCTCGCGGCGCGGATGATCCTCAAAAAGCACGGGAAGGACCGGCTGGGGACCGTGGCCAAGCTCCACTTCAAGACGACGCAAGCGGTGCTGGCCGCGTCGGCTGGGACTTAGATCTAGACCGTTTCTTCTTCCTCGAACTGTCGGGGCTGGCTCGTCGAGACGCTCACCGGTTCCCCGTCCCAGTAGAGAATCCGGTGGCAATAGGGGCAGGCATTCATCTCGTCTGACCGCTTGACCTCGGCAACCAGTTGGGGGGGCAGTTGCAGACGGCAGCCGGAGCAGGTGCCGTTCTTGACCGGCACCACGGCGAGGTCCTTGCGCATGGCCTTGAGCTTGCCGTAGCGGTCGAGCAACTCCCGGTCCAACGTCGTCGCAAGGGTCGCCTGCTTCTGCTCCAACTGGGCCAGTTCGGTCACCAGACCGGCGGACTCGGCCTCCAGCCTGGCCTTCTCCTGGGCGAACAGCCGCTCGGCGTCCGCCACCTTGGCCTTGGCTTCCTTCAGAGCCCGCTGCTGGGCCTCGATCCGCTCCATGAGCACGAGGATCTGCTCCTCGATCTCCCCCTTCTTCTTGTTCGCCATCTCGATCTCGAAGAGGTGCGCCTGGTACTCCTTGTTGGTCTTGAGCTCGGAGAGGCGGCCCTTGAGTTTCTCGATCTGGGCCTCCTGGGCCTCCAGATCCCGCTCCCGATCGCGGCGTTCCTTGCCGAGCGTCTCGGTGGCGGCGGTCGCGTCCTTGAGCATCGCGGTCGCGTCGCGGAGGGGGGCTTCCGCGGCGGAGAGGAGGTCCGGGGCTTTTCGCTGGTGTTCCCTGATCTCGCCGATCCGGAGATCAAGGGTCTGCAGTTCGATGAGCGGCTGAAGCTGCGGGTTCAACAGCGCCTCTGGGCAACAACTAAGGAGGAGAGCCATCGTAACTCGAAGGCGGACCCGGTTGCAAGGGGCGGCGAGAGAAGGACGGAGAGACGTTCACACAGGGGGCCAATACTTCCTGACCTGCTGGTCGGAGAGCTCCAGCTCCCAGACCGTGGCACGCGCAAAAACCTTGGCCTCCTCCGCCAACCTTGCTGCGTCGGGCGGCCCGAGACCCAGATCGTGCAGACAGGCGGCCAGCGCCGCCTCTCCCTCGCAGGGGCAGGGCTGGAGGGTCGGCTTGTCCATCCCAAACGGGACGAACAGCACCAGATAGGTACCGGGCACGGCCGGCTCCCCTCCCAACTGCCGCGTAATCCGCAAGTAGCCTTTGACTCCCCGGTCCATCGCTCCGGCCCGCGCCTCCCATCCACACGGCAACCAAGCGGACGCAGCAGGATTCGTGCCGAACACGTGCCGGAGAAGGGCCGGTCGAACGAGGGCGCCGGAACAGAATGGCGACCGCGAGAACAAAGACGATCGGTCTCGTAAAAAGTTAGAACGAGCGTGCCCCTAAACGCGATGGATCTGGATTGGCCCGTTGGCGGACTGTGTCCCCGGCGCAACAACCTGTACAGAACTGTACAGGCCTCCGACGCAAGGAGTGGGCGACACGTATCAGGAGCGGGGTTGCCGACCGAAGATCGAGGGGAACCGGCTGCCAAGCGGCAAGGTTGCCGTGCCCTCCACTCCGCTTGTCCGACCCAAGGACAAACGAAAGAGGCGGTCCTCCGTAAAGGCCGCGTGCCGGTTGGCCATCCCCGATTTCGGGGGCGGCGGGTTCCGATCGGGAGTCGGGATACATCCGGCGAGTAACAACGCCGCGAACAGAATCATGCCCCGTGGCATAGTGCTCCTCATGATTCGAGAGCGGCAGACAGACCGATGCTCAGAACAGAGGATGGGGAGCATGGCCGAACCGAGGGGTCTCCGGCGCAACCCCGGCATTGCCTATGATCCGCCATTTTCCGTCCTCTTTGACCAGGTAGTGGACTTCGTCGGACCAGCTGTCGATGGTGACCTTCTGACCCGACTCGGTTCCGATCCCCCACAGGGCTCCCGTGCAGGTCACCTCCGCTCTCAGCTCTCCGCCGGACTCAGCAGTCACGATCCGGGTGAACAAGTGGGTCGAGTGCAGTTGGCGGTGGTATTCAAAGATCTCCTCCCAGAGCCTTCTGGCATCGGATTTCCTCAACCGGTGGTAGTTGTACCGCTTCGAGTAGAGGGTCATGAGGGTATCCACATCACGGGCCTGGACGGCCGATTCGGCCTGGTCGAACGCGGCGACGATCTCGCTCACCGTCTTCTCGTCCGCCGTGATTTGGGCATCCAGCACGACCTGGACTTTGGCCAGCGCCAAGGGCGAAGACGGCCCGTAAGCCAGGACCGTCGAGACCAGCAGCATCCACAACGCCAATCCGCCCCCTCGCATCTCGTACCTCCCGGTCATGGCCTGCCGCAAGAATCCCTACCGGCGCGGCTCGTGAGCCGCCATCTCGCGGCGGTGGGCGACGACCACCGGATCGATCCGCTCTCCGCAGATCACGCAGCGCCAGGTTCCGTCATCGCCGTTCAGCTCGCCGATCCATTCAAACACCAGGAGACCGCCGCAACGGTCGCACCTGGGCGGAACGGCGCGTCGCACGATCTTCGGACGCGTCTTCATGCCGGTCCACCGCGATCAAAGGGCAGCCGATCACGGCACTGGCTCTCCGACAGCCAAACCCTGTAGCGCCCCGGCCCAACGGGCTTGAGCCGGAGGTGCCCGGTTCGGGCCAAATGATCGATCCCGAGGAAGATTTGATTCCAGGTGAGATCCGAGCAGGCGGAGACCAAATCGTCGAGGAGGCAACCAGGAGCTTGAGAGACCGCGTCCCGAATCCGGTCGGCAACTGCTGCGCGCTGAGCCATAGCATCCTCCATGCCGGCCTCCGAGATCCTCGGACTCGGCGGGATAAGAGCATCCTGAGTGCCACGCACAACCAAAAGAGACCGCGGCAAGTAAATCAACGGAATGCGTCCGGGCGGCATCGGGCAGGATCAAACAGGAACCAACAAGAATGAGGCATTTGAGGTCAGTGAGGAACGAGCCTCCTGTTGCCAATTGCCTCAGAACCTGCCTTTTGAGCAGGGGCCAAGGTTGATCGGAGTCTCCGCATTCTTCCTTTCCCCAACCGGATCGCTTTGTACAAAAACGGACGGAGTTGTCTCATCCCCAAAAGCTAAACAGGGATGGAACAAAGAATCCTCTCAGGGCACAGCTCTTGCGAAATCCTCTCCATCCGAAATCCGCAACGGAGGGGCCTACGCGATGACAACGCCCAAGAACCTCCTGATCGTCGCGCGCAATCCGGATACCAGAGAGAGGCTCGAAGATTTATTGTTCGGGCTTGGGTACGGGTTCCGGACTGTCGCCAACCAGAGCGAGGCCTTGATGATGCTCCAACGCTGGCATTTCGACGGACTGTTGCTCGATGTCGATCCACCGGCCAACCGCCATTCTGAAGTGCGCAGATTTCTTCGGGAGCGGGGCATGCTCTTGCCGGTTCTTCTGCTGGTGAAAGGATCGGATGCGTCCACGGCCGAGGGCCTCGAGACCTATCAAGGGACCGAAACGGTGCTCCCCCAGCCGATCAAAGAAAAGGAGTTGGGACAGTGGTTGAGTCAATCGGTCGGCCTGCCGGGGGAGCGCTGGTCGGCTCGGACTTTTTCAATACGCTCCGGACCGACAAGCTAACCGGTCAAGGTCCTTCCATTGCCCCCGCTAAATTCGCTTGGAAAGCTGCCGCCCACGACCGCAGGGTGAGCGGCAAGGCGCAGTTCCAGGTCATGCTCACAATGAATTGAAGATACCTCGAAAGGGAAGAAGGAGTTTACTTGAAGGTTCCGGCGGCCACCCCCGTCGGGAAGTGGCCGCCGGGTTCACGAAGCCGCGGATCAAGGCTGGAACACTGGAAGGTTTTATCCGCGCGCGACAGTTGCGATACAGCGATGAAGAGCGCGCGGCTCAACCGAAGGTTGGGATGGTGGGCCCACCAGGACTCGAACCTGGGACCAACTGATTATGAGTCAGCCGCTCTGACCACCTGAGCTATGGGCCCGTTTCCGCCGTGAGACGTGAACCGTAAGGCGTGAGACTCCGCTTCTCCCTACGTTTTACGCTCCACGATTCACGTTTCACGGTTCAGAGGCTCTCGACGAAGCTCCGGAGCTTCTTGCTCCGGCTGGGGTGGCGCAGCTTGCGGAGCGCCTTGGCCTCGATCTGCCGGATGCGCTCCCGGGTCACCTCGAAGTCCTGGCCGACCTCCTCGAGCGTGTGGTCGGTGCTCTCTCCGATGCCGAAGCGCTTGCGCAGCACCTTTTCCTCGCGCGGGGTCAGCGTCTCCAGCGCGCTGTTGATCTGGCGCTGGAGGTCGTAGCGGATGGCGGCCTCCAGCGGGGAGACGGCCTTCTTGTCCTCGATGAAATCGCCCAGATGGCTGTCCTCTTCCTCCCCGATCGGCGTCTCCAGCGAGATCGGCTCGCGGGCGATCTTGAGGATCTTGCGGACCTTGTCCAGGGGCAGGTCCATCCGCTCCGCGATCTCCTCGGGCGTCGGCTCGCGCCCGAGCTGCTGCACCAGGTGCCGCGAGGTCCGGATCAGCTTGTTGATGGTCTCGATCATGTGGACGGGAATCCGGATCGTCCGGGCCTGGTCGGCGATCGCGCGCGTGATGGCCTGGCGGATCCACCAAGTCGCGTAGGTGCTGAACTTGTAGCCGCGCTTGTACTCGAACTTGTCCACCGCCTTCATCAGGCCGATGTTCCCCTCCTGGATGAGGTCCAGGAACTGGAGGCCCCGGTTCGTGTATTTCTTGGCGATGCTGACCACCAGCCGCAGGTTGGCCTCGACCAGCTCCGCCTTCCCCCGCTTGACCTTCTCCGCGGCCACATCCAGGTGCCGGACCGCTTCCTTGATCTCGTCCGAAGAGACGAGCGCTTCGTCGGTCTCGAGCTGGCGGATGCGGCTGCGCGCCGCCAGGAACGACTTCTTGACCTCCTGGAGAACCTCCTCGGACAGGCCGGCCTTGCGCTTCACCGCGAGGAAATCGCGCCGGCCCCGGTTCAAGCGGCGCAGACATTCCAGCCCCGCCTCCCCGGGCACGCCCAGCTTCCGCTGGCAGTGGGCGATCTCCCGCTCCGCCGCCCGGATGTCCTGCGCGATGTCCCGCACGCGCTGGACCATCTTGTCCTTGATGGCCTGGTGCAGGTTGACCGACTCCATCTTCTCGACCACCTGCTGGCGCACGTCCTTGATCTGGCTCCTGATGCGCTGGAGCTTCGCCGGGCTGTTGGAGGTCCGGCGGCTCTGGCCGTAGAGGCCCATCAGCGTCTGGGACACCTTGCGGACCTTGCCGAGCGCGTCCAGCGTGCGGGTGCGCAGCTCCTCATCGTCGCGCTCGCTCGCCTCCTCGTCCTCGAACTCCTCCTCGGCCACCGGCACGAGCTCGCGGATGCCGATCTTGCCGGCCTTGAGCTTCTCCCGCAGCGCCAGGACGAACTGGATGGACATCGGCATCCCGAACACGATCGAGGCGATCTCCTTCTTGCCCTCCTCGATGCGCTTCGCGATCTCGATTTCGCCCTCGCGGCTGAGCAGCGCGACGCTGCCCATCTCCTTCAGGTACAGCCGCACCGGATCGTCGGTCCGGCTGAGGACGCCGGGGGTCAGGTCGATCTCCTTCTCGTTCTCCTCGGACTCCTCCCCCTCCTCGGCCTCCTCACCCGATTCGTCCCCGTCGGCCGCCTTCTGGAAGCGGTCCCCTTCCGTGGATTCGACGATCTCGATGTCCATCTCGCTGAACATGGCCATGATGCTGCCGAGCTGGTCCGAGGACACCATCTCGGCCGGCAGCGTGCTGTTCAGCTCCTCGTAGGTCAGGTAGCCCTTTTCCTTCCCGCGGGAGATCAGCTTCTTGACTTCGATCAGCAACTCTTCTTTCGGCATGGGTACTCCTTCGACACTCCCCTTACACGGTCGGAGCGTGCTGCACGCCCGCCTTCCGCATCCGCAGATCGTTGACCTGGGCATTCAGCCGCCGCACGTCCTCGGCCCGCCCCTCCCGCTCGGCCGCGCGCAGCTTGACGATCAGCTCGTTCAGCGCCAGCTCGTGCCGCTTCCGCTCCAGCGTCTCCAGACAGCCGGCGATGTACTCGTTCAGGTCGTCCACGTGGCAGTCCCGCAGGGAGAGCTCGGTCGCGACGGCCGCGCACCGGGGCTCGGCCATCGCCGCGTCCAGCAGCGGCCGGACCAGGACCCGGCCGTCCCGGTCCAGGTGTGCGAGCGCGAGCTCCACGAGGCGGCGGCAGGCCGGCACGGAGAACGACTCGGGCGAAAGGGAGCGGACGTGGGCGGCGCTCAGCTTGCCGTGCAGGAGGAGGTGGACCAGGTCCCGCTCCTCCGGGCTGGCCTTGAACCGCGGCTCGGCCGCGGCGGCCTGCGGCCTGGGAGCGGGTCGGGAAGCGCGACGGTCTTCCTTGGGCAGGAGCTCCGGGTACCGCTCGATCAGCCGCTGCTGGCCGATGCCCAGCCGCTCCGCCACGCGGCGGGTGCATTCCTCCTTCTCGATCCGGTTGGCGGTCCGCTGGAGAATCCGCAGAATTTCGTCCACGCTCCTGATCCGGTCCTCCAGCAGTCCGGACGCCGCCTGCTGCAGACTGTGCTCGACCGAAAAGTCCAGCAGGCTGGGGGCCCGGTCCTGCAATTGGAGGAAGGCCTCGGCCCCGGTCTTGCGGATGTATGTGTCTGGGTCCTCGCCGGCCGGCAGCGACACGACCCGCACGCCCATCCCGCTGCCGACGAAGAGGTCCAACGTCCGCAGCGCCGCCCGCACGCCGGCCGGATCCGGGTCGAAGAGCAACACGAGCCGCTTGACGAACCGCCGGAGCGTTTGCACGTGCTCGGGCGTCAGCGCCGTGCCCAGCGTCGCGGCCACGTTCCGGACTCCGGCCTGGTGCAGCGCGATCGCGTCGAAATAGCCTTCCACGATCACGAGGGTGTCCGCCCGCCCGGCTGCCTCGCGCGCCTGGTCGAGGGCGTAGAGGTTCCGCCCCTTGTTGAAGAGCGGCGTGTCCGGCGAGTTCAGGTACTTGGGGACCGCATCGTCCAGCACGCGCCCGCCGAAGGCGATGACCCGCTGCCGGAGATCCCGGATCGGAAACATCACGCGCCCGCGGAACCGGTCGTAGTAGCCGGCCGCGCCTGGCTGGCCCTTCCCGTCCCGCTCCCGCGGCACGGCCAGGCCGGCCGCAGCCAGGTCGGCAGGCTTGTAACCGGCCTGGCCCAGGCTGCGGATCAACCCGTCCCAGGCGGGCGGCGCGACGCCCACGCCGAAGGCCTCGATGGTCTCCTGAGTGATCCCGCGCCGGGCGAGATAGGCCCGGGCCTCTTTGCCGGTCTCCCCCTCCTCCAGGTTCCGCCGGAACCAGGCCGCCGCCGCCTCGTGAATCTGCTCCAGCTTCTGCCGGTCCCCGCGGCTCTGCGCTTGGCCCCCGCGGGTCTCGGGAATGGCCACCCCCGTGCGACGCCCCAACTCGCGCGCGGCCTCCGGGAACTCCATCCCCTCGATCTTCATCAGGAACGTGAAGACGTTCCCGCCCACCCCGCAGCCGAAACAGTGGAACATCTGCCTGGAGGGGCTGACCGTGAAGGAGGGGGTCTTCTCGCTGTGGAAGGGGCAGAGCCCCTTGAGGTTCTGCCCGGCCCGGGAGAGGGTCACGTAGTCGGACACGACCTGCGCGATGTCCGCTCGTTCCCGGATGTGGTTGAGAACGTCTTCCGGAATGAGGCCCTGGCTCACGCCAATCCGCTCCTGTGATCCCGTGCCGTGATGAACCGAGCCAGTCGAAGTGGAAGGGCTTGAAAATCCAGAAAAATTGACCTTGCAATTTAACAGACGGGTGACGGGGAAGTCAATGGCGCGGGAAGGGCGGGAAAGGAAGGACGGGGGGGTCGGTCAGAAGTTCGAATAGTCCGATTCCAGGGGCGCGATGTTGTACTGGAGCTCCAGGTCGAATTCGTCAATCAGCTCGTTCACGGCCGCCGCGCCGAGGTCCGAGCGCACCTCGTTGATCACCAACTCGATCGCGTTGGCCGCCCGCTGCCCGTACTGCCCGATGGCCGCCTCGATCCGCGCTCTGGCCTCTTCCAGCTCCATAGGTTGTCCCTCCTCAACCAGCTCGGCAAAAAAGCCGCCCCCGTCCCTCGTGAAGCGTTTCTCGTCGTTCGTCAATGACCTCAACGTCTGGAGCAGGGCCTTCTCCTCGGATTCTTCGCCACTATTCGCCAAAACCCCTCAACGCCCACTCGTCCGCCTAGCTTCACATAACAATGACTTCTAGCATGCTTTCTTCAGTCTAGCGATAAGTCACCCGATGGGAGCAAATCTCTGAACTCAAGAAACCCTTTGGCACCTAAACGATTGACGAGCTCTACCGCTCCTTGGAGAGCGTTGGGGCGAGTGCTCCGAATAACAGTGGACAATATGGCACGCAACTCGTTTCGCCAGCCGTGAATTTCCCAGCCCTTCAAATCCCCTTCAATCATCAGCAATGCACATCGAACACTCTCATTGGGCATAGCCTCTGCTAGGGCAGCAAGTCTCTCTAGAACCAGCCAGCCTGCATCGATTTTTCGTATCAAAGAGAGCGCAGCGAACAATTGTTCGACCGCCCATGGGTCGTCAAACTTACCTGAGGCAAACCACCACCCAAACGCAGCCATCTCTCCAGCATGCGTCTCACGATTTGACGCCGCGCGCGCGGAACCAAGGCGTATGGCCCAAATGGATCGAAGTCGGTCAAGGACCCCTGCCTCCACAGCACCTTCGGTGTTACTCAGGCTGCGCCCTATGAACTCAATCGCATGCGCCCGAAGCGAATCTGGCGCCTTTTCGTAAAATCTTCCCAGTACCCCCCCTTGCTCATTAACATCCAGCTTGCCTCGCCAATAGAAAACCATCAAGTGCTCAGCGAGATGCTGATCCGGGTCACCACGATGCCGACTATCGGCAGCAACCGTGCCAATTCGCTCGACAGCGCGAGCATATACATCCTTTATTACATAAAAAGCGTCGTCATATGGCTGGCAAAAGACAATGTACGCTTCCCATGCGGCATCTCGAAAGTTCCTTTGATTGTCGTTGTCCGGGAATATCCTGCTCAGGTTGTCGGTGGTCCATCCACGGTCAAGGAGCACAAGCCAAGGAAGCCACTCACCATAAACAGCGCGAACTGCAAGAGAAGGATCATGTGCTGGATCTAGATGCGCTTCAAGAACCTCCGTCACCTCAGGCATCTCTCCGAAGCCACGTGTAATTCGTTGTTCAGCGTCCTCAGCTTTCGCAATGTAGCGACGGACCCAAAGGGCATAACGCACCACAGTGTGCATGGCTTCTCCCCGCACTGTGTTAATGGACATAGCCACTGGGTCCATATTGGTCCCACCGAATTCTCTCTCGTACTGTGGTGACGGTTCGGGGTCCTCCGTCAACTCCCAGAGAATCTTCCAAACCTTGGTACGTAGGGACATCGGAAGTTCATATTGTCCTTCTTGAAGCCCTACCGATAGAAGCCTTGCTATTGCAGAGCGTGTCGCCCCCCAGTCTGGATCAGCATCCCACTTCCTCACGGTCCGGCCTTCTATCTCCCTCGGTTGAGTGACAACCCACAAACACAGATCAAGTACGGGCTCCCAGGGAAACGGTCTTTCCCTTGCTGCATCATGGAGGCCCTCCAAAACCGCGCGGACATATGTCGGATCAACCTCCCGAAAACTGAATGCGCTCTGGGCAAAGCGATCCGGCTCAGCAGCGACGACGTTCTTTAATTGCCTCCCTAGCCCTTCTGGTGAAGGACCAAGTGCATCGTCAGACGGAAGCCACGACTTCAAATAAGCGATCACCTCGGTAGCAGACATTGCGCCAAGCTCCTCTTGACTTTTCGGAGCTCGTGGACCAACCCTTACAGCCTCGGCTCTTGGGACCATTTCCGGGTCCTGCGGTTCTCCGAACTGCTGCACAAGGGCGTCGTACCGCTGCTTCCATTCCGTGGGTAGTGAGTCTCGAATCCACCTTAGGCGCCTGAGGCGCCATTGCCCCGCATAGGCCGCTGACTCCTCTTCGGTCGGTATTTGTTCTCCCCAAGCCTTCCGGCTCTCCCAAAACCGATCGAGGTCGGGCCCTTGCTCTATCCAGCCTAAGACCTCCGTCTGGTCATCCGCAGAGAGAAGGCTAAACCGATTCCTTAACATAAGAGCGTATTCGCGCTGGGTCCCGCGGTCTTCGAACAGGGTCCGATTCATAAGCCTCGATCGCACCAAGTCCGGTTCACTGCCCGGGAATGAACGCGAAACATGCAGTCCAATCCGCCGGAAGATTTTCCAGGGTCTCCGCTCCAACTCGTCGAGTACCGATGCGAGCAACGTTTGATCCTTCCGGACTATCTGTATAGCGGCATCCCTGACTGCTGAAACCAAGAGGTCTCTGATCTCATGAAAGCCCCTGTGTCTCTCACCTTCGATTGCAGGTCGCCAGATGTATGAGTAGTCCTCACCTCCCTCCTCGTCTATGTGTTCGCGGGACAACTGCATAGCGCTGTTGAGGAGATCGCACAGAAGATTCAAGGCACGCACTCCCGCCGCCGCGATCAGGTCGGGAAGGTTCTTCTCAAGGATGCCTTCGTAATGCCAGGCCTCGAATCGCGCTCGCGCCTGAGAAAGGGCTCCCTGGCTCGGTAGAACGGCGAGTAACTTCTGCGCCAGTGTCAGGGCGACCTCCACTTGATTGCCCCGCGCCAGATGCCCGACCAGATCACCGAACTTCTCTGGCCAAAAAGGGGAATATGGCCTTTCTATCCATGCTGGTGCCTTCGACGCTAGCGTGGCTGCCATCTCGGCGGGCATTGCAAGCGCTGCGTCCAAAAGATCTTCATTGACGCGGATGTTATCCGTCTCGATCGATAGCGCTATCTCGAGCACCTTTGCTGGATTATGCACTGCCATGCGGGCTAAATACCGCGATTCTGGCCATGGAGGAAATCGAACAGTCCCTTTTCCCTCGTCTCTCACAACCGCGGGCGGATGCCCAAAGAATCCTTTTTGCTTCAGCGGTTCAAGCCAGTGAGGATTCTCAAGCCGGTCGAAGAAGTACCGACGCAGTTCTGGGTGAGCGAGAAGAGCGATGGCCCTATCAACCTGCTCAGGAGTTGGTGTCTTCCAGGATCTCATCGAGTCCTTTGATAGTCGTAAAGAATTGACCTAGTAGCGCTATTAAAGTGTCTTCGAACAGAAGGAAATGCCTCGTAAACTCAGCACAATCATAATCGCCATCAGGCTGACCAGAGTCGTGTACTGTGTTGACAAACCACTCGGTGATGTCCATCCATTGGCTGACTATCGGTTCGAGGGCATCTTTTTGTTGCTTGTTCTCTGGAGCACAACCCTCAAAAAGCCTGATGGCTGCTGATCTTCTTGTCTCGCGCGTGCGAGAATACTCCTCGAGCATCTTTGCAATCCTACGAAAAAGATGCGGCGGCAATGTAACATTGGATGATCGAGAATCCGAGGAAGTACCACTTTGGGTCATAGTAACTGGTAATGAGCTATCCAAGGAGAACCCTGCTTTTTGCCACGCGTCTGTGAGCTCATCCAAGTGCTGCTTCCACTCGAAGCGGGCTCCACCCTTGAGACCTGATATGACCTCTGGAAGCCTGTTTCGAATATCCCGAACAGCATGAGCAATGAAGCGAGTGCGCCCAGGTATGGTGTTCTCGAACAACATCTTGACCGCGCCTTCATAGAGTTCTCCCAAGGAAGGAGCATTCCGTCGAAACCACGCTAATAGTTCCATACGGTTACGGGTCCAGTAACTTCCGGTGGAGAATGGAGGCGACGTGCTTGCCGAAGGTCCTGATTCCATAGAAACCCAGAACCTGCCCTGAAAGACAGTGTCGGACGAAAGAAAACGGGCTCCTTATCAGCGGCAGTGGTGAGGCAGCAACAGGCTACGTCTTGTTGCGAATCGTGTCAACCCGCCGAGGCCGAAGCTCCAAATGAGGCGCGGTGCTTCACCGCGACGAAAGGCGACGGGTCCCAATAAGCGACTCGTCGCCTTTCTACTTTTTTTATTCTTAGTGCGAGGTTACTTCAACTGGGTGGCCGGTCCTGCATCGCGATACCTTTCCTTTTTCGCCGCGGATGGAACGGTGTTTCGCCGGGCGGGTGGCGCCGAGCAGGGCCCCAGGCTGCCCGCAGCGGAGGGGGTGAGCACCCTGCGGTGTGCCAACGGTTATTCCGTGTCATCTAGCCGACAAGAGACCAGAGAGTTGAAAGGCCCCCACGGGGGGATGGGCGAAGCGAGGACGGACGGGGTGCTCGGCGACAGGCCCCGCCCGGTTCTTCCTTCAGCCATTCGTCAGCCGCGGCAAGCTTTCTCAGGTCGCCTGCGGCAGATCCTCAACCCAGAGCAGCCGTCGGCCCTGTTCCCCGGCCATGAGCGCCGCGTAGAACTTGCGGTCCGCGGTAACCATGCGCCCGTCAATGACTTCGGCCAAGGCCAGATACAGGCAATCGTACAGGCTGCGTTGCGTCTGCAACGCAAGGGCGTAGGCAGAGCGGAACAGCCTCTCATCGGCATGCCGCCGGAACGGCAACTGCCGAAGTTCTTTCAGAATGAAGTCGCCTTCTTCTCCGGTGATCTCGCCCCGGCGAATCTTCTTGGCGAGAACGTTCCCGATTTCGAGCCAAAAGAAGGCCGGTACCGACAAGCTGTGGTTCGCCTGGCGGAGCCGACCCGCCGCCTCGGAAAGCCGCTCGGGGATGAACCATTTGATCGCGACGCTGGCATCCACCACATAACGGTTCACCGGTCCCGATCCTCGCGGAGGAGTTCGGCGCTGTCACTGAACCGACGCCCCGACCGTTTGAGCCGGCTTCGAAATCGCTCGATCCGCCTCCACGCCGCTTCGTAGTCCGGCGCAGCCTCCTCCAGGATCGTCTTGACTTCGGACTGCAAGGACCGGCCATGCTCTTTGGCCCGGCGTTTCAACCGCTCCACGACCTTGTCGTCAAGCTGTCGGACAAGTACTTGTGCCATGGCTCCACCCTCCTCAGCATGCTAGCACAATGCTAGCATCAACCCAAGCGGGCGTCAATCCGTCACTTCGTCCGGATCGGGGTTGACCGCAAACCAGGGGCCAGGCTTGGAATCTGCCTGGCCCCGTCACTTCTCGTTTTTTAGCCTCGGCTGGATCGGAATTTCACCGGGCGGGTGGCGCCGAGCAGGGCCCCAGGCTGCCCGCAGCGGAGGGGGTGAGCACCTGCGGTGTGCCAACGGTTATTCCGTGTCATCTAGCCGACAAGAGACCAGAGAGTTGAAAGGCCCCCACGGGGGGATGGGCGAAGCGAGGACGGATGGGGTGCTCGGCGACAGGCCCCGCTTGGCGCTGGCTGCTCTCTTTATCCGGGCGGCCAGTGCATCGGACGGCCGCCGAGCAGGTGGACATGGAGGTGGAAGACCGTCTGGCCGCCGTTCCTGCCCGTGTTCAGGACCACCCGATAGCCGGACTCCGCGATCCCCTTCTGCTTCGCCACCGCCCCCGCCGTCAGCATAAGGTGCCCCAGCAGGCCTGCGTCGGCCTCGGTCAGCTCGGCAATGGAGGAAGCGTGGCGCTTGGGGATGACCAGCGTGTGGATGGGCGCCTGGGGATTGATGTCGTCGAAGGCGAGGCAGCGGTCGTCCTCGTGGACGACCTTGGCGGGAATCTTCTTCTCGGCGATCTTGCAGAAGATGCAGTCGCTCATGCGCGTCTCCCCCTCCGCTCCCGGCTCTGCCGCCGGTCCGGTCCCTTCCGCCGCTCCGCCCCGCTCCGCTGGCCCTGAGCCGATCGGCGGTCCCGGCTGCCCCGCCGCTCCCGTCCGGCCCGACGCTCCCGGCCCGACGGTCCCGTCCCAGCCGCAATGGTCTTGGCGCGCAGCCCGCTCTTCCCGAACCGGCTTGCCAGCTCCTGATAGACTTCTTGGGGGGTGACGTCGTGATAGCCGAGCGCGACCAGGGTGTGGAACAGGAGATCGGCCGCCTCGTAGACGATCTCCTCCCGCTTTCCGCCCTTGGCCGCCAGCGCGACCTCCCCCGCCTCCTCGACCACCTTCTTGAGCACCTTGTCGGCGCCGCCCTGCAGGAGCGAGGAGACGTAGGACCCGGCGGTCGGCGACCGTTTCCGGTCCAGGACCGTCTGGTAGAGCCGCTCCAGGATGCCGCCCGCCGCCTCCGCCGCCGTGCGCGGCTCCGGCGCCCCGGCCGTCATCTTCGTGAAGAAGCAGGCCCGCTCGCCCGTGTGGCAGGTCGGCCCGACCGGCTCGGCCTTCACCAGGAGCGTGTCTCCGTCGCAGTCGAGGAAGACTTCCTTGAGCACCAGCTTGTGGCCGGAGGTCTCGCCCTTCTCCCACAGCCGGTTCCGCGAGCGGCTCCAGAAGTGGACCGACCCGGTCTCCATCGTCCTGGCCAGGGCCTCGCGGTTCATGTAGCCCAGCATCAGGACCGTGCCGTCCCGCCAGTCCTGCACCACGGCCGGCACCAGGCCCTTCTCGTCGAATTTGACCTGCGTCACGTCCATCTCCAACAAGACCGCTGAACCGAGGGAGTGTGTCGGACCTGGCGGCACGGCGAAGGGGGGACGCGGCGATCTCCCCGCGTCACCGCGTCTCCACGTCCCCGCGTCGTCGCCCCCTCGTTCAACATTCCGCATTCACCATTCTCATTGGGACCCCCCGGTCCCGCAGATAGGTCTTGGCCTGCGTGATCGAATAGGTCCGGTAGTGGAAGATGGAGGCGGCCAGCACCGCGTCGGCCTTCCCCCTGACGAATCCCTCGTAGAGATGCTCCAGGGTCCCGGCGCCCCCGGAGGCGATCACCGGGATCGAAACCGCCTCCGCCACCGCCGCGGTCAGCTCCAGGTCGTAGCCGTTCTGCCTTCCGTCCTGGTCCATGCTCGTCAGCAGGATCTCGCCCGCGCCGGCGGCCTCCATCCGCCTGGCCCACTCGACTGCGTCGAGACCCGTGGGCCTCCGTCCCCCGTGCGTGTAGACCTCCCAGCCGTTCCCCTGCGGCCCGACACGCCGTTTCGCGTCCACCCCACGACGCTTCGCGTCGATCGCCACCACGATGCACTGGGTGCCGAACCGCTCCGCCGCCGCCTTTACGAAGTCCGGCTGCTCCACCGCCGCCGTGTTGATGCTGACCTTGTCGGACCCGGCCTTGAGCAGGGCCCGGATGTCCGCGAGCGTCCGGACCCCGCCGCCGACCGTGAGCGGCATGAAGACCTGGTCCGCCGTCTTGGCCACCACGTCCAGGATCGTCTTGCGGTTCTCGTAGGAGGCGGTGATGTCCAGGAAGCAGAGCTCGTCCGCCCCCTCCTTGTCGTAGGCCCGGGCCACCTCCACCGGATCGCCCGCGTCGCGCAGGTTGACGAACGAGACGCCCTTCACGACCCGGCCGTCCTTGACGTCCAGACAGGGGATGATGCGCTTGGTCAACATGTTCGTTCGCTTCGCGAACTCAAGGCGCGGGGCGCGCGGTGAGGGGCTCGGGAACTGCCGCCTTGCGCTCCCTGTATGTCCACCCTCTCGCCCCGAGCCTACGCGGCGGCGGCGATCGCTTCGCGCAGGTCCAGCTTCCCGTCGTAGAGGGCCTTGCCCACGATGGCCCCCTCGATGCGGGAGCCCAGCGCCCTGACGGCCTTGATGTCTTCGACCCGCGAGATGCCCCCCGAGGCGATGACCGGCAGGCGCGAGACCGAGACGATCTCGCGGAGCGCCGCCAGGTTCGGCCCCTCCAACATGCCGTCCCGGCCGATGTCCGTGTAGATCACGCCGGAGAGCGGCAGCCCCGCCAGGGCCTGGAGCAGTTCCGCGGCCTTCGTGCCCGACTGGCTGGTCCAGCCCTGCACCGCCACGTTCCCGTTCCTGGCGTCGAGCCCGACCAGGATCCGGCCGGGGAACTCCGCGCAGGCCCTCTCCAGGAGGGTCCGGTCCTGCAGCGCCGCCGTGCCCAGCACCACCCGGCGGACGCCGCCCGAGAGGTACAGCCGGACCGTATCCAGGGAACGGATGCCTCCCCCCACCTGGACCGGGACTGAGACCGTCTTGGCGATGGCCTCGATGAACGAGACGTTCTTGGGCTTCCCCTCGACCGCCCCGTTGAGGTCCACGACGTGGAGCAGCTTGGCCCCCTGCCGTTCCCACTGGAGCGCCGTCGCCGCCGGATCGTCCGAATAGACGGTCTCCGCCTTCATGTCGCCCTGCCGCAGGCGCACGCACCGGCCGTCCTTCAGGTCAATCGCGGGAATCACGAGCATCGTCCGCTCGCTCCTCGGAAAACGTGAGACGTGAGACGAAAGACATGCGCGGCGGGGAAACATCTTTCGGTCATTCGTCTTATCTTTTTACGTTTCACGTCTCACGTTTTACCTTTCACGGTTATTTCTCCGGCTGGACGCCGAAGGGGAAATCCTTGACCACGTGCTCGGCCCCGTACTGGGCCAGCTCGTCGGCGGTCACGAAGACCCCGCCGCGCTGGACGAAGCCGGGGAGATCCTCGATCATCGGCCGCTGCTTCTCGAAATAGTTGCCGACCCAGAGGACCCGCCCGTCCACGCTGACCAGCTTCACCTCGAAGCCCACCGTCGCCGGCTGGGCGCCCAGCTTCCCGCCGACCCGCTCCTGATAGATCAGCACGCGGCCGATCAGGGCCGCGTCGGCCGAGAGCTGCTTCGCCACCCGTTTGGCCACCTGCTCGGGAGTCAGGCCGCTCGTGTCGCCCAGCTTCTTGACGGCCTGCGCCGTTTCTTCCGGGGACAGGACCTTGAGCCCCTGCCACACCTTCAGTTTTCCGTAAAAGATCCGCGTCAGCTTCTCCGCCGCCTGGGGCGGAACCGTCGCGGTCGGCTGGTCGTAGCGCTCGATGGTCTGGGGGATGGCCAGCGAGATGTCGGAGCGGACCGCCCCTTGAGGCCCCTGCATTTGACTGTCGCGCAGATCAATGATTTGCGGCGTGGGGAGCGCCTGGAACGGCACGACCGCGACGGTCTTGACCTGGTAGTTCTCGATCTCCGGAGAGGTGTCGGTCTGCACCTTCGTAGGCCCGCACCCCCCCAGAAAAAACAGGGTGAACAGCGAACAGTAAACAGTGGCTGGTGAAACGCCGGCTCGATCTTTCGCTTCTCGTCTCACGTCTCACCTTTCACGTTTCACGGGTGACCGGTCACGGTCGCCACTCGGCGAAATTCTTGATGATGCGCAGGCCCACCGACTGGCTCTTTTCCGGGTGAAACTGGCAGGCGAACACGTTGTCCCGCCAGATGCTGGAGACGAAGGGCTGCCCGTACTCCGTGAGGCTGCTGGCGACCGACGCCTCCCGCGGCTCGACGACGTAGGAGTGGACGAAATAGACGTAGGCGCCGGTCTCGACGCCCCGCAGCGCGGGAGCCGGCTTCGTGATCGTCAGGGCGTTCCAGCCCATGTGGGGCACCTTGAGACCGGTCCCGTCGGAAGGGAACCGCCGGACCCGCCCGGGAATCAGGTCCAGCCCCTTGTGGAGGCCGAACTCCTCGCTCTCGCTGAACAGCAGTTGCAGGCCCAGGCAAATCCCCAGGAAGGGCTTGCCGGCCGCAATGGACCGGCGGATCGGCTCGACCAGGTCGTACCGTTCCAGGTTGGCCATACAGTCGGCGAAGGCCCCGACCCCCGGCAGCACCACGTGGCTCGCCTCCTCGATGGTCCGCCGCTCGCGGGTCACGACCGCCTTGCACCCGGCCGTCTCGAAGGCCTTCTGGACGCTCCGGAGGTTGCCCATCTCGTAGTCAATGACGGCGATCATAGAACCCGTGATGGGTGAAGGGTGACGGGTGATCGGTGAAGACGGAACGTCATTTACGGGCCAGTTCCTTGCTCATCACTCATCACCCATCACTTATCACGTCAATTTGCCTTTCGTGGACAGGACCCCCTTGACCCGCTCGTCCACGGACGTCGCCTGGTCCAGGGCCTTGGCCAGCGCCTTGAACACGGCCTCCAGGATGTGGTGGGGATTGCGGCCGTAGAGGACGTTGACGTGCAGGTTCATCGCCGCGTGCGTGACCAGGGCCTGGAAGAAGTCCTCGAACAGGTACAGGTCGAACGACTTGATGCGGCGATGGGGCAGTTGCACGTTGTAGACCAGGTAGGGCCGGCCGCTCAGGTCCACGGTCACCTGGGCCAGGGTCTCGTCCAGCGGCACCGCCGCCCAGCCGAACCGGCGGATCCCCTCCTTCGACCCAAGCGCCTGCCGGATCGCGTCCCCGAGCACGATCCCGACGTCTTCCACCGTGTGGTGGTCGTCGATCTCCGTGTCGCCCTTGGCCTTCACGGTCAGGTCGAAGAACCCGTGCTTCGCGAGCAGGGCGAGCATGTGGTCCAGGAACGGGATCGTCGTCCGGATCCGCCCGCGGCCGCTCCCGTCCAGGGCCAGCTCCACCTTGATCCGCGTTTCGGTCGTGTTGCGCTCGATCGCGACCCGCCGGTTGGCTCCTGCGCTCTTTTTCATGCGTGCCGGCTCTCCACCGATTTGGCGTGCGCGTCGAGCCCCTCCATGTGGGCGATGCGCGCGATGTGATCCTTGACCCTGGCCAGCTCCTCCCGGTTGTACGAAATGATGTTGCTCTTCTTCACGTAATCGTCCAGCGAGAGGGCCGAGAAGAACCGCGCCGTCCCGCCCGTCGGCAGGACGTGGTTGGGGCCGGCCACGTAGTCCGCGACCGCCGGCGGCGTGTACCGGCCCAGGAACAGGGCCCCGGCGTGCCGGACCTTCTCCAGATAGTCGAAGGGCCGGTCCACGGCCAGCTCCAAATGTTCCGGGGCGAGCTCGTTGGCCAGCTCGATGGCCTCCTCCATGCCGCCGACCACGAAGGCCGCCGCGTGCCGGGCGAGCGACTTGGCGACGATCTTGCCGCGCGTGAGCCGCTTGACCTGCTCCGCCGCGTGGCGGACGACCTCCCTGGCCAGCCGGTCCGAGGTCGTCACCAGGTAGACCTTGGCCTCCTCGTCGTGCTCCGCCTCGCAGAGGAGGTCGGCCGCGACCTGGGCCGGGTTGGCGGTCTCGTCGGCCAGCACCAGCAATTCGCTGGGCCCCGCGATCATGTCGATGTCCACGGTCCCGTACACGAGGCGCTTGGCCGCGGCCACGTAGACGTTGCCGGGGCCGACGATCTTGTCCACCCGCGCGATCGTCTTGGTCCCGTAAGCCATGGCCCCGATGGCCTGCACGCCGCCGATCCGGTAGATCTCGTCCACGCCCGCGACGTCCGCCGCCACGAGCAGGTAGGGGCTGATGCCGCTCTTCGTCACCGGCGTGCACATGACCACCCGCTTGACCCCGGCCACCTTGGCGGGGATCGCGCACATGAGCACGCTGGAGGGATAGGCGGCCTTGCCGCCCGGCACGTAGATCCCCACCGAATCGAGCGGCATCACCATCTGCCCCAGCGTCGCGCCGTTGTCCTGGTACATCCAGGTCTTGGTCTTCTGCCGCTCGTGAAACGCCATGATCCGCTGGGCCGCGTAGCGCAGCGCGTCCCCCTCCTCCTTGCGGATCTGGTAGTAGGCCTCCTTGACCTGCTCGGGGCTGATCCGGATCTCGGCCGGCTTGAGGGACACCCGCTCGAACTTCTTCGCGTAGCGGAGGACGGCCCGATCCCCGCCCCGCTCCACGGCCTTGAGGATCGTCTTGACGGAGTTCTCCACCGCGCCGCCCTGGGGCGTGGAGCGCGCGGCGGCCTTCTTGACCATCGTCTTGAACGCCCGGTCCCTGCTCGAGATGACCTTCATGGCTCTACCCTCTGCGGTTCACCGCGGATGCCCTGCCGCTCACCGGACGCGCTTCGGTCTGGCCCGCTTCAGCCTGGCGATCAGATCCGTGAGGCCCCCGTGCTTCATTTTGAGGCTGGCGCGGTTCACGATCAAGCGCGCCGTGGACTCGGCGATCACGTCCGTCTCCACCAGGTTGTGGGCCTTCAGGGTCTTGCCGCTGGAGACCAGGTCCACGATCCGCTCCGCCAGCCCCACGATCGGCGAGAGCTCGATGGACCCGTACAGTTTGATGATCTCGACCGGCACGCCCTTGCGGTTGAAGTACCCCTCGGTGACGTGCGGATACTTGGTCGCCACCCGGATCTTGGACGACAGGCGGTCCCGCTGCTCCTGCCCGCGCGGCGCCGCGACCGACAGGCGGCAATAACCGATCTTCAGGTCCAGCGGCTCGTACACGTCCCGCTCCTGCTCCAGCAGCACGTCCTTCCCCACCACCCCCGCGTCGGCCGCCCCGTACTCTACGTAGGTCGGGATGTCGCTCGGCCGGACGATCAGCAGGGTCAGGTCCGCCTCGGGGCAGGGGAAGACCAGGCGGCGGCTCTCGGCCGACAGCCCGTCCGTGGCGATGCCGGCCCGCCGGAACAGCTCCAGCGTGGGCGCGAGCAGCTTGCCCTTCGACAGCGCGACCGTGATCATGACTCGGCGCGAGCCTCCACGACCCCTCCCTTCACCCGGCGGATGTCGGCCCCCAGCCCGCCGAGCTTCTCCTCGATCCGCTCGTAGCCCCGATCCAGGTGATAGACCCGCGACACCACGGTCTCCCCCTCCGCCGCCAGCCCCGCCACGATGAGGCCCGCGCTGGCCCGGAGGTCCGAGGCCATGACCGGCGCGCCGGCCAGCTTCTGGACCCCGTTGACCACCGCGTGGCTCCCCTCCACCTTGATGTCGGCCCCCATGCGCCGGAACTCGGGCACGTGCATGAACCGGCTCTCGAACACCGTCTCCGTGATGACGCTCGTCCCCTCGGCCACGCACATGAGCGCCATGAACTGCGCCTGCATGTCCGTCGCGAAGCCCGGGTAGGCGAAGGTCTTGACGTCCACCCCCCTCGGCCGTCGGGGGGCCTTCAGCCGCACGCTCTCCTTGCCCTCGATCGCTTCGGCCCCGACCTCGCGCAGCTTCACGAGCACCGCCTCCAGGTGCCGCGGCCGGCAGCCCTCGACGCAGATGTCCCCGCCGGCGATCGCGCCGGCCGTGAGGAAGGTCCCGGTCTCGATCCGGTCCGGGACGACCTCGTGGTCGGCCGCGGACAGGCGGGGCACCCCCTCCACCGTGATGAGGTCGGTCCCGGCCCCGACAATCCTGGCGCCCCGCTTGACGAGGAACGAGGCCAGGTCGCCGATCTCCGGCTCCCTCGCCGCGTTTTCGATCACCGTGGTCCCCTCGGCCAGGCAGGCGGCCATCAACAGGTTCTCGGTGCCGGTGACGGTCGGGATGTCCAGGTAGATGCGCGCCCCGCGCAGACGCTTGGCCTTCGCGTGGATGTACCCGTGCTCGATCGCGATCTCGGCGCCCATCTTGGCGAAGCCGGCCAGGTGCAGGTTCACCGGCCTGGTCCCGATCGCGCACCCGCCCGGCAGGGAAACCGTCGCCTCTCCCCAGCGTGCGAGCAGCGGCCCCAGCACCAGCACCGAGGCCCTCATGGTCTTGACCAGCTCATAGGGGGCTTCGGTCGAGTGCAGCCGCTCCGCATTGACGGCCATCCGGCTCCCTTCGGCCTTGACCGAGGCGCCCAAGATGCCGAGCAGCTTGCCCATGGTCGTCACGTCCACGACGCGCGGCACGTTCGTGAGCAGACAGTCCCCGCCGCCCAGGATCGTGGAGGCGAGGATCGGCAGGGCGGCGTTCTTGGCCCCGCTGACCCGGACGCTCCCATCCAGCCGCTTGCCCCCTGTGATGATGATTCGATCCATCACAAGACCGTGACGCGGGGCACCCGTTGCATTCCCGGAGCAACGGGTCCCCGGTGACGCGTGACGAGTGACAGACAACGAATACGCTCGCCCGGAATCCATTCTCTCTGTAACTCATCACGCATCACGCGTCACCCATCACGTTTTCTGAGGGAGACAATCCGTTCGATGCCGGCCGCGTCCTTCGCGATGTGAGGTTCCCCGTAGCCGTCCAGCTCCCTGGCCGTCTCGCGGATCAAATCGGCCTGCCCCTGGCCCACTTCCAGCAGCAGCCATCCCCCCGGAACCAACAGCTCCGGCGCCTCCCGGAGGAGCGTCCGGTGGAAGGCCAACCCGTCCGGCCCTCCGTCCAGCGCCAGCCTCGGCTCATGGTCCCGCACCTCCGGCTGCAACGAAGCCAGCTCGGCGGTCGGGACATAGGGCGGGTTCGAGACGATCGCGTGCAGCCTCCCGCCCAGGCCCAGCCGGCGCAGCGGCTCGCACAGATCGCCGGCCAGCAGCCGTACCCGCTCGCCGACCCCGTGCCGCCGGACGTTCCGCCTGGCCGTCTCGAGGGCCGCTTCGGAGACGTCGGTCGCGTACAGGACGGCCTGGGTAAGCGCGTGCGCGAGGGCCACCGCGATGCAGCCAGACCCCGTGCCGACGTCCGCGACGAGCGGCTGCGGGACTTCCGCGCACCGCCGGCGCGCTTCCTCGACCAGCCCCTCCGTCTCCGGCCGCGGGATCAGGACCGCCGGCCCCACCTCGAACTCGCGACCGCAAAACTCCTGCGTGCCGAGGACGTACTGGAGCGGTTCCCGCGCGGCGCGCCGCGCAAAACGCTCGGAGGCCAGCCGCTGCTCCTCCGGGGAGACAAGACGGGGCCCCTCGAGGTGGAGCGTGAGCCGGGAGAGCCCCAGCGCCCCCTCCACGAGCCAGCCCGCCTCCCGGTCCGCCTGCTCGATCCCGGCTTCGGCCAGCAGGGCTCGTCCCCGCCGGAGCAGATCCGCAAGGGTGGTGTCCCGGGTGGACGAAGCCAGGGCCTCCATCACGCCTCCATCGCCAGGGCCTTGGCCTGGTCCGCGCGCAGCGCCTCCACGATCTCGTCCAGATCGCCGGCCAACACCTGATCCAGCTTGTGCAGCGTGAGCCCGACCCGGTGGTCGGTCACGCGGTTCTGCGGGAAGTTGTAGGTGCGGACCTTCTCGCTCCGTTCGCCGGTACCCACCTGCGCCTTCCGGCTCTGGGCGATCTCCGCCTCCTGCTTCGCCCGTTCCGCTTCCACGATCCGCGCCCGCAGCGTACGCATGGCCTTGTTCCGGTTCTTCAGCTGGGACCGCTCGTCCTGGCAGCTCACGACCACCCCCGTGGGAACGTGGGTGATCCGCACCGCCGAATAGGTCGTGTTCACCCCCTGGCCCCCCGGCCCGGACGAGCAGAAGGTGTCGATCTTGAGGTCCTTGGGGTCGATCTGCACGTCCACCTCGTCCACCTCAGGCATGACCGCCACGGTCACGGTGGAGGTGTGGATGCGCCCGCTGGCCTCGGTGGCCGGGATGCGCTGCACCCGGTGCACGCCGCTCTCGTGCTTGAAGTGGCTGTAGGCGCCCTTGCCCTCGACCAGCAGGACGATTTCTTTGTAGCCGCCGATGCCGGTCTCGCTCGCTTCCATCACCTCGACCCGCAGACGCTTCCGCTCGGCGTACTTCACGTACATCCGGAAGAGGTCCCCGGCGAAGAGGGCGGCCTCGTCCCCGCCCGTCCCGGCCCGGATCTCCACGAACGTGTTCTTGTCGTCGCGCGGGTCCTTCGGGACGAGCAGCTCCTTGGCCCGCTCCTCGACTTCCCGCCGGCGCTCCTTCAGGCTGCGCACCTCGTCCGCCGCCAGCCGCTGCAGTTCCTGGTCCGTCCCGGAGTCCTGGAGCAACTGGGACGCCTCGGCCAGTTGCTTGAGCAGTCCCTGGTAGACCTCGAAAAGCTGGGCCAGCTCCTCGATCTCGGTCCGCTCCTTGTTGAGCCTGTGGATGAGGGGCGGCTGGCTGAGGACGGACGGGTCCGTGAGCTGACGGGTCAACTCCTCGTAGCGCCGGACGACGCCCTCCCACTTGGGGAGCAGCGCCGCCATGCCTGATTCAGCGATGTCCGTCCCCGCCATGAGTCCCTCTTCCCCTGCGCGTCGCGGCAGCCCGCGCGCGCCTCGCCGGCCCCACAAACAAAAAACCCTGCCCCTCCTCGAGGCAGGATCTTTTGAAGCTAACCGATCCAGTCCGGTCGCGGGCTACTTCTTCTTGGCCGTGTACTTCTTTTTGAACCGTTCCACACGCCCTTCGGTGTCCACGATCTTCTGCGTCCCCGTGAAGAACGGGTGACAGTGCGAGCAGATGTCCACCTTGAGGTCTCCCACGGTCGAACGGGTCTTGAACCGGGCCCCGCAGGCGCAACTGACGGTGGCCTCGACGTACTCCGGATGAATGCCGCTCTTCATGACGACTCCAAGCGTTAAGGTTTTCAGTTGTCAGTTTTTAATTTCGCCCACAACTGCGCGAAGCCTACCGGTTCATGGACTGGAGGAACTCCTGGTTGGTCTTGGTTCCCCCGATCTTGTCCATCAGGAACTCCATCGCCTCCACGGTGCCGAGGGGGCTCAGGACCTTCCGCAGGATCCACATCTTGTTCAGCCGGTCCCGGTCCACCAGCAGCTCCTCCTTGCGGGTTCCGGACAGGCTGATGTCGATGGCGGGGAAGATCCGCTTGTCGGCCAGCCGGCGATCCAGGTGCACCTCCATGTTGCCGGTCCCCTTGAACTCCTCGAAGATCACGTCGTCCATGCGGCTGCCGGTGTCCACGAGCGCCGTGGCCATGATCGTCAGGCTCCCGCCGTTCTCGATGTTGCGGGCCGCGCCGAAGAACCGCTTCGGCCGCTGGAGCGCGTTGGAGTCCAACCCGCCGGAGAGGACCTTGCCACTCGGGGGGGCGATCGTGTTGTACGCCCGGGCCAGCCGCGTGATGCTGTCCAGCAGGATCACGACGTCGCGTTTGTGCTCGACGAGCCGCTTGGCCTTCTCCAGGACCATCTCGGCCACCTGCGCGTGGCGCTGGGCCGGCTCGTCGAACGTGGAGCTGATGACCTCGGCCGCCTTGACCTGCCGCTGCCAGTCGGTCACCTCCTCCGGCCGCTCGTCGATGAGGAGCACGATCAGCACGATCTCGGAATGGTTCTTGAGGATGGCCCGCGCGATGGCCTGCAGCATCATGGTCTTGCCGGTGCGAGGGGCCGCCACGATGAGTCCCCGCTGTCCCTTGCCGATCGGGGTGATCAGGTCCATGACCCGCGTGCAATATTCCTCCTGGTCGAACTCCAGGTTGATCCGCTCCTCCGGGTACAACGGCGTGAGGTTGTCGAAGAGGATCTTGTCGCGGGCGACTTCGGGGTCCTCAAGGTTGACCTTCTCGACCTTGAGCAGCGCGAAGTATCGCTCGCTCTCCTTCGGAGGACGGATCTGGCCCGACACGATGTCGCCGGTCCGCAGGTTGAACCGCCGGATCTGCGAGGGCGAAATGTAGATGTCGTCCGGACCCGGCAGGTAGTTCGAGTCCGGGGCACGCAGGAACCCGAACCCGTCGGGCAGGGTCTCCAGCACCCCTTCGCCGAAGATGACGCCGTTCTTCTCCGTCTGAGCCTGGAGGATCGCGAAGATCAGCTCCTGCTTGCGCAGGTTGGCCGCCCCCTCGATCTTCAGCTCGCGCGCCACCTCGTTCAGATCCGCAATGCTCTTCTGCTTCAACTCGGCAAGATACATGGTCTTCTCCCTTAACATGAACGTAACGTCCCTGACTACAAGGGCCGCACAGGGCCCCGGGTCATGACACGACGCGACAAGATCACCGGCATGGATTGACTATGGACGAAGATGTTGGCCGATATGCGGAGAGAGCGGCCCGCGAGGGACGACGATGTCGATGACCTGGGTCTCCATGTGAAGTCGGTGGCTCCCCCACAGGTGGCGGCACGCGCCACAATCCGCCGACCGCCTGCTCACACAAACTGTCTTGGTTCGAGATCAGCCCCGGGAAGCGATATAGAGGTGGAAGCGTATCCGGTTGTTTTTTCGGGAAGCTGGATCGTGCCCCATACTAATCGGTGATCCGCACGCTTGTCAATACCCTAAGTTTATTTCGCCCGGCGCAGGCCGCGGCACAGCCGCTCGCCCCAGGGGACAGGCCGGTCTCCCGCCCGTTGCGCGACGGTCCCGTTTGTGTTAAAGAATCGCCCCATGGGCCAGCCGGAAGAGCAGAACGTCGAGCGCCTCTTCACCCTCGCCGAGGCCAACCGGCTGATTCCCCAGCTGCAGGAGCACCTGTCCTGCGTGAAACAGGCGCGGGAAGTGCTGCTCCGCACGAAGGCCGAGATCGGCAAAGCGGCCGCGAAGGCCCACCTCGGCGGCGGGAGCTTCGCCGGCATCCACTACATCGGAGCCCTGGAGCAGATCAGCGACAATCTGCAGACGATCCAGGAGACGGGCGTGCTCGTCAAGGACCTGGACATCGGGCTCTGCGATTTCCCGCACATGCTGGACGGCCGAATCGTCTACCTCTGCTGGAAACTGGGCGAGACGGAGATCCGGTGGTGGCACGAGGTCAACAACGGGTACACCGGCCGCCAACGTCTGCCGCAGTTCGAGGAATAGGCCCGCGGCTTCCGATCGGTCCGTTCCGGACCGGACACGGCTTCTCATGAAATTCGTGATCCTCGGTTTCGACGGGCCCCGGGGGGCCGAGCTGCGCAAGACCCACCGGCCCGCACACCTCGCCCGCATGGAGGCGCTCGACGCCCAGGGACGGGTCGTGCTGGCCGGGCCGCTGACCGACAAGGCCGGCAGCCTCATCGTCATTGAGGCGGACTCGCTGGAAGACGCGGAGGCCTTCGCCAAGGGGGACCCCTACGTGGTCCACGGCGTCTTCGCGCGCTACGAGGTCCACCCCTTCATGCAGGTCCTCCCCAAGCCCCAGGAGTAGGCCCCCGCCTGGCCCGCGCCGAGAGCGGGCCGATCGTTGCCCCGGTCCGCCTCCGGCGCTATCATGAGAGGCATGAGGGCCCCTCCGCTCCCCGTCTGGCTTCTCAGCGCCGCCCTGCTCGCGCCCCCCCTCTATGCCCAGAACGTCAAGGTGATCGAGGCCGAGGCGACCTACGTCATGGGGGACTCGGACACCCTGGTCGGCGCCGAGGAGGCGGCCCTTCTGCGGGCCAAGCGCAAGGCGGTCGAAGAAGCCGGGGTCTACGTCGAGGCCGTCTCCCAGGACGTCGAGACCCGCGCCAACGGGACGACCTCGCGTCTCAACTCCCTGGGCGTCCGCACGATCGCCGCCGCGATCACCCAGACCGACATCCTGGAAAAGCGGCGGACGTTGGAGAAGGACCGGCTCGTCTTCTACGTCAGGATCCGGGCCACGGTCCACCTGGACGCGCTGGCTGAAGCCGTGAAGCGGGTCACGTCCGACGAGCAGTTGGCCTCCCACCACCGCCAGCTCCAGACCGAGAACAGCAAGCTCAAGACCGAGCTCAACAGCCTCCGCAAGCAGCTCAAGGCGGCGGCCGAAGCCAAACCCGATCCGGCCAAGGAGCAGAAGAGCCGGCAGGCCGCGATGGAGCTGGAGCGGGCCGCGATCCGCACGACCAGCCTGCCCGAGAAGATCGACCTGGCCACCCGCGCCATCGCCGCCGACGAACAGTACGTGGACGCCTACGTCGTCCGGGGCCAGACCTACCTGCGCATCGCCTCGCTCACCTTCTCCAAGCGGGCCCCCCGAGCCCAGCTCGGCGAGTACGTGGATCGCGCGATCGCGGACTTCAACCGGGCCCTGGCCCTGGATCCGACCAGCACCTGGGCGCTCTTGGGGCGCGGCGACGCGTACACCTGGCAGAAGAAGATGCAGGAGGCCGCGCGGGACTATGAGAGCATCCTGGAGCTGGACCCGTTCTTCGACGTGGCCCGCGAACGGTTGATTGTCCTCTCCGCCTCCATGGCCAAGAAGCAGGTCGCCGCCAAGCAGTGGCGGCAGGCTCTCGCCACGCTCAACCAGGTGCTGCGGGACGACTCGCCGCAGAGCTGGATCGTGCACGAGAAAGACGCGCGGCTGCTCCGGAGCCGGATCCATGCGGAGTTGGGCAACCTGGACCGGGCCTTGACCGACCTGAGCGCCGTGATCCGGGTCGAGCCGGCCAACGCGGAGGCGCTGCTCCTCCGGGCCAAGCTCTACCGCCGCCAACTGCAGGGCCGGCTGGCAAAAGACGATTTCGAGCAGGCCTGCTCGTTGGGGGCGGAGGAGGCCTGCGCGGAACTGCCCTAACTCGGCCCCTTTCCCGGCCCCCTGCCCAACCCCTTGGCCCTCCTCGTGCCCTCGGGCCGGTGTCCCGCCGGTCCGACCGGCCTGGGCCGTCTCATCCTCGTTGACAACCCGAAAGAATGGACGCTATACTTGCGTTTAAGTCGGCGTGAGAATTCGATAATTGCCCCGTTGTCGGGTTAGTCCCAAAGGCCTATTGGGTCCGGCGGTTATAGCCCATAAGCGCGGACGTGTGGGCCTTCTGCGGCCTTGCAGAGCGGGGGAGAAAAAGCATAGAGTACGCATGGTTGAATCCATTGCGGCGACATCCACCTCGAAGCGGCCGTCCAGACCCGGGTTAGAGAAACGGCCGAGGAGCAGATAGGGATGAGTCAGTATCGCGTCATGCCCGGCCCGGAGCACTTCCTGCCGCCGGCGGCGGCCTCGATGGGCATTAGGTTGCCGAATCCGGGAGAAGGCCACATCCACGGCGTGATCGTGCCGGAAGAGCAGGCGATGGAGGAAGCGGCCCGCCAGTTCCTCCTGGCCAAGGTGCCGACGATCTTCCCGGGCCCGCTGGTCCTGTGGGCCTGGAACGAGAAGGCGGCGAAGAAGGCGACCGCCATCCGGCACCTGTACGAGACCATCAAGGAATGCGTCACGCCGCAGCAGAAGCCGATGCTGATCCCCATGCCGGACTACCGCCCCAAGTACCCCAAGATCAACCCCGAGGTCGAAATCAATCCGAACCATCCGAACCTGACGATCTGGCACAACAAGATCGACTGCTGCATGTTCGTGGGCGTGCACTGCCACCAGGCCAACCTGTCGCTCAAGATCATCCGCGGCGGGACCGCCTGTTACACGATCGCGATGTGCGCGCAGGCGGGCCACGAGGACGCGATGCTGTCGTTCCGCGACGCGACCTACGAAAAGATCATGCGGCTGGCCGAGACCGTGAAGAAGCTCAAAGGCAGCGTGAAGTTCAACCCGGGGGCCGGACAAGCGAAGGCCTCGCACTGAGCGGGACGGGACCATACAGCACAGCAGCCGCGTGCCGCGCGGCTCGTGAAACAAGTCAAGGAGGCCGGGGCCATGGCGGAGACCAAATCCCTCATCGGGACGCAGAATAAAAAGGGACAGACCTACACCGACCCTCGGCGCATGCTGTTCGAGGCGCCGCGCACCCCGTCGTTCTACACCGGGAGCGAGGTCATCAAGGAGGCGATCCGGCGGGCGAGCTGCGACGTCATGATCGCCTACCCGATCACCCCGCAGAGCGAGGCGGCGGCCCTGATCGGCGAGCTGTTCGCGGAGGGCTACATCGGCGACTACTTCCGCGGCGAGAGCGAGTTCGCCGTGATGTCCCAGTGCGCCGGCGCGGCCTTCGGCGGCGCGCGGGTGTTCACGACCACGGCCGGACCCGGCACCATGCGGGCCATGGAGAACTTCCCGATGTGGGCCGGCGCCAGGCTCCCGATCCAGATGATCGTGACCTGCCGCGGCATCAACTCCCCGCTCTCGATCCAGCCCGACACGCTGGAAATCTCCTATCTGATGAACACCGGCATGCTGGTCTGGCACGCGGAGACGGCCCAGGACTTCTTCGATTGGATCTTGAAGGGCTACATGGTGTCGGAGGAGCCGGACGTGCACCTGCCGCTGGCGCTCTGCTGCGACGGGTTCTTCGTGACCCACACGAAGGACGTGGTCCAGCTCACGCCCGCGGACATGTGCCTGCCGCCCTACGATCCCTACCGCTCCCCGGTGCCCTGCATGGACATGGAATGCCCGCCGGTCCGGATGATGCGGGACCCGTTCATCATGAAGAGCAACTACATCAGCTACGCGACCCACGCGAGCTGGCAGCAGGAGATCTGGGCGGCGGTCGAGCGCTCGCGCAAGCACACGATCGCCTGGCTGGACGGGCTGATCGACGCGGAGAACACCGACGCGGACATCATGATCGTGGCTTCCGGCACGGCCGTTTCGCAGGGCCGCGAAGCCATCCGAATGCTGGAGGACGAGGGGGTTCGGGCCGGCCTAGTCAAGGTCAAGACGCTGCGGCCCTGGCCCGGCGAGGAGATCCGCGAGGCCACGAAGCACGCCGAACACATCTTCGTGCCGGAGTTCAACGTGACCGGCTGGCTCGCCAAGGAAATCCGGGCCACGGTTCCCAACAGCGATCGCGTGCACGCCGGCCCGCACGTGTGCGGCGGCATGACGATGCCGCCCGAGATCATCGTGTCGGAGATCAAGACGACCCTCGGCATGCGGGCGGTGTCGCTGGCCGGCCGCGGGAGCTGATCGCAGCAGGCTGAAAGCGGCCGGCGAATGACCGAGAGCTTCTTGCTGAAGAGGAGGCGTTCATGAGCAAAGAGCGGATAAAGATCGCGCCGGAGTTCTTCGACATCATGCCGCCCGAGTACCAGGACCTGGTCCAGCGGGCGACCTACGGGAAGGAAGACCGGGGCTGGAAGGACATCGGCACGGCCAAGGAGCTGATCGAAGAGCATTCGCTCTGCGCCGGCTGTCCGGAGTCCATGGCCTTCCGGTACATCCTGGCCTCGCTGCCGAACCCGGAGGATACGGTCATGGTGGGATCCACCGGCTGCACCAGCCTGGTCTTCCCGATGGTGGCCGTGCACAACATCCACTCCCTCTTCGGCAACCAGAACGCGATCGCCTCAGGCCTCAAGCGCGCGCTGACGGTGCGCTTCCCCGGAAAGGTCAAGGACGTGGTCGTGCTGGCCGGCGACGGCGCAACCGTGGACATCGGCCTGGACATGACGCTGCAGGCCTGGTTCCGCCAGGAAAAGTTCACGACGATCTGCTTCGACAACGAGCTCTACGCAAACACCGGCGGCCAGGAGAGCGGCCTGATGCGGAAAGGGTTCGTGGCCAAGATGGCGCCGATCGGCAAGCAATTCGAGAAGGTGCGGCTGCCGGAGATCGCGCGCGAGTCCGGCTGCCACTACGTCGTGCAGTGCACGGTCAGCAAGCCTTCGGTGGTCGAGCGGGTCATCCGGAACGCGGTCTTCGTCGCCCGGGAGCTCGGCCCGACCTACATCCAGCTCTACACCCCCTGCATCCTGGAAATCGGGAAGAACAGCATGGAAGGGCTGCAGGAGATGCGGGACTCGGAGAAGCCCACCGAGCGGTTCGCCTACAAGGAATTCGTCAGCGAGCCGGCCAAGCAGTTCCTGGCCGAGCTGGCCGCCAAGGAGAAAGAGAAAAAGGCGGCCGCCAAGCAGCTGGCGTCCCAGGAAGCCTGAGCGCCCCGAAGCCGGATACGCACGAGCAGAAGGAGCGGCACATGATCAAGAAGCGACTGAACATCCGGATGTCGGGCCTGGGCGGCCAGGGGGCGGTCACGGCCGCGCACGTCATGGCCATGGCCGCGAACCGGGACGGCAAGTTCTCGATCTCCAACCCGTTCTTCGGCGCGGAGAAGCGCATGGCTCCGGCCGAGAGCTACTGCCGGATCGGCGTCGAGCGGATCTACGACCGGGGCGAGCTGGTCTTCCCCGACGTGATCGAGGTGTTCCACCCGCAGGTGATCACGCTGGGGAAGAGCTACACGATGCCGTTCTACTCGGGCATCAAGGAAGGCGGCGTCGTCATCATCAACTCGGACGTCCCGCTCCTCTCCGAGGAGGACATCGAGCGGCTGAACAACCTGAAGGTCGCCGTGTTCTACATCAAGGGCACCCAGATCGCGCTGGAGATCGCCGGCACGGAGCTCTCGACGAACATGACCATGATCGGGTCCGTGGCCGGAATCACGAAGTGCGTGTCCCTGGAAGCGCTCGACGGCGCCTTGCAGGAGCGGTTCGGCAAGAAGTTCGTGGCTTCCGGGGGGACCGCTTCGCTGGACGAGGCGATCAAGAAGAAGTTCGCCAAGAAGGAAATGCTGCTGCAGAAGAACCTGGCGACGGTCAAGCGGGCCTACGAGATCGGATCGGAATGGGCGGAGAAGAACCACATCGAGCTCCGCGTGGGCCTGCCGGCGGCGGCCTAGGAAGGATCACGGACGCATGTACAACGTCGCGCAAGTCATTGAGGAAAAGTGCACGGCCAAGAAAGGCTGCCGGCTCTGCATCATGTATTGCCCGGAAGCCAACTGCCTCGATCTGAACGTCACGAAGATGGTCGCCGAGGTCAACATCAACCGGTGCAAGGGCTGCGAGCTCTGCGTCACCGTGTGCAACGCGGCCAAGCACGAGGCCATCGTGATGGTGGCCGTCAGCGCCGACGGCACGCTCGCGTCGAAGAAGGGGGAGTCCGCCGCACTGGGACAAGCGTACCAGGGCTGACGGCTTCCGAGCGCTTCCCACACCGAAGAACCCCATGGCGTTCGCGCCGTGGGGTTTTTTGTTCGAGGATGTCGCGATGATGAACGAGGACAACATACTCAGCGAGTTGCTCAACGAGCTCACGACGCTGCTGAAGGAGTTCCCGGAAGCCCTTGAGCGCAGGGCGGCCGTCATCCAGGCCGGCGGCAAGGACCCGGAGTTGGCGGGCAAGCTCGTGAGCGGCGCCGACGCCATGCGCGACAGCGGGAACATCTACCTGTCCTGGGCCCGCCACTATGCCGCCCTGTCGAAGGGCACCTCCGACGCGGCCGACGAGGAGGACGAGGCCGACTTCGGGACCTAGCTCCCGTTGCTGCCTCTGACCTCGCGCTCGTTCGAAAAAACTGTCCACAGACTATCCAGTTTGTGCTAGAATCCCCCACGTTTGCGCTGAACCGGAACGGCATCACTCACTACATCACATCAGGTTGTGTTCCCCGGTAGCTCAGTTGGTAGAGCGACCGGCTGTAGGGATGCGTGAACGCCCGTTCACGCCGGACTGCAGCTTCCACAGGAAACTGTGGTTGCAACATCGGGTGAATTCAGGGAAGCCCGCCCCTGATCGTTTTGGATCAGGAAGGGTAATCCTGAGCGAAGCCTGCCGAAGGGCTCGAACGTAGGCAGGAACGTGCAGAGACTAGAGGCTGAGGAGCCCATCCAATAAGGCCTCACCAGCGCCCGACACCCTCCCCTGGTTTCCAGGCGGGTGAAGAGATAGTCCGAGCCCGGCAGAAATGCCGGGGGTACTCGTAACCGGTTGGTCGCAGGTTCGAGTCCTGCCCGGGGAGCCATCAACAGCAAGGGCCGCGCCTCTCACGAGGTGCGGCCCTTGCCGTTCAGGTCTCCGTCCGCCTGATTTGTCCCGGTCTTTCGGCCTACTGGATCGAGAAATGGACCCGGCGGTTCTTCTGCCAACACTCAGTATTGTGTTCCGTGCAGAACGGCTTCTCCTTGCCGAAGCTGGTGACCTGGATGCTCGAGCCCGGCACGCCGAGATCCTCCAGATACCGCTTGACCGCCTGCGCCCGCCTCTCGCCCAGGACCAGGTTGTACTCCACCGTCCCGCGCTCATCGCAGTGGCCGGCGATCATGAGCTTCCATCCGTTTTCCGCCTTCAAGAGCGCGCCGTCGCCATCCAGGACCGACTTCGCGTCGTTCCTGATGGCAAACCGGTCATAGTCGAAGAAGACGTCGGCCAGGCCGCCCAGCATGGATTGGGGAACGGACGGAGCCGCCGGCTCGGCAGCAGCCGGAGCTTCACGGGCGACTTCCGGAGCCGCGGGAGCCGGCTCCGCCACGGCTGGCGGCGGCGGAGGAGGCTCCACCACACGCTCTTCCTCCTTGGGAGGAAGCGGGGCTTCCTGGGGAGGAGACGGTACTTCCTGTTTCGCCTCGGCCTTGGGCGGGCCGGCCGTCAAACTCTGGTCCTGGACGGACGAGGTGACCTTCTTGGAGCACCCGACCAGGAGGAGAAGCAGGCTGAGTCCCAGCAACAGTGGCTGACTTCGAATCGCCGAACTGAACATAGAAGCATCCTCCCTCTATGGAATGTTACGCCGTTCTTGCCCGCACGCCGTCGTCATGAACCGGCTGCCCGGACAGAAGGCGGGCCATCAAGTGATCAACCCAAGCTCGTGGAAAGCGGATCAGGAAAAATCGGACGGGGGAGGAGCACGGACGACCAGGACGGAGGTCGGTGGATTCCGAGCTTCATGGGACGATTCGACTGAGCGGGTCAGGGATGATGTCTGGAGCGGCTTCTCCGTCGAGGCACGGAACGCCATCCCGATCTTGGCGAGGGACTTCCCGAGCGGGGCCACGAGCCGGTCATCGGTCTCATCCGCGTCTTCCAGGACGGCCTGGGCGGAGGAGTCAGCCCGGCTCGTCCCGGACAGACCCGGCACCTGCCATTGAAACAGCAGGAGCAGCACAGCGAGTCCGATCTGAACGAGTCCGTGCAGAACTCGACGGGCTTCGGCGCGCCGGCCTTTCGCGCAAACCATTCTGTTTGTACCTTTCTACGAAATTGCCCGTGTGAGTGAAAGCCTTGAAGGGTTCTCTACCACAAGGGGCATACGAACGCAAAACATTTTCGGATTCGCGCACCGTTCGGCCATTGTGATGGCTCGCCCACCCGTTCTCACGGTCGACCGGGCTCCCGCCGCTTGATTCCCGGCGATCCGGAGCGTTAAGTTCGACGAACGGGTGTTTCGACGGCGCGTTTGTTCCGCGATCCAGGATGGCTCATTTCCCGAAGGGAAGGAGGTGCCGATGTCAAGGCCGCTCATGTTCAGGTTGCTCGCCCCGCTCACGGTCGCGGCGATCTGGGCATGGCCTCCGACGGTTTTTGCCGTCCAGGCCGCTCCTCCTCCCGCTCCGGCCGGTGAGACGGAGGAAGACAAGCGGATCTTCAACGGTATCGGCGGCTGTTATACCTGCCACGGCTATGACGGAGACCTCGCCCGCCGCTCGCAGTTCTCCGCGAAGCTCGCCGAGGAGTTGGGCCGCCTCGACCCGCAGCCTTCAGACCTGCGCAACCCCGCCGGTCTGAAATCGGAGAGCGACGCGCAGCGGCTTCAGACGATCAAGTTCGGACATCCGGGGACGGCCATGTTTCCGAAGAAGTTCCTGACGGACGGGGAGATGGCCCACCTCCTGGCCTACCTGGCCGCCCTCAGGACCGGAGGGGCCGTCCCCGAAAGGGACCGTGCCCGGTGAAGCGAACGATCGTCGGCTTTCGACGGGACGACGAGGGCCATTGGGTGGCGGAGCTGGACTGCGCCCACAGCCAGCACGTCCGGCACAACCCGCCGCTCGTCGAACGGCCCTGGGTGTTGACGGACGAGGGGCGGGCCGGCCGCATCGGGACGGCTCTGGACTGCCGGCTCTGTGACGGCGCCGGTGCATCGTGAAGGCCTCTCCCGCGGACCGATCCGTCCCGTTCCCGGCTTTCGAGCCTCACCCGCTGCTCTTTCACCCCCATCTGATGACCATCGTGCCGCGTCAGCGCCCCTGCACCGGCCTGCTCAACGGAATCCCCTCCGAAGCCCGGCTCTTTCCGGTCGCCCCCGAGACGCAGTTGCTGGGCTACTGTCACTGGCAGCCGGACCGCCTCCGGTGCCGCACCCTGGTCCTCGTGCACGGCTTCGAGGGGTGTAGCGACTCCCATTACATGCTCGGGATCGCTGGCAAGGCCTGGCGGGCCGGGCTCAACGTCGTCCGCCTCAACCAGCGGAACTGCGGCGGGACGGAACACCTGGCGCCGACGCTCTACCATTCCGGCCTGAGCGGGGACTACGCCGCCGTGGTCATGGAACTGTCCGCGAAGGACGGGCTGGAAGCCATCTGGCTGGCCGGCTACTCGATGGGCGGGAACTTGGTCTTGAAGATGGCCGGCGAGATCGGCACCGGGGTACCGGCGCTGCGCGGGGTCATGGCCGTCTGTCCGAACATTGATCCGGCCGCCTGCGTGGCGGCCTTGGAGCGGCCGGGGAACTGGTTCTACCAGCGGTACTTCCTCAGGCGCACCAAGGCGCGGCTTCGCCGCAAGGCGGCGCATTTTCCCGGCACGTTCGACCTAAGGCCGTTGGCCCGGATCGGGACCCTGCGCGCCTTCGACGGCACCTACACGGCGCCGGACGGGGGCTTCGCCAGTGCGGAGGACTATTACGAGCGGGCCGGCGCCCGCCATGTGCTGGGCGGCATCCGGGTGCCGACCCTCGTCATCGCCGCGCAGGACGATCCCTTCATCCCCTACTCGATCTTCGAGGCGCCCGCCCTCAGGGCCAACAGATGGATCAGGCTGGTCGCGCCCAGGCACGGGGGCCATTGCGGCTTCTTCCAACGGTCTCGGGCGGGCGAGGACGCTTATTGGGCGGAAAACCGGCTGGTGGAGTACGTGTTCAATGGGCCTGGCGACTGAAGCTCGTGCGTCATTCCCCGATGACCTGGACGACCAGCTCCCTGGTCCTGGCCCGCGTGTCGAAGTCCACCACCACCACCTGCTGCCACGTGCCGAGCAGCAGCGAGCCGTCCGTGAAGGGGATGGTGACGGAGGAGCCCTGGAGTTGCGCCCGCAGGTGGCTATGGCCGTTGTCTTCCCCGGGATTGCGGATGTTGTG
Organism: Nitrospirota bacterium; assembly: GCA_040757595.1. Classification (NCBI taxonomy): domain Bacteria; kingdom Pseudomonadati; phylum Nitrospirota; species Nitrospirota bacterium. Next base: position 209,398 of record JBFLWP010000002.1, on the reverse strand, counting down.
CTGCCAGGCCGGATCGGCCGGGATCAGGCGATCCCACAGGCTCTTGGTGTCGGCCCGGATGCCCGGCTCGTCCTCGATGATCAGGACCGAGGCGGTCGTGTGCTTGATGAAGACGGTGGCGATGCCCGCCCGAAGGCCGGCGCGCTCCACCGCCTGCTGGACCAGCTTCGTGATGTTCTCGACCTGCGTGCCGCCCCGCAGGTCGAGCCGAAGCGGAACCGTCTTCACCGGCATGCTGTCTCCCCCGACGCCAGCGCCCGCAGCGCCCGGATCTCCCGCCGGGGCAAGGGCGCGCCCTGCGCCTCAGCCAGAATGCGGTCGAAGGCGCCCTCCGCAGCCAGGTCGCGCAGGACGGTCACGACGCGCTCGCTGAGAATCCCCTCGACCCGGAGCTTTTCCAGATACCCGGAGGCGTCCGCCACGCTTTCCCCGGTGCGCGTGTAGTAATCGCGTCCGCGGCGCCGGTTGCAGTAGGCCTCGAACTGCTCGCAGGCGACCAACACCTCCGCGAGCTGGCGCACCCAGGGCGGTGCGCCGTCCAGCTTCTCCGGGTAGTAGTAGTAGAGCATGACCCGGCTCATCCAGGGCGCCCACGACACGCCCAGCCTCGCGAGGCTCGGCCTGACCTCCCGCAACCGACGGGCCAGCCGGCGCGCGTACCCCAGGCGCATCTCGACCTGTTCGCGGGTCCAGCTATCCACCGGAATGCCGACGTTTTCCAATTCGGCGGCGTAGCGGAACAGGAACGCCTCCGTTTCCTTCCCGTAAGACGTGTCCGGGTGGACGGCGCGCCACTCGCGCGGCCTGGTCGGAATGCCGTGCCGACGGGCCCAGGACCAGATTGCGCCGAACCGCCGCCGGTCGAGGCCTGCGCGGCCCAGATCGTGCAGCAGGCAGGCGATCTGATAGGCCACCACTCGGCGCAGCGGATGGCCCAGCTTCAAGGCCACGGCCGCGCACATCCGGGCCGTGCGGAGCGCATGGGGCCGGTCGTAACCGCGGATGAGACGGCCCGGCCGACGCGGATCGGGCACGTCGTAAAGCCGGAGCAGCGCGGCCGCGAGCGGCCTGGGAATCAGGAGCGGCGCTCCGTCGCGCCGTCCGGCTCCGTGGCTCGCACGAGATCGGCCGGCTCCGTTGGCGATGGTCATCTGGTAGGTAGCAGCCGTGTCAGGTGGCCTGGAAAACGATGGGGCGAGCATATCGTCAGCCGAAACCGGGTGTCAAGCAAAGGAGCCGCGGTCTTAGAACCGGCGGCCGACCATCACCCCGCCCCCCAACCCGTCGCCCATCGGCACGGGCTGGATCTGCCAGGCCGTGGGGTCCTCGTCCGCGCCGTGGCGCTTGCTGAGGAAGTACCCCATCCCCCAGCCGATCAGGGCGGCGGCCACCACGTCGGAGGCGAAGTGCTGGTCGCTGTAGACGCGGGCCGCCGCGACGGCCGTGGCGAGCGTGTAGCCCACCATCCCCGCCGGCGCACCATACCGGTCGGCGAAGACCGTCGCGACCGCGAAGCTCGCCGCGACATGGGTGGACGCGAAGGAACCGTTGAGTCCCGAAAAAGGACGGAAGTGGGTCGTGCCCTGATTCTGGTCCGGTCTTGACCGGCCCGTCAATCCCTTGAGCAGGGCGGTGGCCGCCACCGCGAAGCCTTCCGCTTCCAAACTGACGAGGCCCGTTTCCTTCAGCTTGCCGCTTCCTCCGTAGGACTCTTGCGCCACGCCGAGCGCGATGACGCCGGCGTTGAAGCCCGCCAGAGTTCCCGCGCTTCCCAGCGTATTGAGCCCGTCGGCCACGTTCTTGCCCGTGGAGGATTGATTGCTCGACACCAGATTGCGGATCGGCTTGTCCGCCGCAAACATCCCGCCCACGGCCGCCAAGGCGCCGCCGACCTTGAGGGCGTCCCCGCGGTCCATCCGAAGCGGAGCGGTCAGGAGGGCCTTGGCGTCGTCCACAACGGCCTTGACCCCCTCAGTGATAGATTCCTCCTGGATCACCGTGGGGCCTTCCGGCTCACCGGCCTGGGCCCAGGCCGGCACTCCCGCCATGCCGACGACGCAGGCAGACAGACAGAGGAGCGCGGACCACCCCACGCGGATGACGCGCGGCCGGCTCCCGATCACATGATGGTCGCTTCGACGCACGCTCGTGAATTCGCCAGAAAGGGGGGTCACCCTCGAGGGGATGGAGAGGGAGGAACAGTCGGCAAGCCGCGATGGGCGATGTCTCGTCGGAGGAGCAAGCGCAGTCCCATGGCCGTGTCAAGCGACCGGACGGCCCGGTCCCGAACGGCGGCCACGATAACACAGCGCTGGCGCTGGCGCAACCGTGCGGACTCTCTCGATTCCGGCCATCGCCTCGGTGCCTCGAGTCGCCACCCTATTGAGGGAAAGAGGGAAAAGTAAGAGAATGGGGACCAGGGAAAGGGCCAGGCCAGCTTCTCTCTATCGGTCCAACGGAGCGGAGGCAGCCATGATGATGCGCAGACGTCGTATGGTTCAGGCTCGGTCGTTGGTGATTGCGTGCCTGCTCTGCGTCCTCCCGGCGGCCGCCAAGGCCGATCCGTTCCTGGGCAGGCTCGACTGCGTCTCCATCGAGGCCTACTACCTGGACGTGGGAGAGTCTTTCGGGATCACCACCCAGGAGTTGCGAAACGCCATCCAGTCCGGGCTCATCGCCCAGGCGCCGGACTTGAAGGTCGAGCCGGGCTGCCCCGATCGGGTGGCCTACAAGGTCTATCTCCAAAACATTGCGACCGACACGTTCCACGGATTCTTCGGGCATGTGGCCCTGGAGGTCACCCGCAAGGCGATCTTTCGCGACACCGCCCTCCTGACCGCGGTCCGGGCCTGGAACATCGAGTCCTACCTGTCCGGTACGCGGGACAAGGCAAAGGCCGGCGTCTTCGAGCAACTCACCAGACATCTCACACAATTGGCGGCGGACTACCGGGCCGCCAACAAGTACCGGTAAGCACGGTCCCGTGGATCGCGGGCACGACCATCAACGTTTCCAAACGGGGAAAAGTTGACAGCAACGAGCTGCAACGAGCCGCTCGCAGATTAACTTCTTCCGACTGGCCGGAGCCGACCGTCAGAAATTCCCCGTCGCCGTCCTTGACCTCTCCGGGTGTTTTTCCTTATAACCTTAGCGCCAAGTCATTCGTTTAAGATCCGTCCGGTACGTCACGGAGATGGAGCTTGCCCTGTGCGTCTTCCCTCTCCTTTGAAAGGCTCCCGGCCTCTCCATTGCCTCGTCGCCGTCGGGGTCGTGCTCCTCGCAACCGGCTCGCGCATGCTGCTCGACCCGCTTTTAGGCGATCGTGATCCCTTCGTGACCTTCATCCTGGCCGTGCTCATCGCCATCCTGTACACCGATACGGGCGCCTCACTTCTCGCGCTCGGCCTCGCGCTTCTCTCCGCCAACTATTTCTTTATCGCGCCGCGCGGGTCTCTGGCCATTGCGGCTCCAGCCGATCGGCTCGACTTTGGGCTGTACCTCTTCATCGGCCTCGTGGCGGTCGGCCTCATCCAGTGGCAACGCCGAGCCCGCCATGCGGCGGAGACGAGCATGGCGGATGAGCTGGCTAAACGCTCAGCACTGGAAAGGGAGATACGCGAACGGCGCCGGGCGGAGGAGGCCCTCAGGCACAGCGAGCAGCAATTCAGCAGTGCGTTCGAGAACGCAGCGATCGGCATGGCGCTCGTAGCTCCCGACGGCCGCTGGCTCAAGGTGAACCGCTCGTTGTGCGATCTGACCGGCTACTCGGCGGAGGAGTTGCTCGCTAAGACCTTCCAGGACATCACGCATCCGGATGATCTCGAACGTGATCTTGACTATGTGCGCCAAATGCTGGCGGGTGAGATTCACACCTACCAGATGGAGAAACGGTACTTCCACAAGCTGGGGCATACGGTCTGGATTCTGCTGAGCGTGTCCCTGGTTCGAGACACCCAAGGGAGGCCGGTGCACTTCATTTCGCAGATTCAGGGCATTACCGAGCGCAAGTCCGCTGAAGAGGCGCTTCGGCAGAGCGAAGCGCAGCTTCGCCATGCGCAGAAGATGGAGGCGGTCGGCAGGCTCGCCGGGGGCTTGGCCCATGACTTCAATAACTTGTTGATGGTGATCAACGGGTACAGCGTGCTTCTTTTGGAGGAATATGGCACGGACCAGCGCCTCCGCACCAGTGTTCAACAGATCAAGCAGGCGACAGAAAGCGCCGCCTCGCTCATCCAACAGCTCCTCGCCTTCAGCCGGAAGCAAGTCCTGGTGCCCACCGTCATTGACCTGAATGCCGTGGTCAGCCGGATGAGCGCCATGCTCCAGCGCCTCTTGGGTGAGGACATTGACCTGTCCACGGATCTGGATCAAACGGTCGGGCCGGTGAAAGCCGATGAAGGACAGATGCAGCAGGTTATCATGAACCTTGCGGTGAACGCCCGCGATGCGATGCGGCGCGGAGGCCGGCTCACCATTGAAACCAGGAACCGGGACATCACCGAATCCGCCCGCCACGGACAGATAGTCCGTCCCGGACGCTACGTGACGCTCTCGGTGAGCGACACCGGGTGCGGCATGGATCCGGAGACCCAGGCCCGCATCTTCGAGCCCTTCTTCACGACCAAGCCGGTCGGCGAAGGCACCGGGCTCGGACTCTCCACCGTCTACGGAATCGTGAAGCAGAGCGGCGGCTATGTCTTTGTCTACAGCGAGCCGGGACGCGGGAGCACCTTCAGAATCTATCTCCCACGAATTGACGGTGCAGCAAAGCCGGTTGAACGAGCCCCGAGCGAGGAGACGGCAATGGGGGGCACGGAGACGATCCTCTTGGCAGAAGACCAGCCGGGGGTTCGGACCCTCGTCCGCGAGACGCTCGCGAGTCGCGGCTATACGGTGCTCGAAGCCCGCCACGGATTCGAGGCCCTGATGGTGGCGAACCAATCGGTCGCCCCGATTCACCTGCTGCTGACCGACGTGGTGATGCCCCAGATGAGCGGCCCCGAGCTCGCCGATCGCCTTCGGCCAATACGCCCGGACATGAAGGTGTTGTACATGTCCGGCTACAGCGACGCGGCCGTGGTGCATCACGGCAAGATCAACCCCGGCACGTTCTTTCTTCCGAAGCCGATCGAGGCCGCCGTGCTCCTTCGCACCGTGCGGGAAATCTTGGACGCCCCCCGAAAGATCTAGACCACGCTCCCGTCTTCACGGCTTGCGCAAGGTTGGCATGATTGGCAAAGCTTGCAGGCGCAGGGCGCGCCACGACCCCGGGGAGAAGATCTCCGCAGGGTCGTGGGGTCATGATTGGCTGTGCCCGGCCGGTCAGCGGCCCAGGATTTACCTGGGGTCCGTCGACCAGACAGGCCCGTCGTAAGGCTTCCCCTTGGGTGCCGAGGCCGCCATTTTCTCCTTCTCGCACGGCATAGCGTCCACCGTGTCCGTGGACCACACGGGCCCGTCGTAGGGCTTCGCCTTGGAGCAAGGGACCATCGACGACTTCTTGGGCGCCTCTTTCATCATGCCGTCCTTCTTATCCGCCTTCTTCGACGGGGACGAGGCCGACATCGTTCCGCACGGCGAGGCTTCGACCGCGTCCGTGGACCACACGGGCCCGTCGTAGGGCTTCGCCTTGGGACACGCGTCCGCCTTCTTCATGGGCTGCTCCGGCATAACCGTGTCCGTTGACCAGATTGGCTCAGAAGAACCGGCGAGCGCCGCCACGGGCACTCCGACGATTCCCAGAACCGCCACCACCGCCAATACGCCGATCGTGCGTTGCATGGGGTCCTCCTTCTAGCCGCGGGCCTCCCCCCCCGGCCTGGTTAAGGTTAATGGACACCTCCCTATCGGACGGGGGCTCCACAGACCTTAGTGAAGCTGGCTCCTTCGTTGGCAGTTGGCGGTTACTGCCGGTTAGTGGGACCTGATGTTCAGAGACCGGGGCTGTGGAGATGAGGAAACTTGAGAGCGCGTCGCGTTCTGGCGCCTTTCAGAAAGCGCGGCGGATGTCGAAGGAGCGGCAGACTGAACGGTGTGTTCGGGGAAGAAAGAAACGGCTGGAGCCGGCGAGTGGGATTGAACCACCGACCGTCGCTGGCTCGGCTCTGAAACCTGCCTCGCCAGCTCCTACGAAGGGGGCCAGCCCCCTTGTACGATCCCCATGAAGGGGGCACGCCCCCTTCAGATCCCCCAGGTCGGTGGTTCGTACGGACGCCGGGGCTGGTGGGGTACGGAGAAACTGGAGCCGGCGAGTGGGATTGAACCACCGACCTGCTGATTACGAATCAGCTGCTCTGCCACTGAGCTACGCCGGCGCCGATCTGTACGAGGGTCGGGAGACGTGTCGAGCGTCGCGGCCCGCGCGACCATGGGCGGCATGATACGCAGGTCCTCACGAGCCTGTCAACCGATCCACCGAACCGTCTCCGCCGCTCCCCGTCACGAATTGAGGCTGCCACGGGGAAGCCGAGCCGGCCTGTGTCCGTGCCGGGCACCTCACTTGAGACGGGCCAGAGGAAGGTTCCAGGCCTTGTGGGTGGGATCGAGTGCCGGCACACAGGCCGGCTCCTGCTCGCGCCCGTACTGGGCCTTGGCAGTCTGGATCACCTGGACCCGCGCATAGTCGAACAGCTCGCCGAGCGCCACCACGCCGTTCTTGTCCTTGTCGGCGGCCCCCCGCAAGCCCTTGAGCAGATAATAGGTGAAGAGCCCGTGCTGGCCCGCCTCGTGCTGCTGAGCCGTCTGGATCTTGCTCGTGCTCAGAAGCTGCACCAGCTTCCCGTCGGTCACGGAGGGGGCGACCCACACCGGCTCTCTATCGTCCTGCTCGATCGCGGCGGTGGGTCCCATCGGCGTGACGTCCAGCATCAGGATCGCCCGCTGGATGGGCAGGCGCGTCAGCGCCGTCTGCAGCCGGCGAAGGGAGAATGCCTTGAGCGGGGCCTCGGGACTCCCCTCGTGGGGGAGCAGGGAGACCGCGCCGGTGGCCGGATCCACCACGGCCCGGCCGGAGAAGTAGATCAGCACCAAGCCGTCAGGCCCCACCCGTTGCGGCAACCAGTCCTCGAAGACCTCCGCCAGATCCGGCTTCAACACGTGCTCGTCGGTCAGGAGTTTGACCCGGTCTTCGGGAATGCCGATCACGTTCTGGAAATACTGGGCCATGATCTCCGCGTCGTGGACGGCAAACTTGACGCCCGACAGGTCCGGATCCCGATAAGTCCCGATGCCGATCGCCACGGCGGCGGCGTTCCTCCGCACGGCCCCGCGGACCAACCGTGGCACCTGGTCCACGTCCACCGAGAGGACCTCCAACTGCTCCGCCCGCCCCGGACGCATGGCCGCAATGAATTTCTTGGGCCGAATCTGGCCCAACACCGGCGAGGCGGCCTCGACCGAGACGGTCAGCTCCCCTTGCCGCTCGTCGGACACGACCGGCAGGGTCCCGCTGGCTTCCACCCGCTTGCTCTCGCCCGGCGCGAGATCGCCCACCGGAATCTGCGCGGGCAGGGTCTTGGCCAGGACCGGCCCGCCCTTCAGCGCCACGACGACGCCGTTCGCAAAGCCGGGGCCCTCGTTCTTGACCTCCACCCGAAGAGTTACCCGCTCTTCCCCCTCCAGGACCTGATCCTGACCTTCGTCCTTGAGCATGGCCCGGAAGGACAGGGCCGTCGGAGCCCCCTGCTGCGCGGGGGCAGCCGCAGCCGGCCCTGCGGCGGTCGCAGCCAAATCCGGACCGCTCTTGCTGGCCCCTGGAGCGATCCCGGCCACCACCGGTCTCCTCCCCTGCCGCTTGGCGGTCGCGACCTGCTGGATCTTGGTCGAGGAGCCGAGGTGCTTCTTGAATCCCTCGGCCATTTTGGCCACGGCCTCGTTGGCCAGATCGGCCAGTCCTTGCACGTCGCAGGCGTCCCGCTCCGTGTCCACGTTCCCCCGGGCCTCGGTTTTGAGGCTTTTGGTATAGAGGACCGTCCCGTCCACGTCCACGTAGTTCACCGTCGCGCCCAGCGAGACGGCCGCCGCATAGGAGTTCGTCTCATGGCGGGGGATGAAGAGCCGCAACTCCTTGAGGCCCAGCGAAACCTGGACCACGGCGTCAGGCGGCTCGCTTGGGCCGGGGAATTGCGGTCCCCCCTCCATCTGGAGGTGCTCGAAGGTCATGCCGATCTCCCGCTTCAACGAAGCCCGAAACCGGTCCCCGAGTTGAAGCACCTGGGCCTGTCCGCAGGCATCGTTATACTCCAGTCCCGCGCCGGTCACGGAGGGGTCAAGCTGGAGGTTGACCGTCAGGGGCAGCCAGTAACCCTGCGAATCGGAGCCGAACCAGGGCCTGGAGGTCAGGCCGGCACAGCCGGCCAGAACCGCCGCCAGGACCAGCGCGAGGGTCAGACGTGCCATTGGGGGAGCAGCCGGAGGTAGGGGGCTAAAGGGAAACATCCGCAGCCCACACGAGCCTAGGGTTATACCGGAAACCGACGGTTCAAGCAACCTGAAACGCTCGCGTTGACAGGGTGCTTGGCTTGGGCTAAGGTCCGGCCCATGTTACCACCCCCGGCGGCAGAGCGCCCTTCGCCCGCTTCTCCCCCCTCTTCGCGCCCGGACTGGGCGGCCCTGGCTCGGCTGATCCGCCTCTCCAACCAGTCCGGCACGCTCTTGCTGATGCTCCCGACCCTGTGGGGGCTGTTTCTGGCCTCCAAAGGCCGCCCGTCTCCGACGCTCCTGGCGATTTTCGTCGCCGGCTCGTTTCTGATGCGCAGCGCCGGCGTGGTCCTCAACGACCTGGCCGACCGGCCTTTCGATCGCCAGGTGAGCCGGACCAGATCGCGGCCTCTAGCCAGCGGGGCCCTGGCCCCGTCTGACGCCCGGCGCCTGGCGCTCCTGCTGCTGGGCCTGGCCGGGGGCTTGCTGCTCTTCCTGAACCGTCTGACCCTGCTCCTGGGCCCGATCGCCCTGCTTCTGGCCGCCCTCTACCCCTTCGCCAAGCGAGTCATCCGGCTTCCCCAGGCCATGCTGGGGCTGGCGTTCGGCTGGGGCACGGTCATGGCCTGGGCGGCCGTGCGGAACAGTCTCGACCCGCCGGTCTGGTTCCTCTACGGAAGCATCGCCCTGTGGACCCTGGCCTACGACACGATCTACGCCCTGCAGGACCGCGAGGACGACGTCCGGATCGGCGTCAAGTCGGCGGCGATCCTGTTCGGAGCCCAGACCTGGCTGGCCGTCGGCCTGTCGCTGACGGGGATGGTGCTCCTGCTGGCCACCGCAGGGTGGCTGGTCGGTCTCGGTCCCCTCTTTTACGCGGCGCTGGCGGCGGTCGGCCTGTTTTTTCTGTGGCAGGTGCGTCGGCTTCGCGAGTCCCCGTCACCGGAGCAGGCCTTCACGCTCTTCAAGCAGCATGTCTGGGCGGGCTGGGGAATTCTGCTGGGAATCTGGGGAGGAACGGTGTAGCGGACCGGCTTAATGGACGGGCTTGGCTTCCTTGGGCTTGTCGTCGGACGCGGCGCTCTTCAGCATCCCTTGCACGGCGTTCAAGCTCGCCTGCAGCCGCGCTTCCTCCGTCTTCAGAAAATCGCGCAGCATCTGGGTCGAGGTCTTGACCGCCGAGTGGACCTCGGCCTGGTCCTTGGAGAGGGCGTCGAGCTTGGCGCTCAGATCGGCCAGCCTGGCCTGCTCGCTCTTGAGCGACTCGGTCAGTTTGGCCAGCGCCTCCTGCTGGGCCTTGAGGTCCTGCGCGAGCTGCTTTTCCCGCTCTTCAATCTGCTTCCTGGTCGCCTCGAAGCCGCTCTTGGTCTCGCCTTTGAGGGATTCGACCTTGGCCGCGGAGGAGGCTTCGATCTCCTGCTTCAAGCTTTCCAGATCGCCTTTCGTGGCGCAACCTCCCGAGAGCCAGAGGCCCGCGGCGAGCAGCGGAAAAAGAACCTGGAGGCGAGCGAGCGGCGATCGCTCGATGGAGCGCATGGGTCCCTCCTGTGCGGCGTCTCAGCCAGCCGCTTTTTCGATCGGCTTCTCCGGCTTCGGCGCGCGCAGCATGCTCAGGTAGGCCGCGAGGGCCTTGGCGTCTTCGTCGCTGATGCCGAGGTTGGGCATGCGGGTTTCCGGCTTCATGGCCTGGGGGTACTTGATCCAGCGGTACACCCAGGTGGCGTTCAGGCGGAAGCCGGCCCGGTCCAGCGCCGGCCCCACGACGCCCCCTTCTTCCCCGACCCGGTGGCAGGCGTTGCAGCCGTACTTGTTCGTGTAGAGCCGCTTGCCGAGCTCCGCCTGTTTCGCGGACTGGTCCTGAGCCATCGCCAGGTCCGGCCGCGGGACGGCCGCGAACTTGGGCCGGGAGGAGAAGTTGCCCGCCGCGGTCTTCGCCGCTTCCAACTCCTTGGACGCGGCCCCGAGAGCCTCCTGCTCCTTGGCCGTCGCGGCCTCGTCCACCTCGGCGCCCTTCTTGTCCGCCTCCTCCTGCGCCTTCTTCTCCGCCGCTTCGAGCGCCTGCTTGGCCTGGTCGAACTTTTGCTGGGCCGCTTGAAGCTGGTCCTGCAGCTCCTTCTTCCGGCCCTCCACGTTGAACTCCAGCTTCATGCCGTGCAGGGTCCGGACGTAGGCCACGATCGCCCAGATCTCCTCCTCGGACAACGTGTACTTGAAGGTCGGCATCGTCGGCACGGCGAACTCGTCGTCCCCGATCTTGTCGCCGATCTCGGGGGTCGTGTCCTTCATGTCGCGGGAGACCGTGTTGAAGATGTCCTCGTCCTTGAACGTGGACATCTCGCTCTTGTTCGAGAGGTCCTTGGGGCGCGGGTCCGGCATCTGCGCCCAGTTGTAGCCCTCGTTCTGGCGGCCGTGCTCGCCGTGACAGTGCATGCAGTAGTGCGCGTACAGCTTCTGCCCCTTGGTCACCTGCTCGCTCTGGAAAAGGGCGCAGCCCGCCCCTCCGACGGCGGCCGCGACGCCCACGAGCGCCGCGGCGAGCGCAAGCCGGTGCACGCCCCTTGTCGCCCCCTGCTGTGCGGCCCCCCTCATGTGGTCGTCCCTTTCTTCAGCTTCCGGATGATCACGAACTGGACTCCCAGGGCCAGACCGACGGCCAAGGCCGCGTAATAGTAAGCGGAATAGTCCGGCGGCGGCTCCAGGCGGAAGTACCACCAGGAAGAGACGGCCTTCTGCGAACCCTTCTCCTTCAGATCGCCGCTCTCCAGCTTTTTCCCGTCCCACACCGCGAACGCGATGTTGATGAAGTCACCCGGCTTGAACTGCGTGTCGTACTGCGCGTCCGCCGTCGTCAGGCTCCGCGAAAACACCACCCGCCAGGAGCCGTTCTGATAGACCCCCTTGCCCCTGACGTCCTGCTGCTCCTGGGTCTTGAGGGTGCCGAAGCCCTGGGCGGTCATGTCCAGCACCGTGGCGTCCTTGTTCTTCCAGAACCAGATGTTCACCGGGCCGCCTTCGACCTGCGCCATCGGCTGCCCGTGGGCGAAGTGCGCCTTCTTGTCCCCCACCATGAACTCCAGCGCCGCCGCATCGTCCGGGTCCTGCGCCGGGTCTTCGTATTCCAGCAGGACGGCCAGGCGCTGGCCGTCGTGCAGGGCCCGCACCTTCACCGACTTGACCGTGACTTCCTGGATCCGGTTCGGCCAGTGGACCTGCGGGGACATCGGGAACTCGGCGGCAGGCGCCGCGTTCCAGGCGGCCGCGGTCGGGTCTTCGCCCGGCAGGTCGCCCTTGACCATCGGAGCCCGCACGACGACGCTCTCCTGGGCATGGGCGAGAGGCACGAGGCCCGAGGCGAGAGGCACGAATCCAGCCAGCGAAAGGATCAACACTCGTCCTAGTCCCGCTCTTTTCCCAGGCTGCTTCACGCTGCTCCTCCTCCCTCGCCCCTGGCCCCTCGCCCGCAACCGATTATTCCCAGGTGCGCGGCTTCTGATGGGCGCCGTCGTACTCGCCCATGATGATCTTCCAGATCCACTCGTCCGGCAGCTCCACCTCCCAGCGCGGCATGGCCGACTTCCAGGGCATGCCTTCGATCGGGAGTCCGACCCCGCCCTTCTTGATGCGCCAGAACAGGTAGCTCTCCTGGAGCATGGCGATCGTGGTCGGATCGGAGAAGTTCGCTGGCGGCGGGTTGAAGCCCCGCGCGGCCGGCCCCTTCCCGTCGAAATTGCCCCCGTGGCAGGGCGAGCAGAAGGCGGCGTACAGCCCCTTGCCGGTCATGACGTTCTCCGGCGTGTTTGGCACCGGATTCGACAGGCCCACGAACTCGCCAGGCGGCGCCGGGTGGATCGTGCGGTTCTCGGCCGGAGGCTGGTCGCTCGGCATCGTGCTCGCATACGTCTGGTACCCGACCAGCAGCGGGAACAGCACCAGCACGGCCATCCGCGCGCCCTGCATCGCGCCGCGCTGCCCTTCCCCGCTCAGGAACCGGAAGATGGGCCCCAGGAACGCGTCCATGGACTGACCGCTGAGCGTGGCGAAGATCACGATGCCCGTGACCGTCAGGGCCAAATAGAGGAAGATCAGGCTGGCCGGCAGCGGCGCGGTGAACAGCGGGAGCCCGAACTTCAGGAGCAGGTAGATGACGACGGTGAAGATCGTGCCTTTGAGCAGGAGTCCGCCTTTCATACCCTCCATCCCTTCCTTCCCGAGGATCTCACCGGCCGTGGGCGGGAATCAGCGCCGCCACTTTCTGCGGCTGCGCGGCCGGCTGCGCCGGCGAGCCGGCCTGCTCGATCTCCGACGGGCTCACCGTGATCGGCTCCCCGCTCATCTGCTGGAGGAACGCGATCACGGAGAGAATCTCGTTCTTCGTCAGCCCGATCGGGTTCTTGTTGATGTAGGGCATCCGCGCCGGGTACTCCTTCGGCGGCCCTTCGTGCCGGAAGTCGAGATAAATGTAGGCCTGGGGCTGCGTCAGGCTTTCGTAGATGAACTCGCGCGTCAGCTTGGCGCCGATTCCCTTCAGGTCCGGGCAGCGGGCCGACTCGCTGGGACCGATCGAATGGCAGAGGGCGCACTGCCCTTTGCTGAAGAAGATCTTCTGGCCGATCGCCGCCATGTCCGCCGCGGTCTTGATGCTGGCCACGTCGAACTTCTCTTCGGCCGGCGGCAGCGACGCCATCTGGGGAACGCCCAGCGCGACCAGCGCGAAGATGCCGAGCACGATGACCACGAACCCGACGACCCGCACGAACCGGGCCTGGATGAACAGCAGGATCGCGACTCCGATGCCGACGATGCAGAGCCCGATCACCTGAAGTAACGCGACTTCGCTCATAAGCCCTCTCGAAAGCTGAGAAGCTGTCAGCTACTCCTTGTCCAGCGCCGGTGAGCCGCCCGCCATCGCCGGCACCGCCCCGGCCGGCACCTTGGCCTTGCCCTCGGTCCCTCCCGCCTTGGCCTTGTCGCCCATCGTCGCCACCCAGAAGATGAACGCCACGAGCATGCAGAACAGGAACGTGTTCAGCGACATGAAGGCCGCGGCGTAGCCAAGGGCCGGGGAGTAGGCGTACTGCGAGGAGTCGCGCATCACGCCGTAGATGTGCCAGTGCACCCGCGACGAGGACCGCGCGTAGCCCATCAGGGTCATGAGCAGGATGACCATGACCGCGTTCAGCACGAGCGCGTAGGCGGAGCGCGGCGGCATGCGGCCCCAGACCATCTCGGTCGTCGTCTTCGCGCTGCGCAGCAACAGCGCCGTCAGCGGGGTGATCGTCAGCATGACGAACAGCACGATCAGCACCTGCGCGACCGAGAAGTAGTTGATCCGCACGATGGCCGGGACGAAATAGCCCCAGACGCCGAGCACGATCACGACGACGGCCGCGACGCCGAGCACGCCGCCCATGATGGCTTTGGCCACCTTGGCCCAGGTGGCCGTCTCCTGCTTGCCGGCCCGCCAGTACATGATGAAGCTCATGAACGTGACCAGGATCATGAGGTTGGCCACGGTCATCTTGGCCGACATGACGCCGAAGACGCCGAGCAGCGGATGGTGGGTGCCGCCCATCTTCCGCGCCTCCTCCAGGCTGGCCACCAGCGAGTGGGGCGTCATCCAGACTCCCAGGCAGAGGAGCAGGATCACCAGCATGGCCATGATCGGCCGCTTGTACTTCACTTCCGCTCCCGGAATCCGGTGCGTGATGCCGAGCCAGAAGTAGTAGTTCGAGCCCAGGAACAGGACCCCGATCAGCATCGCCTGCAGGATGAACAGCCAGGAGAGGAAGCCGCCCATCAGCGTGATGCCCATCTGCTGGTTGTACTGGTAGATCTCGCGCATCAGCCAGTAGCCGGCGAACGGCAGCGGGAGCAGCCCGAACACGCCGATGAAGTTCCCCACGTAGCCCATCCAGTCGTAGTGGTCGCGCTCCTCCGGGCTCTTGGCCGAGAGGTACCGGATGCCCGCATACGCGCCGCAGATGTAGCCGCCCAGCACGACGTTCGCGATCAGCCGGTGGATGTTGACCGGCCACCAGGTCGGATTCCACGTGGCGGCCCAGGCCCGCTGGATTTCGGTCCCCTCCGAGATCACGACCGGGCTGGCCTGGAAGGTGGCCCAGGAGTTCGGCACGATCATGATGAAGAAGGCGAAGACGTTCAGCAGGAACCCGAGGAACAGGTGCAGGGATTTCATCCCCCCGTCCTGCATCGCGTCCCACCCGTACCAGTAGAGGTACAGGGTCGCGGTCTCGAGCAGGAAGAGGAGGCAGTAGACGATGAAGGACGGGAAGAAGATGTCGGTCAGGTACGCCATCAGCTTCGGGTAGAAGCCGATCAGCAGGAACAGGAGGATGCCGCCGAAGAGCGCCGTGGTCGCGTAGGAGGAGGTCAGCAGCTTGGTGAACTCCTTCGCGAGCTTGTCGTAGCGCTTGTCGCCGGTCTTCCAGCCGACGATCTCGCAAAGCCAGGCGAAGATCGGGACGCCGAGGACGAAGCCGGCCAGCAACAGGTGCAACTGGGCGATGACCCAGACGACGTTCCGGCTGCCCAAGCCGGGAATGTCCCGGTAGGCGACGCTCTGGGCGGCGCTGGTCGCGTCCTGAGCCAGCCCCAGGCCGGGCAGGAAAGCCAGGGCCGTCAGCACGAGCAGTCCGGCGAGCACCGAGCCCCGACCGTGGAAGAAACCGGTCCGCTTCGGATGATGTTCGTGGTTCCTCATGGCTCTCCCCTTCAGTGCTTGTGCCCGTCGGCCGCGTGCGCGTCGGCGTGATCCGGCCTGGCGGCGGCAGCGGCCTTGGCCGGCTCGACCTTCGCGCCGGCCCCGTTCTTCCCCGCCGCCCCCTTGGACTGGTCCTTGGCCTTGCCTTTTCCCTTGCCTTTGGTCTCCTCTTCCTTGGCCTTCTCCTCCAGCGACTGGACCGTCGCCTCAGCCTGGGCCAGCAGCTTCTCGCTCTTCTGCAGGGCTTCGACCGGCTTGAGCTGGTGCACCGGCTTGGGCGCCTCCTTCTTGTACAGCTCGTGCGGGTGCGGGGTCGTGGCCGGCAGGAAGCCCCAGAACAGAACGATCAGCAGGACGCCGGTCGCCGTGAAGGCCGTGAGCAGCAGCGGCTGATCCGCCGGAACCCGGCTCAGGTCCCACTGCCTGACCAAAGCCTGGTAGGAGGCGTCCGAGGGGGCCGCGAGGATGGCCTGCCGCCGGACGATCCATCCGAAAATGGACAGCCACGCGAGGATCAGCACCAGCAGCATGACCGCCGCGACGCTGCCCCACATCGTCAGGTCGATCCCGATCCGCTCCGCGACCGGCAGGCTCTTGAGGATTTCGATCTCCATGATCTTCTCGGTGATCCCCTTGGCGAGGCCCGCCGTCTGCGTTTCGACCACGTAGGCGATCGGCAGATAGACCGCGCTGAAGGCGGCCCCTTGCCACCAGAGCGTGAGGCCGAGCGAGGGTTGCGGGTTCACCCGCAGCCGCTCCAGGAACACCGTCCTGGCGCTGAGCCCCGTGGCCCAGATGTCCACGGGAATCGAGAGGAGCAGGAGGAACGCGAGGCCGGGCATCTCCCAAGGGTGGAGGCCGGCCGCCAGAAGCAGCAGGACGACGACGAACTTGGCGGGAACGCCGGTCCAGAAAGCCGGCCAGGCGACGGCGAGCCCCAGCTTCACGGGCGAGATGGTCGAGGGCTGATCAGCCATGCTAACCAACGATGAATGCAGAACGACAAATGATGAATGAAGAGCGTCCCTCGTTCAGCATTCAGCGCTCACCATTCATCACTTAATCTAGAAATTCCCGATTGATGATGGCCGATACCGTGAACACGAGGATGCCGGCCATGACGATCAGCCAGCCCACGAGGGCGACCGGCCGCTTGAAAATATTCCGCTCCGGGCTCCGATCAATGAAGGGCAGCGCGGCCAGGAACAGCATGAAGGCGCCCGGAATGGCCACCGCGCCCAGGAACTGTCCGAACTCGCCGGCGAAGATCTTGAGCCGGAGCATCTGGAAGAGGAACAGGAAATACCATTCCGGCTCCGGATGGTACTCGCCGGGGTCCGGGGTCGCCTCCTCCAGCAGCACGACCGGCTCGACGAAAGCCAGGCTGCAGATCGTGAGGAACACGGCTCCCATCGCGACGATGTCCTTCCAGACCTGCCGCGGGAAGAAATAATCGGTCTTGGCCTTGAGCTCCTCGTGGCTCCCGCGGAACGGCCCGGCGGGACCCGCCTTCCGGAACAGGAACAGGTGCAATCCCGCGAGCCCCATCAGAGCCGCCGGCAGGATCATCACGTGGATCACGAAAAAGCGGCTCAGCGTCATCTGACCCGGCGTCGGCCCGCCCTTGAGGAACCGGGCCATGAAATCCCCGACGACCGGCGTCTTGTCCATGATCTCGACGCCCACGGTGGTCGCCCAGTAGGCCCGCTGGTCCCAGGGCAGCAGGTACCCGGTGAAGCCGAAGCCCATCACGATGCCGAAGAGGGCCAGCCCGACCAGCCAGATCATCTCCCGCGGCTTCTTGTAGGCCCCCCACAAAAACACCTGCGACATGTGGGCGAACACCATCACGACCATCGCCGAGGAGCCCCAGAAGTGGTAGCTCAGGATGAACCAGCCGTAGTCTACCTCATGGATGATGTACTGGGTGCTGGCGTAGGCGTGGTCGGCGCTCGGAACGTAATAGAACATCAGCAGGATGCCCGTCACAGCCTGCATGATGAAGATGAAGAGCAGGACCGAGCCGAACACGTAGGCCCAGCGGGAGCCCCCCGGCACCGGCTCGTTGAGCATCTTGGCCTGGATGGTCTTGAGCCCAACCCGCTCGTCGACGAAGGCGATGATCTTTTCCAGCGCGGTCGGTTGTCCGTTCATGACGCGATCCGCCCCTCAGACGATGCGGACCTGGGCCTTGGTCCCGGCCTTGTATTCCATGTCAATGATCTCGATGTCCCCGTTGGCCGCCACCCGGATCGGCAGGGCGTCCAGCGGACGCGGAGCCGGGCCGTCCAGGACCTTGCCGCTCGCGTTGTAGATGCTGAGGTGGCACGGGCACAGGAACACCTGGCCGAGCACCTTGTGCGACCGCCACTTGTAGCCGCAGCCGAGGTGCGGACACTTCCCGGAATAGGCGATGTAGGGCACCGTCTGCTTGTTGCTCCAGACGAGCTTCCCGGCGGAGTCGTGGAAGTCCATGTCCTTGCCCTTGTAAACCTCCGCCATGACCGCGGGAGAGGCCTTGAGGATCCAGACGTTCTTGTCGATCTCGGCCTCGGGCATGAAGGCTTCCTTGACCTTCTTCTTGAACTTGAACTGCACCCCCACGTCCTCGGTCTTGATCTTGCTCACGTTGCCGATCTTGATCCAGTTGTTGTCGAACGGCGCGTACATCGGCTTCATGAGGTAGCGGAGGACCGGGAACGCGAGCGGGAGCGTCATGAGGGCGCCGATCGCGTGCGTGAAGTTCGTGAAGAACGTCCGGCGCTTGATGCTCTTTTCGAGCTCGGGCACCGGCACCAGCACCTCGCCCGGCTCCACGTGCAGGTGCTCCTCCAGGTGCGCGATCTCCACCTCGTGGACCGTCACGTAGTCGTCCCGCTTCAGCGCCGGGAACTGTTCCAGCTCGCTGGAGGCGGCGCGGAGCTGCACGGCGCCGTCCGTCACCGCCTGGACCTGCGACATCGGGACCTGCCGCTCCGGCGCACCGGCTCCATCTCCCACGACGATGTGGCTGATCTCGCGGGAGAGGGGATCGACGATGACGCGCGTCACCTCGCCGACCTCCCGGTCGGTGCAGCGGACCTTAGCTTTCAGCTTGGGCTGCTGCATGTCACTTCTTCTTGATCGGTTTCGGCGTGTTGACGGCCGGATTCTTGAGCGTGGAGAGGAACGCCACCAGCGCCTCGACTTCTTTCTCCTCCATGAGCTCCTTGTACTTGTCCGGCATCTTCTTCTTCTCGTATTCCTTTTCGAAGCCTTCCGCCATCCAGCTCTGGGGATCCAGGATCTTCTGCTTGAGCTCCTCGGGCTTCAGCAGGTTGCCGATGTTGTCGAGCTCCGGCCCCCGCTTCTTGCCGCCCTCGCCGAACAGCTTGTGGCAGTTGTAGCATTCCTGAAGGTTCCATTGCTCCTTGCCCAGGGCGACCAGGTCGCCGGTCGGCGCCCCCGCAGCCGCCACGGCCGGCTTGGCGCCGTCCGCCGCCGGCGCTTCCGCCACCGGCCCCCCGACCGCCTGCAGCCGCG
This sequence comes from Nitrospirota bacterium, assembly GCA_040757595.1. Taxonomy (NCBI): domain Bacteria; kingdom Pseudomonadati; phylum Nitrospirota; species Nitrospirota bacterium. The sequence continues at coordinate 190,737 of JBFLWP010000002.1, read as the reverse complement.
CCATGAGCGCCTCGGTCTTCTCGGTCAGGGCCTTGGCCCTGGCGATCAACTCTTCGGCCTTGCCCTGCTCGGTCGCCGCCCGCTTGGCCTTCAGAAGCTTCTCGATCTTCCCCTTCTCGTCCTCCGGATCGTACTGGGGCAGGAGCGAGGCTCCGCCGATATAAACGCCGGAGATCACGAGATAGAACACCAGGAGCGCGGCGATCGCTTTGGCGCCGCCCATCGGCTTGACGGTGGGCGCGTCGAGGAGGATGAAGACCGCCGCGCCCAGCATGGCGTAGATGAAGAACATGACCTGGAAGACGGGCGGAAACGCCAGGGCCTTGGCGGCCCCGACCAGGACCCCGCCGATCACGACCCCGGCGATGCCTTTCTTGATGATGCCCGCGATGAGACTCGGCTGGTCAGCCATATACAAACCTCAATGATGAACGCTGAATGCTAAATGCCGAAGAACATTGAGAATGCAGAGCCGATTTTCATTCGTCGTTCATCGTTTCGCGTTTATCGCTGCATTTATTCCGCGCCCGCCGGCACCGGCTTGGCTTCGTGCGCGTGGGCTTTGGCTTCGGAGACGCGCAGGGTCAGGATGATCGCGAAGCTCACGATCAAGTAGAACGCCAGCGTGATCCCGGTCACCCACCAGGCCGAATAGGTCAGCGTCGGCGTGAAGGACTCCGCGGTGAAGTCCGGCACCAGGTTGTACGTATGGAAATACTTCTTGACGAGCGAGCGCACCGCCCCCATCAGGCCCATCGTCCAGATCGCGCTGAAGGCCAGGAAGATCAGGACGAACTGGGACGCGAAATCAATCTTCCCCCAGACGATCGTGCCCTGCCGGATCGCGCGGTTGTAGAGGACGTAGTTGACGACCGTCACGAACACCAGCGTGAACGCCGCGGCGTTCTTGGCCGGCATGAGCGCCAGGAAACCCCAGTCCGACGGCAGCTCCAGGTGCTCCGTCGCCAGGGCCTGGGTGGCCACGAACCCGTGCGGAGTCATCCAGATCGCGTTGCCGACCACCACCATCAGGAAGCCGACCTTGATGACGGCGCGGGACGAAACCGCCAGCCGGCCGAGGGGCGGGACGATCTTGCCCAGGATGGCCGGCGCCAGCACCAGGGGCACCAGCACCGCGAGGGACCTCGGATCGGGAGCCGGGAAGATCGTCCAGGCGTACGTCATGACTCCGGGCAGCGCGAGCATCACCAGCACGGTCAGCACGGACATCCTGACGCGTTCGACCCCTTCGATCCGCTTCATGCTCAGCCAGATGTAATAGTTGCTGGCCAGGAAGATCAGCCCCACCATCGCGCCCTGCATCTCGAAGAACATCGAGAGCTGGTCGGCCATCATGTACGGGCAGATGGACGCGTCGTAGTCGCACAGCTCGTAGGCCAGCAGGTAGCCCATGAACGGCAGGAAGAGCAGCGCCCCGACCCCGATGAGGTTGCCGACGAACCCCATCCAGTCGTAGTAGGACCGCTCGTTGTCGTTCTTGGCCCCCATATACATGTAGGCGGCGATCAGGCCGGTGATGAACCCGCCGAACGTCACGTTCCCGACCAGCCGGTGCAGGTTCATCGGCATCCAACTGTAGTTGTACACCTTGTCCCAGAGGGAGGCGGTCTGGATGTACTCGACCAGGGACAGGCCTTCCGCCGCCTTGGCCGGCGTGTTCATGAACGCCGTCGGCCCGTCGATCACGAACAGCGTCACGGTGCCGATCAGGTTCAGCAGCACGCCGAGCGCGATGTGCCGCGCCTTCTTGTCCCCCTTCCAGGAATCCCAGGTGTAGAAGTACATGTAGAGGACGATCGTCTCGCCGATGAACAGGAGCGGATAGATGACCGCGAAGATCAGGAAGAAGTGGTTGATCAGCCAAGTGGTGAACTGGGCGTAGGTCGCCAGGAGGACGAAGATGAACAGGCCGCCGGTCAGCGCCGTCATGCTGTAGAGGATGACCGTGACCTTGATGACTTCCTTGGCCAGCCGGTCGTAGCGCGGGTCCTGCTTGCGGTACCCCAGCCACTCCGAAATGACCACGAAAATCGGGGCCCCGAGGATGAACCCCGCGAACAGGATGTGGAGTTGGGCGACGATCCACACGGCCGTCCTGTTGCCGGTGTAGGGAAACTCGGCAGCAGGCGGGTTCGGAACCTGGGCGTAGGCCGCCGTTCCGAACAGGGCCGCCAAGCCAAACAGAATGAGGAGACTACGCTGCCACATTTTCATGGTGTCTCGCCGCCCCTCCTCCAGAATCCGGAACGCTTACTTCCCGCCGGCCGCCGGCGCGCCCCCGGTCGGAGCCGCCGCAGGCGCCGCACCGTCCTTCGCGCCCTCGGCCGGAGCTGCTGCCGGAGCCGCCGCCGAGGCGGAGCCGACCGGCACCCAGTCCTTCTTCGCGACGTCCCACTCCTTCCCCTTCAGCCCGAAGTTATGCTCGAACGCGACCAGCTTCCAGCGGTCCTCTTCAGAGAGCTTGCTCTTCCAAGCCTTCATCTTGGTGTTGGGCACGCCTTCGGAGATGCGCCAGAACCAGACCGAGTCCGAATAGAGCTTCATCCGGTCGGTCACGCGGAAGTCGCGGGCGCCCGCCTTGACCGGCTTCCCGTCCTTCCCGTGGCAGCTCGCGCAGTTGACGTCCGGGTTCTTGGCCCCGATGAACAGTTGACGCCCCTCTTCCGCGATCTTCTCGTCGGCCCACCAGCCGGCCGGCATGTGCTTGTCCGCATACTCGGGCGGCGGCGGCGGCGGAGCCACGATCGGCCCTTCGCCCTCCTCACCGCAGCCCGCGACCGACAAGCCGATGCCCGCCATCCCTGCCAAGAAAATCGTCCTCGTCCATGCCATACGTTTCATACGTGCCCACCCATTCCTTTCTTCGAGGTTCCCCGCCGAACCGTCCTTTCGATCGAGAAGCCCCTGCGCCCGGCTCTCAAAATTAAAGACGCTTTCGTCCAGGCCGCCGGGCCTGAGGCAAAAGCGCCATCCCGCTCAACCCGCCCTGAGGGTTGCCGGCAGCCCGTGCGGCGCCGCCGACTCCTAGAACATCTCGTGAGGCGACCGGCCTCTTCGCCTTGCTTCGTCTCGGCTATTTCCGCTGCCTCTTTCCCTGCCCCTGCGACCGTTGGCGCTTCCTGAAGAATCTGGCGCCGGCAAGCGCCGCCACCGCCGCGATTCCGATTCCCGCTCCGTAGTAGACCCAGGGCGACGATTCCTCCCCCGCCGTCTCGCAGCCGGACCCGATGGTGACCTTGACCAGCCGCTCCGTCTCGACATCCTTGGGGTCGAACTGCGCGGTCACCCGCTGCTCCTGCTGGAGCGCCGAGACCAGGATCGGATCCCCCCGGTTGTCGTTGTGCAGATGCAGCGTCGCCTTGTAATACCCTCGGCTGTCCGTGTAGACGCTGACGCCCACGGAAGCCCGCGTATCCTTCACGATCACCTGGGTCTCGGCCACGGGCTTCCCGTCGCTCCCGCAGACGAACCCTTCGACCGTGAACCGGTGATCCACCTCGTGCGTGGCCGACACGACGCCAGGCGCATAGGTAATCGCCACGATCGCGAGAGCCCTGACAGCCGACGACGCCGAGCCGGCCTGCCAGAACCTCCTGCTTCGTGGCCCCTGCCCCATGTGTCTCGGCGACCGTGCCGCCGCAGCCGTTGGTTGCCGCGTTCGCAATCGCGGCAACCCTTGGAAACCCTCAGAAAAACACGGCACGCCCGATTTTGGGCGCGAAGTTTTTAGCATAGGCTTTCCCCTTTGTCAATAAACGATTTCGCCTGCTGCGAGAAGGGGTACGGAGGGATGGGCGGCCCCTGGCCGAGCGAAACTCCGCACGAACTCAGTTGGGAGAAACGATGCCGAAACCGGCCGGAATCCGTCGTTCACAGGTGACCGCGGGCCCGGGCCTCCGCGGCGGCCCGCTCCGCTTCGGCTTTGCGCTGGGATTCCTTTTTGGCGATCCAGGCTTCCCAGGACTTGCCCGAAGCGGTGTCCTCGCCGGTGAAGGCGATCGTGCGGACGTCGGCGTAGGCGATCACCCTCTCTTCGTCCTGGCCCTTCGGAAAGAGGTGGAGCACCGGCCTGGCGCCGGTGGGCACGCGGTTAAAAATGTAGCCCTCGACGGTCTCGCCGGACTCCAGCTCCAACGTGACGTCGCCCCGATAATCGAAGGCCAGCTCGATGGCTTCGGCAAGCTCCTGCTGGGTCGCAGGACGGAACAGGCGCCCCTGCAGCGATCCGGCTTCCGGCGTGTGGTACTTGGCATCGGTCATGGGCCGTCCTCTCTCGTTGCTCGTGAAGCGTACCTCGCCAGCGACGAACGACGAGCCACGAGACACGCCGACAGGAGTTAGCGGGCGTTGGGCATGAGCGTGGTGACGACGGTACGCCCGAATCCGGACCAGGACCCGAACGTCTCTTCGACGGCGGAGGCCTCGTAGCCGCAGTGCACCATGCAGTCGGCGCACTTCTCGTTCCGCCCGGTTCCGTACCGGCTCCAATCGGTCTCCTCCATCAGCTCCCGGAAGGTCTTGGCGTAGCCTTCCTGCAGCAGATAACAGGGACGTTGCCAGCCGAAGACGTTGTAGGTGGGATTTCCCCATGGCGTGCACTGATAATCCCGCTTCCCCATGAGGAACTCCAGAAAGAGAGGAGACTGGTTGAAGCGCCAGGACCGCTTGCGGCCGCCCAGGATGCGCGCGAACAATTCGCGGGTCCGGTGCCGTTTCAGGAAGTTCCTTTGATCCGGCGCCTTCTGGTAGCTGTACCCCGGCGAGATCATCATGCCTTCGACGCCGAGCGCCATCATCTCGTCGAAGAAGGCGCGCACGCGCTCGGGATTCGCGTCGTCGAAGAGCGTGGTGTTGGTCGTGACCCGGAACCCGCGCGCGAGCGCCGCGCGAATGGCCCGCACCGCCACGTCGTAGACGCCGTCCCGGCAGACCGCCAGGTCGTGCTCGTCCCGCAGCCCGTCCATGTGGACGCTGAACGTCAGGTAGTTCGACGGAGCGTAGTCACCGAGCTTCCGCTCGAGCAGCAGGGCGTTGGTGCAGAGATAGACGTACTTCTTCCGCTCCACCAGTCCCCGCACGATTGCAGGCATCTCCGGGTGGATGAGGGGCTCGCCGCCCGGGATGCTCACGATCGGCGCCCCGCACTCGTCGGCCGCGGCCCAGCACTGTTCCGGCGTCAGCCGCTTGTCGAGGACGTGGTCCGGATACTGGATCTTGCCGCAACCGGCGCAAGCCAGATTGCAGCGAAACAGCGGCTCCAGCATCAGCACGAGCGGATACCGTTGGACCCCCCTCACCTTCTGGGTCAGGACGTACTTGGTGACGGTATACATCTGGGAAAGCGGAACGGCCATTCCTCTCTCCTTCTTTGTATCGAATCGGCGGGCTAGCCCGCCGCATCGTCGCCGCTTCAAAGCCGTGATGCTATCACCGCGAACCGCTCATCGTCAAATAAAGGGAATCTTCAATTTTCTTGCACGCGCCCGCGTTCCGCCGGCGTGAACGGCGACGAAGAAATTGCGACAGGGCGCCCCGGTCCCGGGCCGGCGACTGGCCCACTGGTCGGGGCACGGGCCGGTCGGGGCCCGTCCTGAGCTTGTCGAAGGGATCAGGGTGGTGCGCTCTTCGGCTTCCCGCCTCAACAGCGGGATGAGCCGGGGATCGGTCTGGACGCCCGCATGACACACTCCGGGCCTTCCCACGGCCCATTGCATTGAAAAAGAGCAATGGGCGCCCCAGATGCGGATTCTGACCGTGGGCGGGTATCATTGGCACAGCAGAGAATGGACGTCAAGCTCGGAGACCAAGGACCCGCCGGATTCCTTCCTCAATCGAGGCCCAGGCCTCGGGAGGAAGCGTCCCGATCCGCTTTTTGAGACGGGACTTCTCCAGCGGCCCGACCGACTCGCACTTGGCATAGCTGGCGGTGCGCAGACCAGTCTGCTCTGGTTCTTCTGGAAGGGGCACGCGGAGCGGACTCGGGACAGAGGTGAGCGGAATGACCAGGACATCCGGCCAGGCAGATTCATTCACGGCGTTGATGCTGACGACCAGAACCGGACGTGGTTTGGGGTGCCTTGGCGGGACAACGGTCCAGATCTCGCCACGCTTTATTCCTCCCTCCACATCGCCTCCTCCATCAGGTCCCGCAGGGCCGCGTGGGCACGTTGTTCATCCTCGGGCTCCTTGTGCTTGGCCAGAGCCCGCCGCAGGGCGAGGTCCTCGGACGCTTCCTGAAAACGCCGGAGCACCCGCTCTAACTTTTCGGAGCGTGATTGGCCGGGAAGCGAATCCAGGAAGCGCACCAGCGGTCGGTCCACCGTCACGGAGAGTTTTTCCTTCACAGCTTCAACCTGTTTATGGGTAGGATAGTTGGTAGGATAGGTTATCCGATCCAGGAGGGTCTGTCAAGGGCGCTTCCTCGTTGGCTGACGGGGCAGCCCTGCGCACCTCCAGAGCCGGCGCCCCGGTCCCGCCTGTAGTGAGCTCGTCGAACTGCCTGCGGTGAGCCTCGTCGAACCGGGCCGGCCTAACGACACGATGAATGCACAACGATTCGCAAAGCCTTACGTTCATCATTCCGCATTCATCACTCAGCGTTCCTGCTGTTACCGCCAGTCGCCCGACAGCACCCAGGCGCCCCAGTCGTTCGGCCGGCTGTCGCCACCGTACTTCGCCCGGTTCTCTTTCATCACATCCAGTTGGGCCTGCCGCAGCGCCGCCGCTTTCCCCAGCGGCCCGCCATCACTCGGGCTTCGCCAGAGATACCCGTAGAAACTTCGTCATCAGGCGGACCATCGGCTCATCCGGCACCTTCCCAGAGGCTCGTCAGCCGCGTGCAGGCCCCGGTCCCGGGCCAGCACCTGGCCCCTACCCCACCTATCCTCCCCTTATCAAGGGGAGGGATGGGAGGGGGTGGCCGGTCCGGGCCCGTCCTGAGCTTGTCGAAGGGATCAGGTCGGTGCGCTCTTCGGAGTCGGCGCTTCAGGGGCAGGAAGTCCGGCGCCCTCGTTTCGCGGAGGGCATGAGTTCGACCCCACCTGGCCTCCCCTTACGAAGGGGCGGTATTTTCAAAATCGAAGACCAAGGGCTCAAGGGTTCAAGCGTCCAAGGGCTCAGGGAGTCTTCGCACACCGGAACCCGACGAGGTCGTCCCGGAGCGTCGGGCGGCCGCTGCTCCGGTACGCTGTCCGCACGTTGAACGCGTAATTGAGCCAGGAGCCGCCCCGGAGCACCTTGGATGAGCCGCTCGAAGGGCCGGTCGGATTCCGGTCTGGACTGCTCCGGTAATAGGTCCTGTCATACCAGTCCGCCGTCCATTCCCAGACATTGCCCGCCATGTCGTAGGCGCCGTAGGGGCTTTTGCCGGCGTCATGCTCCGTCACCGCGGTCAACGTGGCGTACCCCTTCCACTCACAACACTTGCCGAAATTGGCATGCCGGCTCGTAGGCGCGTCATTGCCCCAGGGATATGTCCGTCCATCCGTTCCCCGCGCGGCCTTCTCCCATTCCGCCTCGGTCGGCAACCGTTTCCCATAATACCGACAATAGGCGTCGGCGTCGTGCCAGTCCACGCCGATCACGGGCCGCTCCCCGTCGCTGACCAGGCTGACTTCGTTCCAGCGGGCCGGCGTCGCCCGACTCGTGGCTTGCAGAAAGGCCGCATAGCGGGTGGTCGTCACTTCGTACTTGTCAATGTAGTAGTCGTCCAGCGAGACGCGGTGGACGGGTTCCTCATCAGTGAAGTCGTTGCTGCCCATGATGAACTCCCCCGCCGGCACCAGCACCATCGGCGCCCCGTCTTTCCCCGTGATCTCCTGCGCGGCCTGCTTGGGCGTGCTGTGGGATGGCAGGCTTGCCACTTCGAGCGCCTTTTTCTTCTCCTCGATCTGTTGCTTTTTCTTCTCAATTTGGCGCTGCAACGCGGCCTGCTTGACCTGCTCATCAACTCGCCGCTCCTGTTCTTCTAACGCTTTCAATTCCGCTTCGGCTCGGCTCAGCGCCGCGCTCGCCCTCGATGCGGCCGATCCAGCCGGCGCCACAGCCGCCAGCGGCACAGCGATTCTTTTTCCCAGATCAGCTTCTCCCGGCAACAGCACCGGCGTCTGCTCCCGGTTCAGCTCCTCCACGGCGGTCTCCGCCACCTGCTTCCGGACATAGGGGTAGAGCTCCTTCAGCGTGACGAGTCCGTCCTTGTCCTGGTCGGCCTCCCCGTGCAGCCCCGTGAGCAACGCATAGGTGAAGAGGCCGTGCCCGGCCTTGTCATAGTCCGAGCTGATCTGGGTGCCGGTGGATGCCGCGAGCACCACCACCTTGCCCGCCGCCAGGAGGGGGTTCTCCAGAGAGAGCACCATCGGGCGGGCGCCCTTGGCCAGCACCGAGCGGCCGACGGCGCCGGAGAAGCAGGAATCCAGCATGACGATCACGTGCTTGGCCGACAGCTTGTTCACTCATACAGGGCTTTCAAGGGATACAGCCCCGAAGGGTAGTCCGGGTGCCCGTCCCAGGACACGAGGTAGGCGTCCCCAGTCTTCGGATCGGGCGTCCCGTGCCCGGCATAGTACACATAGACTGTGGACTCCGGCTTGACCCGCATCCGCAGCCACTCCCCCACGGTCCGGAGATCGTTGCCTGTCGCCTTGGCCTCGGTCATGACCCGGATATGGGATTTCGGGATCCCGGCTTGGGTCTCCAGGAGCTTCGCCACCGCTTCGGCATCCTTGACGCCATAGGCCACTTTCGGGATGACCTCCTCGCGATACTGACTGATCCCGATGACCACCGCGTAGGCGTCGGGCTGCTGGAGTGATGGCACTCCGGCCTGGCTCGCCATCGGACTCAGACCAGCCAGAAGGAGCAAGCTGACCAAGACCCACGTGCGCGGAAGATACATGGCACGCCTCCCTTGTGAAACACGTGCTATAGGAATATTTTAGGCTAGCTCCGTTTTTCCCCAAAAGCAATGCGTCGCCCTGGACGAAACTCGCGAGGGGGGGAGTCTTCGCCCCCCCCGGCTCCCCCCAGGATGCGCCCGCGTGTCCGCCGGCGAGAATGCGAGAGCACCTACCGAACCAAGGCGTTGAGCTGGTCGCCGTGAACAAGGCCAGCTTGGGGGCAATTGCGGCAAAAATTGAGGTTGGAACCGGGAGTCACGCGGTGAGCCCGCTCAAGCCGTCCGAGCCGGAATCTTCAGAAGTCCTTGAGCCACTTGCGGGACTTGGTGGAGGCGCCGGGCGGGTTCGAACCGCCGCATCGCAGTTTTGCAGCGAGCCCGAAGCCTCTACGACCGAGAGCGATCAACGGCGAGGGGGTACTACGCCGGAGCCGTAAAAACAAGGGGTTTCGCAATGTTCGTTGTGACCGATGGCGATTGAGGCAGACTGTGGATAGGGACCAAAATCGGGAGTGGAACCGGGAGTAAAACCGGGATCAGGGTGCCTACTTACCTAGGCGGCTTTTCGAGGGAACTCTCGAACGCCCGATCCGGCTGAGCTCAGGCCGCCACCTCAACCGGTCGTTACACGGCCCGTGCGTGTCCTTCGGCCTGGATCGTAACGCTCACCTCATTGGGGAGAACCAGGTGCCGAGCGGAGGCGTTCAGAAATTCCACACTCACCGGCTCGCGGTCCTCGCCGTAACTGACAATGACCCCTCCCGGCTCCTCAACCGCATCGGTCGGAGGATCGTCACGCAATTTCAGAAGCAACACATCCGCCTCAGGGTCATACCGTATGCGCATCATGACGCTCCCCCTTTCCAATATCGCTCAATTCGACTCGTCCAGACCGGGCACCTAACGATAGATTTCTCCCCGGTGTCCCACTTTGACCACAAGGACGAGCAGGACCTGGTCCTGGATTTCATAAATGATCCGATAGTCCCCGACGCGGATGCGGTAGAGGCTCTCCGCACCCGACAGCTTTTCGACTCCAGGCGGGCGTGGATTGTTAGCCAAGGCATTGACCTTGACCGCAATCCGCTTCTGCACCTGTTCAGGTAACTTGCCGAGGCTACGAGCAGCGGAAGGCTTGAACTCGACGCGATACAGCACCAGGGGATCAGAGCCCCAAATCCGCCTTGACCTTGTCCCAAGGAATGGACCCTGGTTCCTTGAGCGCTTGACGCGCGTCTTCCAGGTCCATGAGATCCTCGAGCTTCTCCAGCAGGGTCACATCCTCGATCGGCACGACAGCCGCCACCTTTTTTCCGCGGCGGGTGATCACCACCCGTTCCTTACGGAGGGCCGCTCGATTGACCATCGTAGAGAATCGGCCTGGCGATTTAGTAGCTGAGGCTCTCGACATGTGGCAAGTCTCCTGTCTCCCCTAGCCAATCACTTCATCACACTACAGTCCGGCGTCAGCGCTGTCAAGAAAGCTTTTCTTCGTGAGGGGGGAGTCTTCTCGACACCCCCCTGCTCCCCCCAGGATGCGCCCGCGTTCCGCCGGCGTGAACGACGACGAAGAAATTGCGACAGGGCGCCCCGGTCCCGGGCCGGCAACTGGCCAGTGCTCGGGCGCGGGCCGGTCCGGGCCCGTCCTGAGCTTGTCGAAGGGATCAGGGTGGTGCGCTCTTCGGAGTCGGCGCTTCAGGGGCAGGAAGTCCGGCGCCCTCGTTTCGCGGAGGGCATGAGTTCGACCCCACCTGGCCTCCCCTTACGAAGGGGCGGCAGAACCGCCCAGCACGAACCGATGCGAGCGGGGAAACGTGCCGACATGATTGACGAACCAGAGCAGGAGGTCGTAGGCCACGGTCACCGCCGCCGGCAGCGCCGGCGGCGGGGCCGAGGACTCGGATTCAAGACTCACAGGGCTACAGGGCCACAGTCCAGAGGGTTATTTCGGAACGTCCTGGACACACCGGAAGCCGATAACGTCATTCCGGTTCGCCGGTTGAATCCAGAACCGGAGCGCAGAACGAACGATCACGGGTTCATCGTACCAGGACCCACCGCGGAGCACGCGAGACTTGCCATTGGATGGCCCGGTCGGATTGCGTTGAGAGCTGCGTTCGTAGTAGTCCTTGCCGTACCAGTCCGCCGTCCACTCCCACACATTCCCGGTCGTGTCATGGAGTCCGAACGGATTCGGGTCGAACGAGCCCACCGGCGCCGTGCGGCCATAGCCGTCGTCATAGCCGTCCATGATCGGCCACGGCCGGCCTGGAAAGCGCTGCTTGTTGGTCCTATCCGCGATATTCGCGACGCGCCGCGAGCCGGGATTCCCGTCGCCCCACCAGTAGGTCGTCTGCGTCCCGCCCCGATTGGCATATTCGAACTCCGCTTCGGTCGGCAGCCGCTTCCCCGCCCAGCGGCAATAGGCCTCCGCATCGTACCAACTCACCGAGACCACGGGATGCTCGTCCCGGTTGGAGACGAACACCGTCTCGCCGCCCTCCGGCTTGCGCCAGTTGGCCCCGCTCACCTCCGTCCACTTGTCGTCGTGCACATAAGCCCAGGCCTTGCCCTCCTTCTCCGCCGTCGTCTCGTAGCCGGTCTCCCGCACGAACTTCTGAAACAACCGGTTCGTCACCTCGTACTTGTCCAGGTAGAAGGCGTCCAGCGTCACGCGATGGACCGGCTGCTCGTCCGCTTCCCCCTCCGTGCTCCCCATCAGGAACTCCCCGGCGGGGATGAGCAGCATCTTGGCGCCATCCTTCCCCGTCAGCTCCCGGCCCGGCTGGCGCAGGGCTTCGTATGGCCTGGCGCGGGCCACCGTGACCGGCAAGGCGCTCCGGGCGCCGAGCACCTCCTCCCCCGGCAACAGCACCGGCGTCTGCTCCCGGTTCAACTCTTCCACGGCGGTCTCCGCCACCTGCTTCCGGACATAGGGGTAGAGCTCCTTCAGCGTGACGAGTCCGTCCTTGTCCTGGTCGGCCTCCCCGTGCAGCCCCGTGAGCAACGCATAGGTGAAGAGACCGTGCCCGGCCTTGTCATAGTCCGAGCTGATCTGGGTGCCGGTGGATGCCGCGAGCACCACCACCTTGCCCGCCGCCAGAAGGGGGTTCTCCAGGGAGAGCACCATCGGGCGGGCGCCCTTGGCCAGCAGGGAGCGGCCGGCGCTGCCGGAGAAGCAGGAATCCAGCAGGACGAGCACCTGCTTGGCCGGCAGCTTGTTCAGGGACTCATACAGGGCCTTGAGCGGATACAAGCCGTCGGGATAATCCGGATGTCCGTCCCAGGGGACGAGGTAGGCGTCCCCAGTCTTCGGATCGGGCGTCCCGTGCCCGGCATAGTACACATAGACTGTGGACTCCGGTTTGACCCGCATCCGCAGCCAGTCCCCGATGGTGCGCAGATCCGCGCTGGTGGCTTTGGCGTCGGTCATGACCCGGATATGGGATTTCGGGATCCCGGCTTGGGTCTCCAGGAGCTTCGCCACCGCTTCGGCATCCTTGACGCCATAGGCCACTTTCGGGATGACCTCCTCGCGATACTGACTGATCCCGATGACCACCGCGTAGGCGTCGGGCTGCTGGAGTGATGGCACTCCGGCCTGGCTCGCCATCGGACTCAGACCAGCCAGAAGGAGCAAGCTGACCAAGGCCCACGTGCGCGGAAGATACATGGCACGCCTCCCTTGTGAAACCATAGGTGCAGGCCAAGCCTGCACCAGGCTACCTCGGCTCTTCCTAAAAAGCAAGGCACCGCTTGTGAGTATGTCAAACCAAAATAGAAATGTCCGGTTTTTAGTAGGTTGCCGCCGCCACTGGTGATCGTAGGCGACGAACTGAGTGTACTGGTACCCGTCGGGATCCTGGGCCTTGTACTCCCACCAGAGCAGGTCCAGCGTCAGATTGACGCCCCGATGCCACCGGAGCTCCTCCTCGATGGCGGCATAGTCCGGCAGGGGCCGAGGCCGACCCGGCGTCCCCGGACGGCGAAACAGGCGGGCTTCGAGTTCCGGGGCGCTGCGGGTGGGAACAGCGGCCAGCTCAGCTCGGCCTCAGCAGCCCTGGCCAAGTAGTCACTGACCGTGCTGCTGGCGAGCCCGCAACTGCGGGCAATGTCCCGGCCCGTCAGCCGGCACTCGTGTTTGAGACGCAGGACTTCGCGAATCTTGCGCATGGAGAGGCGCTCCCTCGGCATAGCACCTCCTGGTTAGGACCGGTGCTATGGAGCCCGCTCTCCCGCGCCGCTTCAAGGGCAACGCTCCTCCGCCTGTCTGGGGTGTCCGAAATCCCCGAAATGGTGTCCGATCTGGCCCGAAAAACGCAGCCCTTGTCACCGAAGCCCATGACGGCCTGGCTTGACCCTTCACCCGGTTATGCAATCGAGTGAGGTGAAGGCACCTGACACTCCCGGCGTTCCGCCCGTCGTTGCCGCATCCATAGGCGGACCTTCACCCGCTGAGCGAGCTTGATCAGCCAGGGCATCATCCGCGGCTCCCGGCCCATCAGGTAATAGCGGGCTTGGTACGCCATCACCTTTGGGGTGATACGCATGTCGGTCTCGAAGCGCTTTTCCATCCAGGCCCCCACCGTCTGTTCGCGCCGGCGCTTCTCCTCGGGCGTCCATGGCCCGTTCGCGGAACGTGCCGGCTTTCCCGTCCGGTCACCGGTTATCCAGGCTGGCAGGGCGCCGTTAAAGTCGGGATACACCAAGGTCTTTTTCAGCGGACCGGCGATTCCCCCCGCTCGCTTAAACCGGAGGCCATGCCGCAACCAGTCCAGAAACTGCCCAGGCTGAAAGGCAGCGGCTGTCCAGCGCGCCACGTTTGCCACCTGTGGCGCTGATCGAGTCATGGACCGCCTCGGCAATGCCCACGCCGGCGAGACCCATACCCTCTTGCCGTCGATCAAGACGACGATCTGTATGAGCGTCATCCACTCCCGGCACCGTGCTTCTACCTGACGAACCCGTCGCCAGAGCTTCCACATCCCATCCGTCCTAGTCCCAGTCCTCGCAACCGCCAAGATCAGGGGAAGCCCGTTGACCCATCCCACTGTCCCCGGCGACACTCTTCGACCGGAATCTGTCCCTACCCTGATCCGGCCGGTTACAGCAAACCGATTCCGCTCCGGATGCTCCCAATCAACCAGACGAATGCCATCCAAGCCATATACAAGTGCCTGCCAAAACAGCCAGTTTCCCTCCAACCCCCATGGTAATTTCCGTAACCAGTCACGGACCACCACGGACTTTGCCTTGGCTTCCTCCTGATCTAGCTGATTGAGCCGTTGAATAGCTAACTCCATGTCTTCCCAGGAGATTTCACCTTCATCGCGGCGTACGTCGTCCCCAGCATCGCTCCTGTCAGTCCTCCATCCTGCCAGTCTGAACTCTCGTTCCACCAGTTCTCCCACCCCTCTCTCCCCCACCCCGTCCCCAATCACCCTGCCACTTGGGAGTGTCTTACGAATAAATCTTATAGGTTATGTCTTAACAAAACACGCAGACTGTTCCGAGTTGCCCTCGCGGCAATCTTACAGCTGTGGCCAGGCGCGTCTCGGACGAATGGAATGACCGCGGAGCGCGGCTTCTCTCGAACCATTTGAAATCACATGGCTTTTCGCCACACGGCCCACACGGCCACGAAATAGAAGATCGACCATGTTGTCTAACGCCTTGATCTTTCGATAGTTTCTTGCATTCAGTCTGCGGCGGCTTCACGGGCGCCTGAAGTGCTCGTTTCTAAGTTGTGAGTTTCTTTGGCTATTTTATGGCTATGTCCCCTGAGGGCCCCTGAGGGGACCTGTTAATCAACAATTATTGATGCATACGAGGGCCCCTCAGGGGACCTCGTATGTAACTTCTTGTTATTCCTTCTGAATTTCCCTCTCAACCTGCGCAATATCGCCGTGTTAGACATTGAACCACGCGAATTTTCAGATGAAATTGATCCGTCCGATGGTCGTAATACCATGATGGGGCTACGAGCGACCCGTCGGCCGTGACGACGGGCGACAACATCTCAAAAGAGTATTACCGAGACGCGGAAGGGGGGGGGGTGGCCCCCGGATTCCGACGACGGGCGACAAAATCGCCAAGGAGTGCGGCCGAGACGCGAGAGAGGGGGGGGTGGCCCCCGGATTCCGACGACGGGCGACAACATCTCAAAAGAGTATTGCCGAGACGCGGAAGAGACCGTAACCGCAGGGAGGGAGGGCATGAAGAGCATCGGACTCGATGTGGGGTATGGGTGGACCAAAATCGTGGACGAGAAGGGAGTTCGCAGCTACCCGAGTGTCGTTGGGAGCTATGAGGCTGGCATGGCTATCGAAGGCTTCACGGATCGGCTCGATGACGTCGAGACCGTGGAGGGACAGCTGTTTTTCGTCGGGGACCGGGCCGTACGGTCCAGTAGCATGGAGTTTCAAGCCCGCTCGCGATCGTGGATCGAATCGCTCCCGTACCGGGTCTTGGTGTCCCATGCGCTGAGGCCGTACGACCAGCCTGAACCTCTCCATGTGGTGACTGGCCTGCCAGTCGGGTATCTCGATGATCGGAAATCCCTCACGAAACTCATCCGTCAGATCCATCGTGGCGTCAAGCATATCTCCGTGTTGCCGCAGCCGCTCGGCTCCTACATGGATCTCCTCCTCGACGAGGCCGGCGCCACCCGCAACCCGGCGTTGGCCGACCAAACCGTCGGCATCCTCGACATTGGCTACTATACGACGGACTGCTTGATCGTGGATCGTCTACAACCCCGAACGGAACGCATGACCGGAATCGAGGTCGGGGTCTCGCTCGTCTGTCAGCGGTTGGAACGCGACCTTCGGGAGAAGTTCCGATGCTCGTGGCGCCTCCATCAATTGGATGCGGCGCTCCGCAGCCGATCGATTAAAGTGCGGGGGACCACACATGACATCGCGGATCTGGTCAGTCACCGGGTCAAAGAGCTGACGTTGACCCTCCAGCGGTATATCGAACAACTCTGGCAAGACGCGACGGTTGATCAGCTCCTCTTGACCGGAGGCGGGGCTCAGTTGGTCGAGGCCGGCCTCGGCAAGGAGTATCCGGTCCTGGCGGTCCAAGACCCGGCGATCGCCAACGCGCGGGGGTATTTCAAGTATGGGAAGCAGATCCAGCAAGTCCAGTAGTGCAAACCGAGCGCGCACCACGCAAATCGGCCAGCGGCTTGCGAAGTGGCGGCTGCCGGCGGCTCAGCCATCCCAGAAGGCCCGATCGCTGCGCATCAAGCTGACGATCTCGCCCCAATCGGTCCTTGATCGTCCTCTCTATGACCGCCTGGCGGCCGTCCACCAACGGGAGCGCGCGCGATTATTGCGGGGCTTTGCGCAGCGAGGGCTCGACAGTCTTGTCATCGAGCGTCACGACGGGCCACGGCCCGCCGTGACTGACCCTGGGCCATCAGGGAAGCCATCGGAACCCGAGACGACGCGCCAGGAACCCGGCCCGGCCTCCTTGGCGACGACGCCGACTCGCTCGACCGAGTTCGATGTCATCCTGAAACACGTCATCCACTTCACCGACACGGGTTCCGATGAGGACGGCTGACCATCCCCCGAAAAGCCGGAGCCCCGTTGCCCGCCCATGTCCATCGGAAGGAAGCGGCACTCATTGATCCAGGTACAACCGCTTCTTGGCGAGGTCCCGCTGGATCCGATGTTGACCCAGGAGAAAAATGACGATCGAGACGACCGCGGTTAAGGTGGTCAGAACCAGCACAAGCCAGGCGGCAATCAGGAAGGCATGACGAATCTGAAGAATCCACGCGGTCAGGTGCCCGACCGTGCCCGGGGTGAGCAGGAGGAGTTTCTGGATGAATTGCGTCTTCTCAACGAACAGCCCGAGTCGATTCGGCGTCAGGAAGAAATAGAGGTAATGGTAGAACCAAAAGAGGCCGACCACGACCAGGGCCTTCCCTGTAAAGAGCGCGCCGTAGAGCGCGTAAATCGCTTTCTTGCTCCACGGACCGATAAAGCAGGCGGATAAATTCATCGCCGTCACGATGTTGTATCCGAGGGCAAAGCTGACGCTCAGCAGGAGGGCAAACATCTGATCGAAGGCGCTTGGGTGCGTCGTCCCGAAAATTGGGAAGAGCTGTTCGATCACCGCCACACTGATCGGCAGGGTGAGACCGCTGATCAAGGTGCTCACCAAGCCTCCTTTCAACCCCACCTCCATGAAGCTCATCCGCTCTCGTAAGAGGAGATAGGATTCCGGCAGCGGCTGACCGTCCCGTTCCATATTGGCGTACATCTGGATGTCGGAAATCGCCTCGATTAAACTTTTTGGCTTTGGCCGCTCGCCGATGATCGGGAGCAGCCCCCCACCCTTTCCCATCTCCAGTTCCTCCTGTTCAGACTACGGTCGCGGAGCGAAGAGCCAGCTGAGACTCGCGCCATACGCCAGCGCGTAGGCGGCGAGAAAGAAGACCATGCCGACCGCGAAGCGCTGTTTATAGACACCGTACCAGAACGAATAGAACAGCATGACCGAGGCCAGAAGCCGAGCGGTCATGCCGGTAAACAGCGTGTCCAGAACGGACTGCCACCAGGCCAGATAGGCTTCAGGATCCCCGTAGTACGCGGGATTAAACCACTCAATGAGATTGTCCATGACTTCCACTCCTGTTCAGCGTGGCATCGTTTAGGGAAAGAGCGAGCCGCTCCTGGCCGGCTTGATAGACGAGATGGTTTGCAAGATCCCCTCTTTCATCTGCTCGAACTCGCCGGCTTTCTGACCGAACGCCTCAATTTTAATTGGAACCAAAGCGTGCTTCTTCGGATTCTTCAAGTGGGGCGATCGGATTTCGAACGGCAGCCCGTAATAGCCAGGGCCAACATCCAGCGCCAGGAGATCAGCCTGTCTCAGCGTCTCGACCAGGCGCCGGTATGCGGTTTCCTTCTCCGACGTGGCGACCAGCACCAAGTCGATCACCCGTCTGTGATTGGCAAGCTTTTTGGCGGCTTCATACATCCACTCCGGCTTGCAATAGACGACCCCCTCGAAGGAGATCCCTCTCCACGACGACTGGCCTCGCTCGAGCACGTTGATTTTCTCGGCCACGATCGATAAAAGGTCGGCCGGTTTGCACCATGACTCCCAGGGTTGGACGGTGATATCGCGGCTCATGAGCTGCACTTCTTCTTCGCGGGCCTTCCGATCCGCCATTTGCAGGATATTGGTCAATGGATTGCGGCTGACCCGATGATGCTCCTCGATGCTGTTCAAGGCCTCGTCCAGCCAATGCAGGTTCTGCGTGACGGCATACGGCGCGAAGATCTCCCGGAGTTTCGAGGAACTGATCTTGGGATGATCCGACATCGTGTAAATCCCGCTCTGGCGCAACGTGGCGATCTTTCCGATGTCATGGCCGAGGGCAATCGTGAGGAGTTTCGCAAGCAGTGGTTCTGGCGTCCGATATTGCTGGGCCAGGAGATCGAGGGCGTGTCGGGTGACCCGGGCCGTGTGGTGCTTGAGTGGGACCTTCGCTAAGGTGTCCCGAATGGAGAAGAGTTCCATGCTTTCCTCGTCACGTGACGACTCGACGATCACGACGGACGGATCGTTGGGGTTGGCCTCAAGGAGCTCGCAGACTGCGACGAGCGGCTCCCACGCGGATCCCAGAAGGTGCCGGTTGGGGACGAGGAATTGATCAAGAAGACGGGCGGAGTGTCCGGAACCCGCACGGGATGGGACCGAATGCGTGACATCCGTGGTCGCCGGTTGTTCCTGAGGAGGCGCCTGATCGGCATGGCCAGGCGTGATCGGCTGAAACGGAACGGCAGAAGCCTGGCTCGTCGGTGATGTCTCGGTCCGACCGGAAGCCTGCCGGGCCCTATTCCGATTCTTCCACAGGTCAGCCAAGCTCTCTAATGGAATGACCAACGGGGCTTCCTCGGTCGGACCACGAGCGGATTTCCAGGGGAGGAACCGCGAGAGTAGTTGAGCGAATGAGGTCCGACGTGGTCCCACGACAGTCACAGGAGGCAGGTGTGGTGTTCGTTACCGCCACGCTTCCGGCAGTTCGACGCGCTTCAAGGCAGCTCGCTGCGTGGTGAGGGGCAGCACGCGGCCGAAACACCACACATGGACGATGACGGTTTCACCCAGGATCGCATGAAGCTGGCCGGTCATGGTGGCCCCGCCCTCGATCTTGACCGTGACCAACTCCCCCGGCTTGATCGCATCGGTATCGGGCGCCCCATTCTGCTCGACGGTCCCCGAATCCGGCGCCGATTCGAGCGGGACGATCGTGAGCACGCTTTGACAATTCCGTACGGTCTCCTTCAGATCATCAGGACCCTGACAAATGATGTAGTCGTCCATCCGTTGCATCTCCGTGACGCCAATATGCTCGAGAAACTGCTTGACCCGCCCGTACCACCCCGGCCTGATCAATAACATCCATGTCCGCATGGGTCCCGATCCTCTGGTTATTGCGGTACTTCCGGTGTTCGTCCCGGCCGGAGGCCAGAGCCGTTGACACGAGTTGCAAGCGTCCCGGCCAGGCCGAGGATGGAGGAAGCAACCTGCCGCCGTTGCTCCGGAGACAGCGTGTCCCACGCGGCCACCGCCAGATCGACTTGCCGCTTGAGCATCGCACCATGCCAATCGATCAACCGATAGGCAATCGCCTGGACTTCCGCGCTGGAAGGGGCCTGCTCCAGCAGGTTCTGGAGCGCCTGCTCGGTAACCGGGGACCGTCCCTCCACCATGCCGGCCACGGGCGCCGGCGTCAGTGGTTGAGAGCTGGGATCTCGCTCGCACCCGTGGAGCGCGGCCCCAAGGACGATCATGCCGAGCGTTATCGCGAGCCCGCCATCCGTCGTAACTGCCCGTACACCTTCCATGGATACCTCGGATTGATGCCGTTGTAGCGTTCGATAGCAGTCCAGTTATACCCGTGCCGGTCGATCTTCTCGCGGAGATGGCGAGCCGTGACGAACAAATTCCAGCACGGATCGAGCATCCACGCCGGATGGACGCCGTACGAGATGGCCGTCCAGACGTTGATCTGTCCCAAGCCTACGTCGAAATTGGCCCGTTCCCGGAGCAGACGCGCGATCCGTCGCTCGGCGTCCCGCTTCGAGGACACGAGCTCTCGCCTCCCCTGTCCGTGCGAATTGACGTTCAAGGCGATGGGATCACCGCCGCTCTCGATCTGGACAATGGCGTGGATGAGGGAGGGTGGTATTCGCCAGTAGTCAGCAATCTGTTCCATGCAGGCCGGCGGGGTCCACGCCTCGGCCCGAACAGACACGGCCAAGGCAAACACCCAGCAGACTCCGAGAATGACGATCCAGAGGATCGCGATCAGCAGGGCGGACTTCCGAGCCTTTCGTCGGTGAAGGGTCGTCATGGGGACTCCATCGGATCAAGCAGTCGAACGGCTGTCCCATAGGCGCAGATTTGCAACATGGTCATCTTCTTGAAGGGGACAGGCATGAGGCTGACACGGAGCCCCACGACGGCGTCCCCGCCGGCCTCTTTCGCGCGCTGTTTGAGTCGTTCGAAGCAGTCGGTCATTCCGGCCCGAATGGGCGCATCGTAGCTGCCGACACGCCCACCGAAGAAATCCTTCACTTGCGCGAAGAGGTCTCGGGCGACATTGAGCCCGATAATTTCCTGCTCGATCAACAATCCCAAGATCTCGTAGTGGCGCCCAGGAATGGTTTCCGTGGTGAGCAGCCAGATGGAATGGGTCACGACTTGCCTCCGGCTTCGCTCGGCGTGCCGATCAACGGAGGAGGCCCGGGGTCGGCCGCGGGCTGCTCCGTTCCTTCCGGTGTCCCTTGAGCTGCGGAAGAGCCATCCTGGTTCGGACCGACTGCCTTTTTGCCGTTGTCCGATACGGCCTTGGGGCTGTCCGGCACGGCCGTACTTGAGCCGGACTTCTTGTCCCCGGCAGCGGTCATCCTCCGAACCTTCACGACGAGATCGTTGACACGCTTCTGCAGAGCCTGAAGTTGGCGCCGCAGATCCTCCTGGCTGGCGCGGACTTCGGCCTGGGCGTCATCCAACGCCCGCTTCAGGTCCATCGCGTCTTGCTCGACCTGAGTTTTGAGCGAGCCGACCGTGGTCCGAAGTTCCTGAATGAGCTGAGCCTCCTTCTGCAAGAGGCCCTTAGCCGACTCGAGATCCTGCTGCATGAGCTTCATCTGGCCGGTTGAAGCCGTGTGCGCCTGCTTCATCTCCGTCAGGCTGCCGGCGAGCTTCCCATGTCCTTGCTCCAGGACCCCAACCTGTTTGCGGAGGTCCCCGTACTCCACATCGAGTTCATTCTTGATCGCCAGGGTATGGGCGTATTTGTCCATGAGGGCGCGGTACTCTGTTTTCGACACGCACCCGGCCAATCCCGCGATCACGCTGATCACCAACACCACACGTCGCATACGCTCCTTTCCGGGCCGTTACAGGCACTCATCACATCGGTCACGGCTGATCGAGCAGGCACGACCCCACAACGACCGTGCTCGGCATCCCGGCTGGGCATCCCGCGACGGCCGGATCCCGAGAAGTTCGTCGCGGAATGCCTTCGTGCCTCAGGACGCGGCAACGGCCGAAACCGTTGAAGCTTTTGGTTCCTTCGGAGCCTTCGGGGCCCTCGGTTCTTTCGGCTCGCCCCCCTCCAACTGCTCGTAACGGCGCGGAGGATCGTAGTCAATGCCGACCAGCGCCGACAGCTCGGCCGTCAGGTCATTGACCTGCTTGACGACCTCGATGGCCTGTTTCAGGGACGTCGCCGAGGCCGAGAGATCGGTGCTGGTCAACCGGCACGACAGCATGGCGCTGTCCAGATGCCGCACCCCATAGATCAAATCGCGAAGCGACTGAGTCCGGGGGAGAAACACGTACGCATTCCGGCGCGCCGCGAACGCGACCCTCACCTCGGGCGCTTCCAGATCATTCTGGGCGCCGAACACCCCGGCATCGTGGATGCCGAACTTCTTCAATGCGTCCTTCATGGCCGCCCCGAGATCCTCGACTTTCTTGAGCGCCACGGCGGCCTTGTCGAAAGAGATGCTGCTCCCGATCTCGCGCCGCAGCCTGTAGACGGCTCTGTCCAGCGCGATCATCATGCGACACATCATGAAGCCCTCGTTCGTCTTGGGCAGGATGATCACGCTGCGCGGATCCTTGGCGCGTTCGATGTTCATGGCCTGAATCCGCTCGGCCCGCTCGGATCGGTCTCTCCCGCTCCTGACCCCATTACCACGACCTTCCGTGCTTCCGTTCGATTCACTGACGACGCTCTGTTGCGACATGACACTCCTCCTTGGTCTGCGGGTTCGTCCTTGCGAACCCGGGGTTGGCTTGATGATGGTCCCTGTTGAACAACTCCCCAGCGTCGCGCGCTGCGGAGAGACGATGACCTTACGTGACCCCTACGATTTCGATATGCCGCTTGACGAGTTTATTCGCGACGGCCACGTTGAGCCCCTTGTAACCCAGGAAGGCTCTGACGCTGGACGTTTCGACGAGAACTTGAGCCGATCGCGTCGAATGCAGTATCACGATGCGCCGAATCTTATTCCGTGGAGCGGGGGCCAGGGCATTGGTAATATAGGCCTCCAAGTCTGAATCAAACCGCACAAGCACCACTGTAGGGGTCAGGTACGACTTAAAGTCGAGGAGAAGCTTGAGACAGTCCCCCATCGGGTCATCGTCCGTGAGTTCTTCGATGGCGATCTTGACGAAGGGGGCCCCCACCGCGCTGGCCACACCGCGAATTTTGACCCGTTGCGCCCGAATCAACGGGATCAGCAGCGTATCGGCGACTTTTCGAATGTAGTGGACGGACCGCTGAGACAGGATCGGGTGACTGTCCCCGATCCGGCTGACCGCGGCGGCGAGATTATCCCCGACCTTGTAGGGTCGGTCTTCTTCTTCCTTTGGGAGGATGGCTAAATGGCCGGTCGTCAACATGATCAGGTACGCACTCTTATCCGGGTGCGCCTTGACAACACGCCCAAAGACGAGATGGCCGATTTGCAGGATATCGAGCACCAACACCTCTCTATCTGATCGGGCTACATGATGATATTACGTCCAAAACACCCACCATGGCCGCCGGGTCAGTCTGAGCCATCGCTGCTCTACGTCCATCGCCTCGGCCGACCCGACATCGAAGACCTGGGCCCCATCCCGGACCCTGAGTACGGGCGTGAAGGTTTCCAGCATCCAACCCGGGCCATCCTCCCGTGACACTCGCCGGGTGACAGGTTCGACCTGCTTGCCGTGCATCCGGGCGCCACCGGTTGCGATCAGGGTCTGCAGGCGGGAGTAGAGCCGGGCCAGCTCCCAGTCAATCCGCAAGTCGGTGACGGTGACTCCGTGGAGGAGCAGATCCCCTCGGTACCAGCAGTCAAATCGAGCAATGGCGCTCCGATGGTTCCCATCTTCCGCCACATAGTAGGAGAGCCCACCATCTAAGGTCCGGTAGTACATCGTGGGTTCCTTGACCGCGATATCCGTGTAGTACGAGGGATTGGCCTCATAGAGACCCAAGTTCCGGCCCATGCGTTTCCCCTTTTTGAGGAACTCCAGCCAGGTCAGGCCCTGGTAGTCTGGATGCTGAGTGCCGATGACGCGGAAGACGTTCACGGTGGCGCGGTTGGTCCAATACCGCTGGCGCACAAACGGCTCAGTCCGCTGAATCCGATTCTCATCCCACGCCAGCAGCGGCGTCGTGGCCCACGGCGGAGGCTCTTGTGCAATACGATCAACGAGAACACCCCCGCCGACCGACGCGCGTCGGCTCTCCTGGACCGGTCCGACTCGACTAAGGACTCGTGGCATCATGGCACTTCCCGTTCAATCCGGCCAGAGGCGAACGAACGACCCGATGGCCCTACAGTGGTATTACGTCCAAAGACGGCAAGGACCCCACGGAGAGGAGAGGGCTCAAACGACAAAAGGCGCCGGGAGATGCCCACGGCGCCTTGCTTGTCCAACGTCGCGTCTCGTAATTCTGTAATTTTAGCGCGGGATTCGGCGCCGGCGGCTCGGCAGGAGCCGATCGAGGAACACCTCCAAGCCCGATATCGTGTACTCCCGGTTTTTTGCGACCGCCTCCTTCAGAGCCATCGCTCTGAGCTGAGACGGCGTGAGATTCGGGTAGTCCGCGATGCTGACCTCGACGAACGTCGTCCTGCCGTTGACCACTTCCCCCCAGGCCCCGAGCACCTTTTCGGTCTCCGGGTCATGGATCGCGCCGATGCAGACGACCTCGGAGTCGGGCCCGTGGATCTTCTTCACGTACAACCCGCTCCGGTAATTCTTCAATTCGTCTTTCTTCCCAGGAAACAGCAACATGTGAGACCTCCATTGAAAATAGTTGAAAATGGTGACGATGCGGTTGACCGCAGCGACTGAAGTTCTTGACGGACAACGGGAATTCTGCGTGGCTCGCGTGGCCGGCAGGGACAGGAACGGCAGGATGATGGACGGGGTGACGTCCGATTCAGGGATCGCGGCGCGACGGCTTCGGCAGAGGGGGCGGCCGCAATCGAAGACAAGGAGACGGTTTCAAACGATCCGGTGGATTCGCGCCGTCTTCCTAAGATGGAAGACGCGCTACGTCACCAACACGCTCTCTAAGAATATTACAGCCGTGAGTTAAAAATTCATAAGGACGCCTCCACAATAGGCCTCGAAACTATTTTCGTGATCGCTTGAATAGGTCTATTCTTCAAACCAGCCACACCATCCTTCTCCGGTTGCTTCTCGAATCTGAACTGAGACGCTCGCACATAAGAGGGGTCCAACTCGATCGCAATCCACTGGCGTCCGAGCGATTCCGCCGCGGCTCCAGTTACGTTTGACCCCGCGAAAGGGTCTAGGACCAGATCTCCGGGGTTGGTCAGAAGGGTGATGAAGAATGACGGAAGAGCCTGGGGAAACCGCGCCGGATGGGGCTTGATATTCTCTTCCTTGCAACGCCGCAAGTAGTAACTGTTGCTCTCGGTGTTCGCAAATTGAAATAGGTTTGGCGGTATAGCTCCGTTGTTGTCCTTTTGGAATTTGTCGCTGATGTCGTGCCCCGAAGGACGCAGCCCCGGCTTGTAGCCGTTCTTGAGCAACTCCCTCATGCTCGCGCTGTACGGGCGTAGAACCCTCCGGTTGTCCGCCCGAACGAACGGATCAAGCGTGAGCCACCACACGTTATTGACCGCATCTTTCACGCGAAGCCGGCGAACCGTGACCCACTCGGCAGGGGTAGGAAGCCGCGCAGGGTTGTAGTGATAGAAATCCTGAGCCAAATAGAAGCCATGCCGACATAAATGAAGGAGGAGTTGAAAATGATAGACGGACTTGACAGGCAATCCCTTGATCCATGAACCGCCGATGTCGATCACCAAACTCCCGTCGGGCGTGAGAATTTGCTTGAAGAGCGGGATAAATTTATCGAACCAGTGCAAGTATGTTTCCGCATCCTCGTTGCCGTAGTCTTTCTTCCGTACGAGCGCGAAGGGCGGGGACGTCACGATCAATTTAACCCGTATCCCTTCCCTGACAAGCAACGGCAATATCTCAAGAGAATCACCCTCGAAACAACGTCCCAACTCGGTCTTATATGCAAAGGTTAATTGGGTTTGGCTGGAACCGTTCTCCGGAGGGCCTTTCGGCTTTTCGGGAACCTCGGTCGCTTCCTTTGGCGCGGGAGATCCTGACCCCGAAGATCTCGGAGTCGATTTTATGTCTTTTAAGCTCGGTTTCAGACGTAGCGCTTCATGGGCCTGTGCTCGCAAGATAGTGATGAGATACGACTGATCCGCAATGACTCTCTCCAATAACGGTCCATCGATGAAGATAATGTTCATGCTGCTCGAGCTGATCTTCTTCCGGCGAAACGTAAGAGCGCTCTCCGTGGCGTTGCCGGTCGAAACGATAAGAATCACGTTGGCGAGCGTCATATCGCTCAAGCCCACCTCTTTCGCAACAGCCTCCAAGGTTAGGGGACCAACCTTGCACTGGATCTGCCATCGCGAATAGATAAGCCGTGCAGAATGGAGCAGGGCATCCACCTCGCCGCCTGCCGCGACTTCCACATCGGTCTCTCGCCATCCCATAAAGTCCAGGTCCAACAGCTGACAGAGTCGGATTGCGAGTACTTCGAGCGCCTTACCTCTAACATCGGGCCCCTTCTTAGGATCCAGGTCTGCCACGATGTCCGCGAGCGAGAGGCTGCGAATTTTCCGTATCTCCTCGAATCCCGCCAACCTATAAAGACTGCCGAGCAGCGGCGTTGCAATCTCATCTTCAAACCGCTTGGTTGGTTTAACGTCGGCGGGCTTCCCGCCTCGTCCCTCTTTAGTGCCTGGCTCCTTCTTTTCCTTTTTCTTGAACTCAATCAATCCAGCCTTCTGTAGCGGCTTCAGGACGTCCCCGACTACATCCTTCCTGTTATAGCGGACTTCTCCTGCGTACAGCTCCTCGGCATGCCGGCAAACCACGTTGTACGGCGTCCAATCCGTCACATTGAGCGCCACCATGGCCCGCAAGAAAGCGATTTGACCGCTTGATAGACCTTTTAATGCTCCAAGAGTTGGCCCCGTTGTTCCGAGCATTTTGAAATACTTATCTTCATTAACCTGGTATCCAGAGATCACGCCAGCCTTCTTCAGCCAACTCAGCAGGCCGGAGAGGTCGCTCGAATTGTAGCTCGCCTCGATACCACGCTTTATCAATTCATCGGGAAGGGTCTGCAGGTTGATCTTCAAACCAGCCTTTCCCATTTCCCGAAGCGTCTCAACGACACCAACGCCGCTGAGCCTCGGATTACGCAATATGTGGAGCGCCATGATTTCGTACGCTCCGGCTTCACGGCCCTGAAATTCCAATAGATCGTTACCAAATTCGCTAGGGGTTCCATCCGTTTTAAGAATCCCATGAGCCTTAAGGGAGATGATCGTGTTCCCGGCCAACTTCAGGGGATCGGCTGTGCCCTTAAAGAAGGCTGACGCGATCGCGGCCTTCAGATTCTTAGGATTCCCGGCGTTCTGCCGGAGAATAGGGATAAGTCGTTCCAGTGGGGTCTGTTCAGGTGAGAACTGCTGGGTATAGGGAACTCGTGCTGCCATTCAATCACCCCTGGCGGGCGGCGATGTAGCACGGTTCATCCGAAGCAGAACAAAGGTGCCAACCGGCCCGCCCGACTATAGCCACATCCTGGGGACAAGTCAAGGCAAAAAACACAATATGTAGAGATCAAGCATCCGGAGCATAGCGACAGGTTGTGCACAGGTTGTCCCTTCACAGGCCCGTAGATCATA
This sequence comes from Nitrospirota bacterium, assembly GCA_040757595.1. Classification (NCBI taxonomy): domain Bacteria; kingdom Pseudomonadati; phylum Nitrospirota; species Nitrospirota bacterium. The sequence goes on along the minus strand of JBFLWP010000002.1, from coordinate 163,527 downwards.
CTGCTTTATAAGAAACTCTCACCCTCTGATCCGCTTCCTCCCCACCAAGGAAGAGGCGAACGCGCCTTTTTTTGACATCGCTCGCCTTCCCCGCTAACCCCTCATCACCAACACGCTCCAACAGGATATTACCGTCGTGCGCAACCCGCCGTAGCCACCCGGGCCTTTCCGCAGACGCCGCGCGAATGGAAGTGGTTGATAGTACGAATATATTCGCTCATTTTCCCCTGCCGGTTCTCTTCCTTAATGTTCCGCGCGATTATGCCGATAGTCATTTGTAAGTATTCGATATTCCAACGGTTCTCGTCTCGAGATCGGTCCATGCCCGCGCGTCGATGAGTTCGCGACGCGACCGGCCACTCGCCTGCGCCATGCCTGACGGAGACGGGCGGTTCCTGCTTGACAATTACTATCTTTTGTATTATTGATATACACTCAAGGATGACCCATCATCGGCAACTTCCTGATGTTCTGGCTGCTGGTTCCAACAAGGAGGTGTTGCTTTGCAAGAGCCGTGGTCGCCAGGACCGCCTGCAAGTAGGTCGTCTGAGCGTGGGCGGACCCCGTCCATCGGGGAGATCATTGGGATGCCGAACAGGAGGATCGCATGGGTATGATCAACATGTGGCGGCACGCGGAAAACCGAGAGCTTCTCAAGATGGTCGTGACGTCGTTTATGACCGGAGTCATCGTCGGCATCGCGGCGATGTGCCTGCTCTTGTACCTGGCCAAGCACAAGCAAGACCACAAACGTCGCACCATGCTGGTTTGGGACGAACGCGGCGCGGTGACGGCGTCCACGCAGACGGCGCCGGTTATGGAGGTGTCGCATGAATAACGAACACGCGATCGTGGACCAGTCAAGCGACTCGTCTGATCATGCCGCCGGAAAGCCGGCAGACACGGCGGCTCGCGGATCCGCGGAAAAGCGGTTTCCGCTGTTTTCGCGGTTCCCGCTCGTCAGAACCCTGCTCCTGCTGGCGGCGATCGTGATGGGGCTGGCGTTCGCGATGCACTGGCTCGGATTGGGCGACGCGAACATCAAGAAGAGGCCCGAGAAGGCGACGACGATGCTGGCGCAGGGCGAGGTTTCGGAGCCGTCGTGGCCTCCGGAGCCGTCGCCGACGGCTGCGACCCCCCAGCCCGCGGCGCCTCCGCCGTCGGATACCGGGGTTTGTTATGAGCCGGCCGGGAAAGAGATACATGAATACGATAGCCCGTCCGGAAGCGCAAAGAAAGAGACCTACAGGAATTCCGATTACGAAGACGTCCTGAAATGGACGGGCAGGCAGGTCGGAGAATTCATCGAAGTCCGATCAACGCGATGGTATAAGGAAGTGTCGTCTGTATGGGTCGATCAGGACGAGATCGTCAAGGTCTCCTGCGTGTATCGGCAAGCCGTTATCTTGGATCTCCTTCCGAAAGGAGACCAAGAATTCTTGCGGGGTCCTGTTAGCCGAACATTTCTCGGGTTCGTGTGCTTGTGGGTATTCTGGGGCGTTCTTCTTTTCTTCTGGCCGAACTTGCTCGATGAGCATCCAGGCAAGGTGCTCTTGGGGATCCTCGGTGGCGGGGCCATGAACATAGTATTTATGGACAAATTATTTCTCGATCTCGTGTACTTTTGTGTATTCTGGGTCGTTCTTCTTTTCTTCCGGCCGAACTTGCCCGATGAGCATCCAGGCAAGGTGCTCTTGTGGATCCTCGGTAGCGGGGCCGTGATGATTATAAGACGTATGATGCTTTCTCTCTCTCACTCGAGCGGCGACGTTTCCTATATCCAAGCCTTTTTTTCATTCGTAATATTTGGAGGCATGGGGGCATTGACCGCGCTGGTCCCGCTCAACTGGTTCTTCGATATCTTCACGATCAGGAAGGTGGTTTCCGTCCGTCATGAATATGAAGACGACGATTGACCGTCTGACCCGACGTCGCGCGACAGATTTTCATCGCGGCCTGTTCCTTGCGGCTCAGGCTCAAGGTTCGCGCTCGCTTCCTTGACCCCGAGTTTCTCGAACCTTGAGAGCCCATTGATTCCCATGAGGATGTCGCGATGAAAGACGACCGAGGCCACCATCTCATGGATCACGTTCTGCCAGTCCATTTCGTAAATGACCAGCGTGGGATCGTCCTCGACATCGAGGAGCCTGTCCACGGCAGCGGCGGGCAGCAGGAGATACTGATCGCCCCAGACCAGCCTGATCCCGTCCGGCGCGACCAGGCACGTGGCGGACGGGATCGCGTCCCACGAAGCGTGTGTGCCGTCTGGCGCCACCAAGGCGGCCAGTCCGTTTTTCGTTGGCAGAAAGCTGACGACGTGCATGGCGGCAACCCTCCTTGCGATTCAGATTCGGTTCCCTATTGAACGCTGTCGCGGGGCACACTGGCCCGTCTCCCTGGCGACGGCCCTTCCGGCGGAGTCTGCTGCTGCGCCGGAGCCGACCGCCTCCGTCTATATGCGCGGAAGGTCACATCGGGATGGCCTTCGACGTGGGCGCGCTCGATCATGGCGGTTCTCCCCGGATCGGCCGGTTCAGGGGACATCAAGTGCTCGCGCGGCCCGCCGCCGCCCCCGCGTTTCGGACCGCCGACGCTCCCGCCGCCGCCCCCGCCGCCGCGTAACGGATTCGATCCTCCAGCCGAACCGCCCGATCCGCCTCCGAACTTCCTTTTCATGAACGAATTCGCTTTCTTCGCGGCATTCCCAATCTTTCCCGCTCCAATTAGTTCATTCACCACGTCGGCGAATTTTTGGGTAATCTCGATGCCTTTATCGAGGTATGCCGCGTACAGTAGAGTTTTGTCGCGAGACACATCGTAGCCCGTTATTGCGAGTGGGTCGCCTTTTGTCAGATCGTTGGTTTCTTCTTTAAGAAAACCGGAGGCCGCACTGACCGCCGCTTCGACCCTTCGGTCGAGGCTATAAGTAAACGCATCCCTGACCTCCTGCCCCTTCTCGCTCCTGGAAAAGAGTTCCTTTTTCTCATTCTTTTTCTTCTTCTCATCAATGTCCCACAGCAGCTTCATGGATGTGGCAAACCCGTTCCGTTCGATCTCGGCCTGGCCGATCTCCTGAAATTTCAGGATCCGGTATGCGCCGCCAGAGGTCATGACACGATCGGCGACGCCGTAATGGGATGTTCCGGTCTTCGGATCCTGAAAAGCCTGCCAGACTTTTTGGGACTGGAGATCCGTCAGCTCGGAGGTCAGAACGTTGCCCGCCGCATCCGTGACGACACGACTGAACCCTCGATGCGTCTTTCCCTCATCATCCGTCCATTCATGAGGTGCGATGTTCTCGCTCACCGTATCCTTGACGTTCTTCTCGCGATTGATGTTCAGCCGCTCACGAACGGTATTATTGACGTCCTCCTGTTGGATGTTCAGCCCGCCCTTTGCCTCGAGACGCACAAAGCGTTCAGTGCCATGCCTATCGCGTACGAACATCCCGTGTCCCTGCCTGCCGTCTACCAAGCCGGAAAAGGTTTCGATGAGCCTGCCTCCCACGGATTGCCATCGACGCGAACCCTCGAGCTCGAAGTTATCGACCTTGCCCTTGAACGCGCGGTCTTCGCCGGCGATCCCTGCCAGATCGTCGCGCTGCACGAACTTCGAACGGCCTTCGGCGTCCGAGGAGATCAGGCCGGTCGCTCTTCTGACCTGTCCGTCAGCCCCCTGGACGGTGCCGTCGAAGAGCTTGATCTGAGTTCCGTCATTGGCGATGAACGTGGACGCTCGGCCTCGCAGATGTTCGCCGTCGATATCGGCCTCGAAACTGTCGTTCTGCGACGACGCGCCGGATCGATAGGTTCGGCTTACGACCGTTCCATCGGGGGCCAGGACCATTTCCTGAAATGCCGGTTTGCCGGTCGTGGGGTCGATGGCGGCTCGCGTATCCGTGATGGCGCGCGCCGACTGCCCAGCCATAAACTCGAAGGCGCCTTTCTCGGCATTCCACCGGGCATGCCTGAGGTGCGTCCCTTTTTCGTCATTCATCCTGAACGTCGCGGTTATAGGCGTCGTCGTGCCGTTGTCGTATCGGCTCCGGATTTCGCCATCCATCAACACGGATCGAGTCGATCCGTCCTCCTGGAGCACCGGCACCCACGCTTGCCCTGAACGCGACTCCGAACCGCTCCGATCCTGGTTGAGCTTCCGCTCGATGACGTGGCCGGTGGCTCGATCGACGCCCGTCTCTTGTATCGTGCCTTTCCCGTCGGCGTTGAACTCCCCGCGTACGGTCAATCCCTCCGCGGAGCGCGTGAAGGTATCCGTGCTGAACAGCTGTCTCTGGCCGCCGGCGGTATTGTACGTCTGAACGACCTGTTCGCTCGTCCCATCCGCGCGCATCCGGGTCGTTGTCACCCTCTGAACGTTGCCGTTGCCGGTGGTTTCCACGGTGGACCCATCCTCCGTCTGTCGCACGCGAGATCCGGCAATCACGTTCCCGAAGCGATCGGTCGTGTAATTGCCTTCCAGGCCGCTATACACCGACGATCCATCCGATCGATGAGTCGCTTTCACCCCACGCATATAGTCGGCCGTGGAGGTCAGGCCGGTTTCCTGCGACCAGGTGATCATCCGTCCTCCCCCTTCATACCCGACTGCGTCCAGCTTGCCGGCCCCGGCGCTTTTCGAGACCCCGCCGCTGTCGGGGGCCGATTGGGCGACCCGTTCCGCCACGGAGCCGGCGAGATTGCCCCCGGTGTACACGATGGCCCCGGCCAGGACCGGCACGCTCGCAATCAAGTTGTTGCCGACCGCGTTAATGGACAAGATGATGGTTTTGATCTGGTCATAGTTCCTGAGCGTGATCCCCTGGCACGCGATGGCATTGCTGCCCAGCGTGGTCATGGCCTGCTGGATCCAATTGAACAAGGAATCCGGCGCCCCGTTGGGGCACAACATCGCCATGCGCAATTCCCGGGCGGCGTAGAAGTACATGGTCGCATCCAGCAAGGCCAGCAGCGGCCACCAGAGCGCCAGCCACAGAAACATCTTGACGAACGCGCCGACTCCGAAGAGGCGCGCATTGGCCATCATGATGATGAGCCCGAACGGGGCCATGATCAGCACCAAGCATTCGGCGAGGCTGCGCATCATGGGCACCCATTGACTGAGCGTCCACGACTGACTGAACGTCTGGTATTGCAGTTCGCGTCGTAACGAACTGATCATGAGCCGGGTCACCCCGGCGACGTTCTGATCGGCTTCCAAGGCGACGACGACGGCGGACTCCCAGACGTCGCGAATCAGGACGGTATTGAGCGGAACGCGGATCTGCGCCGATGACCCGAACTCGCTCGTCCACGTCTGCAGGGGGACGCCCGTCAGTCCGACAAACATGGTTTCGAGTTCGGTTTCCAGCGCGTTGTAATCGGAGGTCCCGGTGACCAGCATCAGCCGATGGAGGACTTTCTGATAATCCGGATGGGCGCCGTCGGCCCCGTTGTTGTCCGCGCCGAAGATCGCGCGCACCCCGAGGATCCCGTCGTCGTTGTTGAAGAACGCATCTTGGCAGAGCCGGTTCGCGGCGATATTGCCATCGACGAACATGTTGCTGGCGCGGACCCGGTCCACCATGTTGACCCCAATCGCGCCCAGCAGATCGCGACTGTCCCGCAGCTGATTCGGGCTCAGGATTCGTCCATCGCCGATCATGTTGAGAAACACGCATTCACTGAGGAACGAAATCATGGTCTGCCGGGCGTCGCCGACGGGCAGCTGCGCGGTCATGAGGGCTTGCAGTTCAAGCTGATGTTTCATGAAGCCTTCGAACACCGTCGGCTTCCCCGAGGCACTGAAGGCCCCGTTCACCAGGCTCGTCAATTCGTAGCTGAATTGACTCTGGATCCACCAGGGCAGCGCCACGCCGATCGGGACGTCGGTCAGGACCTCTTGCCGCGTCGTGGGATTCAAGACGTCCGTGATGGCGACGTTGACCTTGATGCCGGAACTGACCAGCGCGATGATCAGGATCGTCAGGATGGGCAGCAGTAGCACCTGATGCATGGAGCTGTCAGGCTTCACGGCCGCGATCGTCAGCCCGGCTAGAATGGCAAGCAACGCGACGACTTGCATGAGGCTGAACCAGGGGCCCTGGGTCAGCAGTTTGACCCCGTTGAAGATCTGCCACAGCAAATCACCGTTGCCGATTGCGAGGATTTCCCAGGTCATTTCGCCATCGTCGTGCTCTGTGTGAGCGGCTGGTCCTGCGTCAACGTCTTGTACGCCTCATGGACGGCTTTTCCACGGCTGCTGTGAGGGTCAATTACTTCGACCGGCATCGCCGCGGTCAGGCGTTGCAGGCGGTTATCCGCGTCGGCCGACGCCATCCAGACGCGGGCTTGCAGGGCTTCCCTGGCGTTCCGTTCCATCTCCGGCGAGAGCGCGGCATTCGGATGGAGTTCCTTCAGGGAGTCCAACGTTTTGAGCGCTTCATGAACGGCAAACTCAATCCATTTACGGGCCATTTCGACGGAGACGACCTCCGCGTTCCGTTCGATGTACCCGGCCATGGTTTTCCGCTCGACGCTCTGCTGCCTCAGTTTGACCATGAACGGCAGCGGGGACATCTCCACCATCTTCCGTTCCTCGGTGGTGAGCTCGACCGTCCGATTCACGAGCTTATCGGCAATGGATTCCATGGCGTCCCTGACGCGCTTACCCAGACCCGTGATGTCCCCGGGCGGAATCTCGACTTCATCGACGGTGAGACACGACTCGTCGCCGCACATCAAGATCGTGGCGGAATCCCCAGGCCTGAGATCCACCAGCTGATCGAGGGACAGCGTGGCCCCCACCCATTTCGGGGTCCCGTTATTGTTGACCGTCAAGGTCCCCGTGGCCGACATGATGAGGCGGATCGTGTCATCGTCCACGCCGGCCTTTTTGAGCGGATCATGCACCAGGTTGAACGAGACTCTCGTCTCGTCGTTCTTGTTCATGTCGGCGAGTTTGTCGGCATCAGGCTTCTTCCCCTTGCCTTCCAGCCGGTCGCTCAATTCGCCTTCCGCGGCCTTGATGCTGTCCCACAGCTCCGATCCGGCGTTCATGATCTTCTTCCCTGTGTTCTCGATCTGTCTGACGCTCGCCTGGCAGGGCTGGAGATTGGTCAGGGCATTTAAGGACCGGATGGCCGACTCCAGGTTATCCATGACATTGGAGCAGGTTTCGCAGAGCTCCTTCATCGCTAACTTGAAGGCGTAGCCGGCGACCACGCCCATCCCCAATTGTTGGAGCATCTGGACGAACCGGTCGAGTTTGGCGTAGGAAAAGGCCCCGAGATACACGTCGATCCCGTTGCAACCGACGTTGAATCGAGGTCTCGAAAAGGACACCAGCGGCGGGAGCGGACGACGGTAGACGCGCACGCTGACACTGCCTCCGGAGAGAAACCCCCGCTGCTGGGATTGATAGGCCCCGCCCTGGTTGACCGTTGCCCCACCGGAGATGCCCCAAGACTGAAACATCTGCCCGAGCTCACTGTCCAGGCCTGCCCAGGCGATGCCGTGCCAGAAGACGGACGCGACCACGATCAGACCGACGACCCGTTGCATAAGCGGTTCCAGAATCCCTTCAGACAACCATCCTAGTTTGCAGACCGGCCCGGGCGTGGAGCGATCACGGCCGCGGTGGTCGGGACCGGTTCGGATGAGGTTGCCGGATCAAGCCCCTTGGCCGGCGGAACCCCTGCCATGCGGAGGATCCGCTCCTTCAGGTCCGACACCGTGAGCACTCCCGCGCCGATTGGTGTGAGGACCCGCTCATCCGGGATCGCAAGATAGAGGGTGGGTACCATCTTGACCTCCAACCGCTTGGCGATGCCGTTGTCCACGTTCACATTTGGGAATTCAGGGAGCGCCTTCCCGTCCAGCGAGATCGGCAGCACCGAGAAGCCATAGGTATCAGCGAAGACCCGCAAGGTTTTGGCCTGCTCCTGGCAGAATTTGCACGTCGAGGTGAAGAAGAAGAAGAGACCGCCACGCTCGGCGATTTTCCGCAATTGTTCCTCTTCCCGCGCCGCAACCAGATCCGCCTCCACCTGATGCCCGAACTCGGAGGTCGGATGCTGGCTGCTGTAGTCAAGGTCCGGATTGGCATACATGACCACCTGCCACGAGGACGTAAACCGTTCGCTCCGAGCAAAGACCGCACGTTGCACCACGATGTAGTCCTTGACCCGCTCAGGAATGGGGTCGTCCAGCGCATATTCCCGCTTGGCATCCGCGATGGCGCGCAGCCATCGAGCCGGAAGCGTGTCAAGATCTACCGTCTCAAGGGAGATCCGTTTCAGCTCCTCCCAGGTCAGCGCTTTGGGCTTCTTCAAGACGGTGACGGACACGTCCGGCGTGACGTCCTGATGCTCCGGTTTGGGCGGATCCGGGGGGTCCTCATACCAAAACCACCCTTTCTTCTCGTTCAAGCCGAAGAAATTCTCCTCTCCACGGCCGACGCCGCTCCAGAGGATCGTCACGAGCGCCGCGAAGAGCAGCATCACGACTGCGTTCCGATTGCGAATCATTCGCTCCTCACTGGGCATACGCGAGATCCGCCACGATCCCAAGCCGCTCCGAGAGTTCGTCCGCCGAATGGGGAAGCGAGGACGAGGAGACGATGGGGAGCAAGGCCGGAAGAGCCGGGACCGCCACAAAGACCACGGGCGTCTTGCCGCCCAAGGTCGGGCGCAGGGGCTCGAGCATGGCGAAGAGCGTGGTTGGAACCGTCCGAGTCGAGAGATCGGAGAGGTCAACGGTCCGCACTCGGTAGCCGTACCGATCGGCGACGGCTTGCGCGTAGGCCACCTGTTCCGGACAGGGTTGACACCCTGGAGCAGTCACCACGAGAAGTTCGGCCATCCGGGAAAGGGCCATGATCGCCCGCTCCCCCTCGACAGCCCATGCCATCGAGGCGAGGCTGATCGAGAAGGCCAACGCGAACGCACACGTCTTCTCCCAGATCGGCGGCATCACCTCTATATTACGTCCAAACGCTTGCGTGGACGGCGGGAGGAGGAGATCAAGGAGGGCCGGCGCCTACGCGCCCAACCGCATGCAGCAATTCTGCAGGCGCCAGAGGAGGTAGACAAAATCCTCCGGCCAACTCGGGACGGTTTTACTCATCCCCCACATGAAGGTCGTCCGGCCCAACGGAGAGCAGCACGGGATCCCGGCGCCGGCCGTATTCGCGATGGGCCACAACAACTGAAACTTATACTGGCTCTTGACGATCATAAACGTCGGATAATCATAGCAAATATTACCCTCGACCCCGGCCGTATACCATTCTGTTCCGAGACGGGCCATGTGGGCGATCAGCCGGGACATGGTCAAGGCGGAAGACTTCACCGGCCCCGCCGTCGCCCCGGAGACGTTGCCCGTCGGCGGATAGAGCGATCCCCAGGCGCCCGCGCACCACCACATCGCGTCAATCGGAAATCCACTGCTGGCTGCGATCGCATCGGCCGCACAGGCGGCTTGTGCGATGGGATTTGCGATCAAGGCCGCCTCGGGAGCCATGACCGTGGCGGCCACATCATCGCTCCAGAGAGGATCGAGTTCGGTCAGATAGACGACGTCGATGTTGTCGGTAAAGGACAACCCGTTCAAACAAAAGACATCCGTCACCAAGCCGATGATCGCAAACAAGGGGAACTCCACGAGATGCGCATTCAGATACGCCATGTCCCGTTCCGGATCGGCTTGACTGCTGCCCACGCTCCCGCGTCCTTCCACATCGGTCTCGCCGTTGAGATCGACCCCGCCAAAGGACGGAAAGCAGAACGGCTCATGGACGATCTCGACTAATCGAACCGGCTCCCAATAGCCGATCGGCACACTGGGGGGGCAATCGATTTCTCCTTCACGACAACAAAAACAGAGCGTGCTGGTTTGACCTTTGGCGGGGTCGTGCGCCGGTTGGTCGCCTTGGTGCAGCACGAATCCAGCGAAACTGACCGGGAAGATACATTCCCAGCAGGTCCGATCAATGACTTCGCCGAACAGGTTGTTTTCCCGGCAACCGGGGGTGCTCTCCGCCCGAGTGTCATCCGGCCAAACGATCAACGCCGCCACGGCCAGGGCCCATCCAAAGGCGAGCAGGAGTGTGCGGGCGCTCATGGGCCCCCCTTCTGCCGGATATAGGTCGTGGCATTTCGAATGCCGGCGCGGTTCATGGCGAATCCGGAGGCTTGCGGATTCAAGTGGTCGTAGAACTCCTGCAGATTCATTTGGTCGAACCGCATCGCCGCGAATTCCGGGATCGTGAGCCCGCCGCAATCCGGCGAATCGGCGCCGTCATGGACGACCCCGAACGAACGACCGATTTGCGGTCTTCCTTGTTGATGGACCAACCGAGCCAGGATCGACTTGAACGAGCACCAGACTTCTTCCTTCACCCGGCAGGACTTGGCGAATCCCAGCTCCAACCACTTCACGCATCGCGTCCCCACGAAGACGGCAAGACCGGAATTCCGCTCGACCGAGAGCAGCACATCGTCACTATCGCATTTGAGGCCCACGAGCTGATCGAGGAGCGCGCTTTTCGCTATGTTGAGTGCCATGCTGACCCCCAACGAGGTCAAGCCGCTCGCCAAATCGCCGGCCGCCGAGAGCATCGAGTCAGCACTTCCGAGAGATGACCCCATCACTTCTCCGGCGTTATTCGCCATTTCCTGGGCCTTCTCGGCGAATTCCGTCGCCTGTGCCGCATCGCCGGCCGCCAACGCCTCCTTCGCCGCCACGGACCATTCGTTGGCCATCTGAATATAGTCGCCGCCGTTGCTGGCCGCTTGGCTCATGACCTCGCCGGCCGCCTGATTGCCGGATTCGGCGAGGGCCCCCGACACGGTCTCGGTCCCCAGACGAATCTGATCGGCTTGCATGATCGCTTGATCGGCCGTCTGGATGGCATTTTCTGCGACTTCTTGAGCGTGCGCAGCGTATTCCAGGGCATATTGCGAGACGTGTACGGCGGCATTCGCGGCGATCGTGACGGTCGAAATCTTCTTCTGGATGTTGAGATTGCAGCAATCGATCGGTCCGGCCATTGCGCCGCCGGCGACGGCGGTCGCCCCGGACATGAACGCGCCGAGTCCGCCGCCGGTCCCCGCCCCGATCAACGAGGATAACGCGGTATTCATGGTCGTCGAGAGCCCTTGTTCGAGCATGGTCTGATATTGGCAACGCCGAGGAGTTCCCTTGAAGATCGTGAGCGAGGTCGGGTCGTAATCACGACGCAGTTGCTGGAAGAGTTCGAGGTAGCCGGCCGCGAGCGGCAGGTTGCGATTTGGCGCCGTGGTGGTATCAATGCAGAAGGGCACGGGACTCTCCGGCGTCCCGCACTGCGAGCATTGCATGACTTGATGCGCATCCAGACAGGACCCTGGCCGCTGACACTGCATGGTGTTTTCGTACCAGAGGCATTGTCCATGGATGTCTTCCTGGCCGCAGCGGCTTGAGACGGTCGTGCATCCTCCCTGGGTTTTGTATTGCGCGCAGGTGTCGGCAATCCGACACTGGATATAGTTGGTCTTGGACGTGCAGGGGATCAGCACGGCCACCCCATCCACCACTCGCGTTTCCTCGACCCCCGTGCAGGCTTCTTCCTGGGCCTGGCATTCGGATGGCGCCCCGTCAGGAATCGAGCAGCCGAGCATCGGCTGCCCGTTCGCATCCACCATCTCGACGGTATAGTTGGGGGGCACATAGGTGAACCCAAGAGTCTGAACATGCGCGATCCCCTGTCCCGGGGTGAACGTGACCTCCCCGAATCCGTTGGCGATCCTGCCGCTGATGGTGACTTCGAAGCGCGTCGTGCCGCAACAGCCGGAGCCGGCGCTGTGATAGGTTTGCAGGGTGAGGCGGTCAAACGCTTCCCCTTCGTTGACCCAGAGACAGGATTCGGTGATCGGAAACACTTCGCCCTTATAGCGGTACCATGCTTTCGCGCAGACTTGGAACCGCCACGGCCAGACGGTCGTGTCGTACGCCGGGACTTTGAAGATGTAACAGGATCCGGACAGACCATATTCGTCGCTCTGATTGTGGAAGTGGTTCTCGCAGAACCCGGCGATCGGATCATGTTGGCCGTTATCGACGGGCTGGAATTCGGCCGGCGCGATCAGGTGGGCGACGGCCGTGCCCTCCGAGCAAATATGCAGTTGGGATGCGGGCTCCCGGCAGGTCACGGTGTCCACGCTCGGCTCCGCGCGCGACACGCACACGTCCTGCAAGGAGCATTGCTGACTGAGGCCGGCCAAGGGCGAGACGGATTGGAGGGCTTGTTGGCCGTTCAGCATGAATGGGCTATCACGGAGCGACCAGGCTTTGGCATCTTGCCGGCTCCGCAACAGGGACGGGATCATCTCATTCTGCTGGAGCGCCGTGTTGCCTTCCTGGGTCAGCCGGTTCGCATTCCCGCTGGTGCTATACAGATCCGTGGGGACCGGTGCTGATGGATCATATTGGGGGACGACTGTGGAGGGTTGCGCGCCGAAGCTGCCCGAAGTCAGCGGATTCCGGCTTGGCTGCTGATTGAGATAACACCGAGCCTGATCCAGGCCAGTCAAGCCTTCACAGGCCGCCCACGCACGGGTTCCATGGCTCAACGCCACGAACACTCCGCAGCAAATCAGGATAGCCCGGCGCAACCTCTTGAACATTTTCACGCGGCTACGGTTTCTCCGCGACGGCAGCCGACTGGGGCCGGCTCATCGAGACGATGGACTCGGCATTGTGATAGCCCTGGATCACGATGCCGCTCTTGAGCACCATCGTGGGGGTCCCGGCCACCCCGACCTGCTGTGCCAGGGCTTGGATGCGATCCAGGGGATGGGCGCAATTCTTCTCCCCTGCACGCTCTCCGGACCAGACACGACGGAGCGCGTCAGGGCGGTCCTCGGCGCACCAGATCCCCACGGACTTCGAATAGGCATGCGGATGGAGTTTCTGCACGGGATAGAGCAGCACCCAGACGCGCCAGCCTGCCTGGACCAGCTTGTCGATCTCCGGATGCAGGCGCTTGCAATACGGACAATCGACGTCATCGAACACGGCGATCTCTTTGTCCGGACGATCCGCCTCCCCGAGCGGGATCGCGAGATCCGCCAACGGCCCCCCCCACAGTTGCGCCACCGCTTCTTGTCCCTGGACCAAGGCGGTGAGATTCACCTGCGCCTGCAGGTCAAAGATCCCGCCTGCAAACAGATACCGCCCCGAGGCATCCATGTAGACGATCGAGCGGCCGGCCTTCATCGTATAGAGGCCGGGAATTGGGCCGGGCTTGATCCAATCGACGGCGACCTCCGGCATGACCGCCTGCAGACGCTGTAGCAGCGTCGCCTGAGCAGGATCAGTCGGTTGGGGAGTCGGGGACGACCCCGGCGCGACAAGGATGGGAGCCTCACGCTCACCGGCCCAACCGAACTCGGGACTTTCCAGCAATCCGGCACAGCCGACTAGGAGCGCCATGCCGAGCATGAGTCTGAGGCGAATCGAGACCATGATTGACTCCTCCTACTTTGCGGGTCCGAGCGGGAATTCTTCGACCTGTAACACCACGCCGCGTTGCGTGACGAGACTGGGCGCACGTTCGACCTGCCACCGCGATAGCATCGGCGCTTGGGCCCAATACACGTGTTTGACCTTGATCTGATGGGCAACCTGACGCCAGTTCCCGCGGAGAAGCACCACGCGCAGAGGCGGCTCGTCCGACATGGCGCCGGCCAACTTCCGGGCCAGTTGGACCTGTCGCGGATCAGTCCCGTCGATAAACAAGTACCGGAATCGTAGATTCTGATCGGCTAGAGGATTCATGGACGCCCCGGTTTTGAACAAGGTGGTCCCGTTGACGGAGAAGTCCTTGGTCAATCGGGCCGAAGGATCGACCAGCCGCGTTCGCGCCTTGGTGGCGGCGGGTAACGTCAAGCCAGGGCCCTCCGCGATCCGTTCGGCCAGCCGCGCCTGAGCGGCCGCGGTGAGCGACTTCCAGTTGACCTGACGAATGCGTTCCTTCAGCGCCTGATCCAGGGGCCGCTCCACAAGGGGCCACCCCGGGCGGGTTCCGCGATGGTTCGCGGATGCCGTTACCTCCGGAAGGAGTGGGCGCGGATCCTTCCGGTCCGGGTCCCACCACGGCGCCGGATGCCGGAGGAGCCATTCGCTTGTCGGACGGACGTTCCGATTCACCAAAGCCAAGGCTCGAAGCAGACCATCGACCGGCTCGCCTCCCGAGAGGGCGAGGTAGCGATGGTCACGTTTCAGGACCAGCGTCGGGGACGTCTCCACGTGCCATTCCCGGATTCGGATGGGGTCAATCACGATCGGGACGGCCTGCTCTGGGGTCGCGAGGGCACGGAAGGCTGCGATCGTCTCGTTGAGCGAGGAGCCCACAAGGCCGTTGACCACGACGGTCGCCCCCAGACGCCGGGCCCCCGCAATGAGTTCACGACGGAGCGGATCGGGCACGGACCAGGACAGCACGAGGTACCACCCATCCGGGACGCGGTGTTCCGACGGTCCGGCTGCAAAGGCCGAGCGCACCGTTTGGGAGCCGGCGTCCGCGATGGCTTGAGCCGCTTGCCGGTAGGGATCATCCGCGTGGGCTCCAGACACTCCGAGCAGAACCAGCGCCGTGACGGCTCCGGCCAGACCGCGGCCAAGGACTCCTTGCGCCAACACCATGTTGAGTCGCCCACGAAGAAATTTGGTAGCGTTCCTGTATGGATATTACGACCGGAGCGCCCATCTGGCCGCAGCCTGCCGTGGGTGGTTACAACACGGTCTTCGCGGTTCCGAGAATCGCGGCCATGGGGACGAGGCCGAAATAACGGCTATCAAACGAACGGGGGTGATCGAGGGAGACGTACACATAGCCCGGCGGGATGACGGCGGGGAGTGCCGCGACTTGGATAGGCTGCCCGGTCCGATCATGAGAGAGCGCAACCCCCGTCCGTTGACCATTGATCAGAATCATGGTCTGGCCGCCATTCATCGGGAGGAGCGTGATCCGGTCCCCTTCGATTCCGACGACCCGCTTCATCCAGAGTGCGCCAACCCGCGCATAGGGCCTGTCGCGCGGCGGCTGGACGCGCGCGGCCAGCTCGGCGGTCATCGAAAACGCGGCGAACTCCCCTCGGGCCGGGGACCGTGCCTTGACGATCAGAAACAGGCGATGATGCGGCCAGCTCTCATCCGACCGGATCGCGAGTCCCACCCAAGGGGAGGCCAGAATCATGATCCACAGCAGCGTGGTCACGGCTAGAACCGGCCACCGCAAGGCGGGCGACCGCCACCAAGCCATGACACGATCCGCACGAGCTGGCCAATCTCGAACGGACGCCTGAGCCGTCTCTTGAGCGCGCGATGTCACCGCTCTGATATTACGGACAGGAGACGTGGCGGAACGAGATCGGCAGCGTGCCGGCGGAGACTGGGCGAAACGGACGGGGCTCAGCTGGACGCGGCCATGGGCGACTGAGGGCCAGGGGCGGCCTGCGCGCGCTCCTCCTCCAGGATCTTCACGATCGCATCCTCAGTGGAGAGTCCGCTGCCGGTAAACGCGGCGATCCGCGCCAGCTCGTCCGGCTTGGTGGTGTAGTAGAGCTGCGTGTACCGATCGACGCATAACCGGGCAATCGAGCGGCCGATCGGCGTGTAGAGATACAGTTCCGAATACTCCTTGTTGATCATGTGCAAACTGTTGAGCAGTTTGAATTCGTACTCGGAAAACACCAGGCGCTTCCGTTCTTTGATGGACTCGACGCTTTCCGGCTTTTGTTGCAACAGGACCAGAAAGTCGGAGTTTTCAATCAGCGCGGCGCCGGTCTGTCCCATCTTGTCGTAGTAGTCGTTGATGCCCTGCGTGATCGTCATGATGGCGCCGCCGTACTTCCGGACCCGGCGCACGGATTTCTCGAAGAACGTCGCGGTATTGCCGCCTTGACTCAACAAATCCCAGGCCTCGTCCATCGCGCAGATCTTCGGCTGGTCCTTCTGCCCGCCGTACATGGCCCCCTGGATCGCAAACAGTAATTGCAGGAGAATCACGCTTCGGACTTCAAGCATGGTGTCCAAGCCGTCCAATTCCAGCACGACGAAGGGATTGTCGAACCTGAGATCGCGATCGTCTTCCGGCGTCATGTCGGCCCGGTTGAACAACCGCCCGTATTGGCCGTGTATCGTGTACGGGTAGAGCATCTGGCCGAGATCGCGCTGGCGCTGGTCGCTTTTGTTGAGCAGTACGTTGGAGACGTCGGTCGGCGTCCCCTGCTGCCCCGACTCGTCAAGCACCTGATTGAGGGCTTCCTCTATCCAGGACATTTCGAGATCGGTCAAGGCCCGCGAGGGGGACGCCATCTGGGCGAAGATGGCTTTCAGCATCGCCATTTCGTCCGCATCGCGCTCGACGACCGAGCTCAACGGGTTCAGGCAGAATTCATGGTGCCGCTTCCCGAACTCGATGTACTGTCCGCCGACTTGTTCGCAGAGCTTGACGTAACTTCGCCCCGCGTCGATCATCCAGATGCGGGCGTTCAGGCCCAAGTAGCCGCGGATCATTTCGTTCGTAAAGAACGATTTCCCGGACCCGGATTTGGCCGCCACGCAGATGTTGTAGTTCCCGCTCGGATTCATGAACGGGTCGAAGTTCATCAGTTGCCCGCACCGGGACACGAGGAGCACGACCGGCCGGCCGATCCCCTTCCAGTCGCTGACCACCGGAGCCAGATGCGGGACCACCCCGGTATGAAGGGTTTTCATGCGCCGGAGCTTGTCTCGGAGCATGGTGACGTCGTTGGGGAGCCCCATGGGGAGTGAGAACAGGAACATCGGGAGGCCGATGTAGTGGTCCTCCTGGACGAGCCAGTCCAGACTCCGGTACAGCGCGCTCAGGCCCTGCGTGTTCTTCTCGGCTTCTTCTGGCGTCTTGTTCCACAGCAGGATATGGAAATAGGCGCCGATCGGGGCTCGTCCGTCCGCCATGGCGCTCACCATCGCGTCGTAATGCTCCTTCTTCCGCTTGAGCTGCGGCACGACATTGAGCAGGCCGCTGTACGACTGATTGGTGATCAAGAGATGTTTTTTCCGTATCTCGCCCTGGGTCGTTGATGGATCCAACCGTAGCGTATTGAGGGAGATCCAGAAGGGAACCGTGACCTGGTCAAAGATACGATGGAGACTGCCGATCAATTCCCGGTTCATGCTGCCATGCCAGCGTTCCGGAAATTGCTGAATGGAGAGGCTTTTGACATATAGGCCGTCCATTTCCAAGTATTTGGGAGTCAGCCGGGTGACGGTATCATAGCGAACCGCCTGATCGGATAGGGACCGAAGCGGATCGTAGGCGTGTTCGGGCAATTCATTCCAGGCATGGGCGGGATTCATGAGCCCGTGCAAGAGATGCAACAACGTGGAAGGTTCCAAACGCTGTACGCTGAATCCGCAGCTCTTGAGGAGCTGCTCGATCCCGGAGCATTTTTCCGCGATGGCCTCGAGTTTGAGGCCGTGCGGCTGCATCCCGGCGAGCGGGATCGTCACGCTGATGTAGCAGGTCACATCCCGGAGGGGGAGCCCTGAGGTTGGCAGGAGCCGGGCCCGGCGTTCGAAGAAAAAGTCCCGTGTTCGGTCGGCCAGCTTCGCGAGCACGGGACTCGCCTGTTCCCGTAGCTTGACGTAGTCATCCAGCCACGGTCTGATGGCGGGTGACCCGTGAATCGCGAACTGGATGGTCGAGCCGGCTGGAAGGTCGAGCTCGAAGAGGTTGGTGAACTTCGCCAGGACCTGATCGTTAAACCCGGTCAGCGGTTCCGAGGACAGGACCACCCCGCATCGGCCGTCAGCCTGAATGAACAGATTGTGGACTGGATCGTAGGCCTGATAGGGCAAATACTCGCTGAGCGGGTACCGCTGGAGAATCTTGTTTGTCTGGTAAATGGGCACGGCCATGAGGGTTACTGCAACAGGGGGTCACTGCCCATGCCTTCGCCCATGATCTCGCCGACCGCCGTATCCGGAGACCCCATCGGCACCATCGGGACCATCGGCACGCCGGACGGCATCCGCGTGTTCGGGAGAGTGGGCATCATCATCGGAGGGCGAGGCGGCTGGACCATCCGCTCGCGTCCAGGCCGTCCCAATGGATCCGTCCCGGCCGGATCCACGCCCTCGGCGTTCCGGTGTTGCCCGGGGCGCTCAATGAGCGCGGAGACGGTCGGGACGATACTGCCGCGTCCGCGGGATGGCGTGGCCTGGCGAGGACGCTGCCCGTACACCCAATCGCTCTCTTCGACCATCATGTAGACGACCGACGCCTCATGGAGCCGATTTTTCTCATCCCGCCACGGGGCAATCCAGACGCGCGCGACCTTCGGAGGCGTGATGGCCGGCTGACCCAATGGCGCACCTGGAGCCGACTCGATGGTCGGAGGTGGAGGCATCCCGACGGACGTTGCTCCTGAAGAGGTTCCGTCGAGTCCCCATCCTCCAGGTTCGTCGCCGGACTGGACCATCTTGTCGATCGCCTGCCGATTCTCGTATACGGTCATCACATCTTGGCAACGGACCCCTTCGGGATAGCCCTTACAGCTGAACGACTGCCCGTACGAGCAGCCGTTTAGCAGAAGCCCGATCGCCGCGATGATCACGATATGCCGCACGGACTGATTCGCCATCACCAACACCTTTCGGAAGCCCGATGAGCTAATTGATGATCACCGATTCCGTCACTTCGGCGGTGGCGCCATCGTCGTCGGTTGCCGTCATGACCACCTGGTAGCTCCCAGGTTCCTGGTACTCCACGACGACGATGGCCCGATTCTCAATCGCCCGTCCGTCGCCGAGATCCCAGCGATACCCCTTGACCCTCCCATCCTGGTCAAGACAGGCGGCTGTCAGCCTGACTTGTTTCGGCCTGAACGTGCTGGGTTGCTGACTGACCGAACAGGTCGGCGGCTGGTTTGCAACGACGGACACATTGAGCTGCGCCTCGCCGGTTTGCCCTTTCCGTGACGTCACCCGCAGGGTCAGCAAATAATCCCCTGGCTCACGGAATACGGCCACGCCGACGTTATTCAGGCTCACAATCGAGTCATTCAGGAGCCATTCATACTTCATGATCTTGTCATCTTTCAGTCCCGTAATCGTCGGACGCACCTTCACGGTCAGCGGGGCCTTGAACCACCGATTCGACGACATTGTACTGAGGCCGATCTTCATCGGTTTCGAATCTTCGACGACGAGTTGATCCGTCACGGTCTGGCTATGGCCAGCTTGATCGGAGACGGTCACCGAGACGTGATAGGTCCCCGGGGCCCGATAGACATGGGTCATGCCGGCTTTTTTGCCGGTTGCGGTTTCACCATCTCCAAAGTCCCACGCATAGGTGAAAATAGCACCTGGCGCGTTCCTGACATTCCCGTTCAACTTATAGGCCACGGTGTAGGGCACGGACGGATCTTTGTCACCACGCTTTTCCAAGGCGAAGACAGGAAACGAGTAGCTCAGGATGGGGTAGTTCACTGTCACCGAGGCGATTTCATCCTCCGTCACGCTCCCCTCCGGAATCGCCCGCACTTTGACGACATGTACTCCCCCGCTGCTGTCGGGCGTATAGGTGAGGCTGGGTTGCCCGGAGACGACGGAACCATCCGGCAACATCCATTCGAGCGTCACCGGCCCCGTATGCTTCACCTGGGCTTGCAAGGTGACCGGGAACCCCTCCACGGCAAAACGGGGCCCGCGCATGGACAGCTTGGGTTTCGGCATGGGCGACACCGTAAGTTCCTGCTGGACGGTGTCGGATTCCGCATCCGGATCTCCGTTCGCCTCGACGATCACGGCTTTGGCCTTGACCAGCAGCTTGCCGACCCGCTCACCTTTCAGATTCAGGACTTGGCCGGAACTGATCTGCCCAAAGACATCCCACTGAATCTCGAGCTTGCCGGGGGCTGCCCCTCTCGGCAATGCCGCCACGCCTTGGAACGCCGCCACGGAGCCGCGGACGATCTGGAGTGGTCCGGTCATCCTCATGCTGGGTTTCTGCCAGCCAAACACCTCGACCGTGACGGAAGAGGTGGCCTCATAGCCGGGCGCCTCCAGCAACGACGCGACGGCACTGACGGTCTTCTGGCCGAGCGTCGTCCATCTGGCCTTCAGACGTAGCCCTCCGTTCTCGGTTTGCCCCACCCCGTCGCCGGTATCCCAACGGATCTGCGGAGTCCCGGCAGTGCCATTCATGTCGGCATCACAGATGAGATCCTGCCGACGCCCCACTCGATCGGCCGGGCAGAAAATCGAGATGCGTAGCTCCGGGGGCGTCACCTCGATCGTGGTCGTCAGCGGCGCCGACGTCTGGCTCGGATCCTCGACCAAGGAGACGGAGACCGTCACGAGGACGGCCTCGACTCGTCGGGGCGTAATCGTCGCCGCCTGGCCGCTCCCGGACACCAGCGTGGTGCTCGGAGTAGCCGTCCAGTTGTATTTCAGGGTACCCAACGGCGCAGTGGCCGAGACCGCACAATCCACTGCGACCCCAAACCGGGTCTGCGGCGGACAGGACAGCCCTCCTGCCGTCGGCGCCTCATACAAGCCGAACTCTGCGCTCAATGACGCCAGTTGAGGCGCGGCCGACTGATCGGGACTCGCGAGGAGGGCGACGGCTGCCTGGAACGGGCGATCCGCAAATTGGCCGAGTGACGTACGGGTGAGCTCCGAGAGGGTCTGGGTGGACATCCCGGCCGTCTCAACGGCGGTCATCGAGGGCAGCTGTTGCCAGCCGCCGTTTTGGTACACGCGCCACGTGACACCACGGTCGAAGCTCAGCGCCCAACGGACATCGGTTCCAGCCGCTTGATAGGCCACCGGAGACAGCCGGCTCAGGACTTTATAAATGGTTGGTCCCGTGTAAACCGGAGAGATCGCGGCCACGCCTTTGCTCGCATAGCGTGAGGCGGCGGTCATGTTGGCGACGCACCGGCCGCTGCCGGACGCGCACGTGGCAGGCGCGACCAGGACCGCGGCATCATCCCCTGGCGCCGGGGTGATGCTGGAGACTTGGTTGCCGACGGACAGGACATTGGATCGGCCAAGCAGGCGTTCCTGCCCATCCGATGCCGAATAGAGCAAGAGTTCGCCGCTGGACGCGGCCACCCATACGACATTATTCCGGGCCAGTCCCGCGGTTTGGACCGAGACGCCGGTCGGCAGGGCAAGCGTCTTCAGACTTGAGACCCCGCCAGGGTCCATGATGTGGATGGCGGTATCCGTCACCACCCACGGATAGGCCCCGACGAGAAAGATGGAACGGGGCACCTCGGACACGGGATTGAAATCCGGATTCCACGGCGCCCACGGCGCGGGGTTGCTCGACGCATAGCGGAGCCATGCGTGGCGGTTCGGACCGTTCAAATATACTTGGACGAACCCTGAACCAGGAGAAAGGAAGTAGGCGCGCGAGACGTCGTAACCGGAGATCGTGCTGTCGCCGAACGTATTCGGAAGATAGGCCTCATTCCACTTGCTCAGGGCGAACCCGTTGTTCGACGTATCGATCGTCGTCAAACAGAGGGCTTTGACGTCGGAACAGCCCGGAACGGGTCCACGAGTGAGCCCATAGAGAAACTGGTTTTGGGTGTACACGAACCCAAAGAACGGAGCGTAGCCAAGGTCAGGCAACGAGACTTGCTGAACCTGCCCGTCCACCGTGCCGAACATGACCCGAGAGTCGCATGGGATCCAGATCCGGCCATCCATCGCCACGACGGCTCGCTGCCAATAGCCCCCGCGGCAGCCCGCTCCGCCGAAGTCGGCGGTCGCACTGGCGGAACTCACGACCCGACCCGTCATGTTCATGAGTCGCCACACGGTTTGACCGCCAGGAGAGGCGACGAGAGCAGCATCGCTCAGCGTGTCCGGCAGCAGGTCCGTCTGCCGCGTCGGCTCCTGAGAAAACGCCAGTGTCAACCGTCCGGTTGAAGCATCGTAGACCATGGACTCAGACGGCCAGGTCCAACTCGTGATCGGAGCATTGACCGTATCGGCCCAGGCATCTGACGAGAGACCGACCGCCAAACACAACCCCAAGCCGACCAGGCCGAGACAACCGGCCTGTCGCAGCGTGCGCAACAACATCATGGATCCTCCCATGAATAGGGCCTCTGTCAACAGGGAATACGAGGCCCTGACGTTGAAAAAGATGGACCGTTAACCTCCCATGCGGGCTCGGTCGCCCAACCTTCCGGTCCAAAGACAGCCGCCCAATCTCCTTATCGAGGTTGTCCCCTCAAGGACCATGCGGGCTCACCGTCTTGGCGTGACCATCAGGGCAATCGAACGTGCCCGCTTCTCCTTCATCGACCGCGGGCGCTAGCGCGCGGCCGCCAGGAGCTTGGCCGGGTCGTAGGGCTGCCCCGACTTCAAGACCCCGTAGGCCGTCGTCAACAACTTCCGGGCCAGGGCGATAAGGGCGATCTTCTGGCCCCGTCGCCGGGCAACACGGGCAAAGAACTGCTGCAGCGGCTTCGCCCCGTGACTCTTCATCCGCACCAGCGTGTGGGCACACTGCAAGAGCACCCGTCGCACCTCCAGCCGCCCGTCCCGGTTGATCCGCCCCAACTGCCGCACCTCCCCACTCTGGTAGATCGTCGGTGTGAGCGCCCCATAGTTCGCCACGGCCTTCTGATCATCAAACCGACGCGCCTCGTCGAGCGCCCCCACCAGCACACGGGCGGACAACGGGCCCAAGGCCGGAATGGTCTCCACCAGTGCACAGCGGGGATCCCGAATGGCCCGCAGCCGGTCGGTGAGTTGCCGCTCCGCCGCCGTCAGCGCCTCAAGGCTCGCGCGGAAGGTCTCGATGATCAGCTTCAGCGGGGCACTGAGCGGCAGCCGCTCGAGCTGCGTCCGCCAGGTCGGACTCGCGAAGAACTTGGCCGGCAGCCGATACCCCTCTTGCCGCACATACCCGCGCAGGGTGTTGAGCAAGGCGACCCGCTTGCTCTGCAACTGCTGCCGGGCACTGGCCACCTCCCGCAGCTCTCGGGTCACGCCCGCCACCACATGCACGGCCCGCGGCAGCAACCCCGTCCGCGCCAGCTCGGCCAGTTTCTTCGCATCCACCCGATCCGTCTTCCCCCGACTCTCGGTGATCCACTTCACCTCGTTCGGATGCACCACATGAACCTGGACGTCCGTCAGCTTCTTCAAGGTCTCCGCGATCCACTTCATCTGATTGCCCGCCTCGAAGGCGACCAGCTTGGCGCCGACCCCCACGTGCCGCAGCAGCGCCCGGAGCCCCGCCCGGGAGGCCGGCTGCTCCCCTGCGAACACGCGCTGCTTCCGTTCATTGACCGCATAAGCCACCAGACTCTTGCCACTGACATCCAATCCGACGTAGATCATCACCTGCCCCCTTTCGTTGGTGGTGGTTGGTCACCCCTGACAGTCGGACCTTCGTACCTCGACTGTCGACCAACGTAAAGGGGGCCCTATTCATAGAATCTCGATTGTGCAAACGACCCTCCTTTGGTGGTACCGAAGCGAGACCCACACGCTACGATATTACGGACAACGCGGGATTAGAGCGGGATATCGGGCAACTCTTTTCCTTCCGTGACGATCAGAACCCCTTTCCGACCGGCATCGATTTCGATGATAGGGAATATCGACCGGGCCATCGTCATATAAAAACGGGCTAAGAGCTCGGCTGCGCGCCCTAACCCTCCTGCAAGGCCTGAAATTCCGATCATTTGCGTGTCGGGGAACTGCATCATCTGTTGCGGGCTTTGCGCGAAGAAAAACCCTTGCTGGAACGGGAGAAACGCCCTGGAGAGACCACTGACGAAGCCGGCCAGGAGCGAGCGATACAGGAGCGCGCCTTCCCGCATCACGATCTTGCCGCGGAGCCCCACTTTGCCATCCTCTCCGGTAATCACGCCCTTGATTGCGACATCCGTGGCCTGGCCGTTCTTTTTGACGCAACTCAGGCCGAGGACGCGAATCTGGGTCCGCTCGCTGGACAGTTCGCCGAGCCCCTCCCCCATCACAAAGCATTCCTTGAGGTTCAGGCGAAAATCGTTCGGGAGAAACGCCAGATTATTGACCACCATCAGCACAGGGTAGGGCTGCTGACGCACCCCCCCGCCCATCCCTCCACTTCCGACACCGCCCCCTCTGGCCGGAGCATCGATGCCGGAGAGCAATTGGACGGGGATCAGCGTACCGGTATTGATGAAATACTTGCTCTTGGGTTGCATGGAGACCTGATCGGCTTTGAAGACACGGATCCGCTCCGTCGGAGACCCAGAGGGCGTCGCCGGTTTTCCCGCCGGTCCTGGACCCTTCGCGCCCACCTCCCCGCTCCCGGCAGGTTGGCTGCCGGCTGCTTGCTCGAGAAATTTCGAAGTCGAAGACGGACTCCCGGCTTGAGCCTGACCGGAAGGACCGCCTGGCAGAGGAAGCGGGGGCAGTGAGGATGCGGGGGGTAACGGAGGAATGGTCCCGCTCTTCAGGCCGGCTTTGCCGGACGGAACGATCTTTACGGCGCCTGGGGGACCTGGGGGACCCGCGGGACCCGGTTTCCCTTCCGGCCCTCCCGGGCCCCGTTTCGTGTCTTTCTTGACCTTGTCCATTTCCTGCTGCAACTGGGTAATGAGCTTGCTCTGGGTCTCGATGGTCTTTTCGAGCGATTTGAGCTTGCCGCCGGCCTCGGCAATCCACACCTCCTGGTCGGCCTTCGGCACCAAGGTCGCCGCTTTGGGCTGCGATTTCTTGATGACTCCACCGAACTCGGCCTCGCGAACCCGCTGTCCCACGACGATCACAACCACCCCCACGATGCCTAAGATCGCCCAGACCATCCACTTCTGGAGTCCGGATTTGGCGGAGGCGCCCGGCTGCGGTCCGGGATTGACGGGGTCTAGGATGGGGCCGGTTGGAGCGCCTCCTGCGGCATTCACGTCAACCATCGAGGTCCTTATTGCTCCGCTGGCGGCAGGGGCGACGCCGGTCTCTCGGCGTCACGGCCGGGTGCGGGGTATACCATCACCGCGGTCACCGATTGGCCTGGCTCGACGCGCAGACGATCGAACGCGATGGCGAGTTCACGCCCGGTGAAAAAGCTCTTTTCGCGGAACGTCTGCGTGCCGGCCGTGTCATTCCGCCACTCCACGCGTCTGAGCAGATAGGTGGCACCACGGTAAAGCCGGTCATGGACCAACTCCAATTCCACCCAGGTCAGGTGGCGCTCTTTCGGCGTCTCAATGACCCGCATCCCTGCCGGCGCCTGCCCCAGAAAGACATTCCGCATCAGGGTCGTCAGTTCGTCAATGTAGTCCGCGCTGTTCTGCTGCTCCTGGTCCGTCTGGTTGGTGGTGTCGGCCACACGCCGGTCGTTGAGGATGATCGTCTCCGAGGGGCCGTTTTGAGGCTTCAATTGGAGGACATAGACCTGTTGCTCGGTCAGGAGGACCAATTCGCCGGCCGTTGCGCCAGTCGTCACGATCACATGCCGGCCCTGCGTCTTGACCTCAATCTCGGGTTTGGACGTATAGGCATGGAGGATGGGAGACGGCGCCGTAATCACGTTCACATCGCGGGACGAGACTGTGACGCTGATCGAGCTCTCATCAACGACATCCATGCGCTGGACGGCAAGGGCATGATCGGGATACTCCCCTATCCAGAGAAGACCGCACAGCGCGGCGGACAATAGAATCTGACGCGCATCAAAGCACGAAGTGGTCATGGTTGTTTCTCGGGTTGATCCGATGGCGGCATCTTGACCGTCTGCGCTTCGGGGTTCGCCGGCTTGCGGGTGAACAGGCCTGCGCTGAGACTGGAGACATGAACGCGCCAGTCCGTGAACTTCAGGACGATGCGGTATTCCCGGTCCTCTTCCGCCACCTGGGTATGTCCGATGAACCGGCGCTCCTTGCCGCCAAGCACCACCTCATCACCGGACACGCGCGCGTATTCCGGCGAAAAGAAGCGATTGAGATTGTTTTTGGTGACATACTCTTCATCCGCCCGTAACGCCTCACTGAGTTGCCCGTAGGCTTCCTCGGCCACGTAGCGGAGAAACGTCTGATGGCCCAACCGGACGCTCGCCGGGCTGACATTGGCGACATACGGGATCAAGGAGAGGGCGATTTCCTTCTTATACTGGTCGCTCGCTTGATTGGAGCTCGCCCAATATTCGCGTTCGACGGAGACCGGCGCCACATGCAGCACCACCGTCCGGCGATAGAACCCGTTGGCAATTAACGCGACGACGAGCCCGACCACGATGACCATCAACAACGTGTTGAGGGTTCGTGCGTTCGCGAGATGATCCCGATAGAGCGTCCAGTTCACGACTCTGTTGACGCGGCCTCCCCGCGTCCTCCCGTCCGACGAACGATGACGTGAGGCCTGGCAAGCACCCAGGACGTCGCCTCCGCCAGCTTCTTATTCCACCAACTCCCGGACATCACCAGAGGGACAGCCTTTGAGCGAGAACATCGGGAGGCAGTGCCAGTAACACCAATGCAGCACGATGCCCTCGCTCTTCCCGCGTTTCGTTTTGCTAATCAGGATCGTCGAGCAGATGCCGACCGCTGTAAGCGTCGTCAATTCCCGGCTGATAATGCCGGCGAAGATACAGATGATCAGGATGACAATCTCATCCAGTTCCCACCACAGCACTTGCGGGGGGCTGTCGATATACCGTGGGATGGTATACATCAGACACCAACACGTCAGGGGGTGCGCCATGGCGGCGATGGGCCACACCCGGATCGCCGCCAGCCGTCCCAATGATGCGTGACCTTACATCAATCCCGTGATGATGCTGGGCAGGACGTTGGGAATGTAGTAGGAGCCGGCCGCGATGCCGATCCCGGTCCCGAGCCCGGCCCAGTCGCCCTTGACGGCACTGCCGACCCCCAGGATCCCCCCGAACAACGACAAGACCATGCCCAGTGACCCCTGCATCCAGCCACGAACCGTCTGGGCGATCTCATCGAACGTCGTATCCGTGCCGGCGTACGCGGACGCCACCATCAGAAGCGGCAGTACCAACATCACCGCCGCCACGACCAACACGCCTGTTCTGACCATTTGCCTGTCCTCCTCCGAGAAATTCGTTAATGTAATCAGGTGATTGCGAACACCAACACCAGAGAGGCCTCGCGATCGCATCGAGCCCTCACGACGGAACGGCCATCTCTATATTACGGACTTCATCAAGATCGATTGAACGGGACGCGCCGCGCACAGAGAGCTGTACCGTCGAGCCGCATCCGTGCGTTTCGCCGCAATCCTCAATGCCTCCGCGCTGGCCAATAAGACCAATCGTTGCTTGGCCCGGGTCATCGCGGTATACAAGAGTTCCCGGCGCTGCATGATGTAGTGCTGACGATGCAACACGACGATAACGCACGGGAATTCCGATCCCTGTGCTTTATGAATCGTCAAGCAGAACGCCAGGTCCAGATCAGCCAGGTCCTCGATGGAATAGCTGACCGGGCGCTCCCCAAATCGAACCGTGAGCATCGCGTCTTCCAGATCGACGTCCACCACCAGCCCCACCTCGCCATTGAAAATTTCCTTGTCGTAGTTGTTGACGTTCTGAACGACACGGTCGCCTGGGGCAAACTTGCCAAGTCGCGGGCCCTTCCCGGCCTGGGGATTGAGCACCGCGCGGATCCGTTCATTAAGCTCGACCGTCCCGAGCGGACCCTTGTGCATCGGGGCCAAGACCTGGATGTCCTGCGGGGCAAACGACCGGCCGGCGTCACGGAGGACCTGTTCCAGACTGGTCGCCAACTCGGCGGGATCGTCCTGGAGCATCAGGAACAAGTCATTCAGTGCCCCGTACTCCCCTGTCCGGAGCGGCGGAAGCGTGCCCGCATGCACCTGATGCGCCCACGTGATGATGCCGGAGAGCTCAGCCTGCCGTTGAATCCGCGTCAGCGTGGTGACGGGGATCCAGCCGCTGGCAATGAGATCGCGCAGGATCTGGCCGGGTCCAACCGAGGGCAGCTGATGCTGATCGCCGACCAGCAAAAGCCGGGTGCGAGGACCGATGGCGGACAGCAGGCTGTCAAAGAGCGGCAAATCCATCATCGACGCCTCATCCACCACGACGAGATCGGCATCGAGGGGATGGCCGGCACAACGTCGAAATCCCACGTCGGGGCTAAACTCGAGCAGACGATGAATGGTGCAAGCGTCCACGCCGGAGAGCTCGGTCATCCGCCGAGCCGCTTTTCCGGTTGGGGCGCAGAGGACCACCTGTTGCCGATGCTGCTTGGATAATCGGACGATCTCGGCCACGGTGTACGTTTTGCCGGTGCCCGGCAGCCCGGTCAGGATCGAACATGGCATGGTCATCGCCCACGTCACGGCTTGGGCCTGCTCGGGTGTGGTCCGAGGATCAATGGAGCCTTGCCACCGGACGGCCGATCGACGAACCAGATCGGACAGTCGGCGCTCGACGGCTCGTTCGGCCCGGTATAAGTCCGCCGAGTAGACCCGCCCATCATCGCAGACCACCTCCCCATCGCCGCAGGCCTGAGAGAGGGCCGGCCGCACACTATCCCGATCAAGGCCGAGGAGATCGCTTAACCCCTCGTACAGAGTGGATTCCGGGAGAAAGGTATGGCCGGCCACGGTCGCCTGCCTGAGCACCTCACGCAGTCCGGCTATGAGCCGGTAGGGAGCGGTCGGTTTGATGCCCAGCGACCGGGAGAACAGATCCGCAGTTTTGAACCCAATGCCGCGGATTTCTGTGAGCCGGTAGGGATTGGTCTGAACGATCCCTTCGGTGGCCGAGCCGAAGTGTTTGACCGCTTTGACGGACAGCGAGAGCGTCAACCCCAGCGCGCAGAGCCGGGAGAGGAGCTCCGCCTGCTGTTGATGCTGACGCCAGGATTCGGTGATCGTGCGGAAGACTCCGGGCCCAATCCCTGGGATCTCCATCAATCGCTCCGACGCCTGGTTCATCAGGTCCCAGGCGTTCACGCCAAACGTCTGGGTAATCCGCCTGGCCCGTTCAGGTCCGACCCCGCTAATGATCCCCGAGGCCAGCAACGCCTCGAGCGCCTCTGCCGACGCCGGCCGGTGCGGCGACAGGCTGGTCAACCGGAACTGGCGACCGTATTTAGGGGAGGTGACCCATGACCCCGTGATCAACCAGGCTTGCTGCTCACGCAGCTGCATGGTTTCGGGCAGTTCTCCAACCGCGCTGAAAGGGGTCAGGTCCCGCCCCAAGGCACGCATCGTCAGAACGGTGTACCCCCCCTCTACCGCTCGATACACGACTCGAACCACTTCAGCCGCGAACGTGACGGATTCTCGCGTCTCTTTGGCTGTCCGGCGACTCACCAACACTCCTCCGTCCACCCTCACCGTCAGACCGGCGACACAGCCAGGTCTGGGCGAAAGTGGCGCTCATTACGTCCAGGTTACCGTAATGCCGACCCATCCGTTGATCGAGGCCTGGCTGGACGGCGCCCCTCCAAAATCCCGGCTGATGCTGGCCTGAACATGCAGGTGCTTCGAAATCGGGATCACGACCCCGACCTCGGGGGTGACGGTGATCTCCCGATCCTTGGCCGGATTGCCAGTACCCCGGACATTGGACGCTTTCACATCAGCGACCACCGCCATCGGCACGGTATCCACGCCCCAGACAACCCCCGTCACGCCCGTCCACTGACTGGTTCCGCCGGCCCGCCACTGGCCACGTTGGCTGGAAGGGGCCGCTTCGTAGCTCGCATTGACATGCCAGTACCGCTGACTCCCGAGATCCCAACTCGCCAAGAGCGTACTCTTGAGAGACGGGCTCCGGCGTTCTCCACCGGTCGGGATTTGCGCCTGAACCCGGGCCCCGACACTCAGCTGATCGTCTCGGTACATCCGGGCGAGGCCGCCGACTCGGATCGACCGCGGATCCTCCTGCGTGCCCGGGGTCAACGGGCCGCGAAGGACCGTTCCGCCCAAATCGACTTCCACGTCCTTGGCGATCCCGTACCGGGCATCGACCGGGACACGGGTTCGTGTGGCTGACCGGAACACATCGACCCGGGCGCCTGATTGCACCACCCATTCCTTGTGAGGAACCGGATAGGCATCATCCAGGCTGGTGGGGTAGCCCGGCGAAAGATTCAGCGGCGAATAGGCGCCGCTCTCGACGACCGACCCGAGCACGATCAGCCCCACCACCAATGCAGCCATGACGAATCGATATCCTGTTCGCATCACGCACCTCCATCTGCTGACAGACGTTGCCATTCGGACAGGCGACGAGGGGTAGCCTCCGGGCCCGCCATCGACGGGATATTACGGCCACGGTGGACCCGAGACCATTGGCGCAGTCGAGCGCGCCAGAATGGACGCATCCAACGGATCCAGGATGGCCGCCACCCGCAGTTGACGCAGTAGTGGGGATCATCCAGTGGATCGCGTGAGACCACCATCAGCCCCTCACATTTCATGCACCCAAGACTCATGACCTGCCTCCATCTCCTTATTACGGACTTTCAGGGGGGGGTAGAGCTGGTCGAAGACAATAAATGGTCGGATCGCTTGAGAGGCGGGTTCCTGGGACCCGGATCGTGACTGAATCCACAGAGCGTGGGTATGTTAGAGCGGCCT
Source organism: Nitrospirota bacterium (assembly GCA_040757595.1). Taxonomy (NCBI): domain Bacteria; kingdom Pseudomonadati; phylum Nitrospirota; species Nitrospirota bacterium. The sequence goes on along the minus strand of JBFLWP010000002.1, from coordinate 132,898 downwards.
CGGTCTGAGACGTGCCCAGGTCGCTCTCAAGTGGGTGAGCGAACTAGGCGGTGGACTGAAAGATTTGGTCGAGCTTGGTCTGCATAATTTCAGCCGTGAACGGCTTCACCAAGTACTGGCTGACCCCTGCATTTAGCGCTTCGAGAATATTCGACTTCTGGGCCTCGGCCGTCAGCATAATGACCGGGATATGGTGCATCGCACGGTCAGCCCGGATCGTGCGGAGCAGGTCAATGCCGCTCATGATCGGCATGTTCCAGTCCGTGACCACGAGGCCAAACGGCTCTTTCTGCAGTTTGGTGAGTGCTTCCTGGCCGTGCTCGGCCTCTTCGACATTGCCATAGCCTAATTGCTTTAGCACATTGCGCACGATTCGGCGCATGGTGGACATATCGTCCACGACCAGAATCCTCAAGTTCTTGTCTGCCGGCATAGGGCGATGCTCCTCCTTCCGCAAAGGTCCCTGATCGTCGGGAGAGCCCGTGCCTGGCTGCTCCCCATGGCTCAAGCCAGAGGCTTGAGTTCGCATCGTTTCGTCAACTGGATTCCGATCGTTCACCGTGAGCAGCCCTCCGAGACGCCCATGACCGTCCGATTGGTTTCGAGAGGGTGTCCAACTGCTGTTCGAGGATCGCGATGCGACGCTCCAATTCCGCCACCGTTGCGGTCTCAATTCGACTCCCCGTTGAACGGATGAGATCCACGTTGATCTCTCGGTGAGAGCGACCCGTTCGGGAGGACAGCATCCCCACGAGCCGCTTATGTTTGGTTCTCAGGGCGTTCTTTTGCGCAAACAACGGCGCCGGATGAGACGACGCGGCTGACTGCACGGGCGGCTGAACCATAAATGCCGCCTCACGCTGTTCAATGGGCGCGATAATTTCCTGGGCCTGGGCATGGGCTTCCAATGGACTAAACAGACTGGTCTGCTCGGCCCCACTCAGCAATCCGTGCGGTTGCTTCGGATCTGGCGGGTCTTGAGCTTGCAGGACATGGTCGCGTTCTTCCCCAATCCGTTTCGCATAGTGGCTCAACACGGGATCGGCCGGCAGGTAGAGAAACGCCCGTTGCGGGCCATGGAGATGCGGCTGCCGCCGCACGAATCGCCCGGTGACCTGACGAAAGTACATCTCGGTGAGAATGTTCGTGCAGAACGCGCCGACTCGCAGCCGCGGGATATCGACCCCTTCACTGACCATGTTCACGGCCACGAGCCATGGCGAGTCTGACTGTGCAAAGCGGCGAATGATCCGAGAGGCGGCCGGGTCGTCCGAGACGGCAATGTCGGCGTGGACCCCGATGGAACCACGCAAAATGCCGGCGATGACGCGCGCGTGGTCTTGGCTTGACGCAATGACCAACCCGCCGGCATCGCGATGTTGGCGTCGCAGGTCCATGAGTTTCGCATGGGCGGGGCGCAGCACGGCTTCGGCCCATCCTTCGTTGAGTATCGCAGCTTTGAGTCGCTCACGCCGTTGCTTGTCCGGGAGATCGTCGGTGAACGACGCGGACGCGATCCCCCCATCTCCTGTCCGCCACGAAACGTATCCGCCATAGGTGGAGAAGTAGACCGGCCGGCAGACGTGATCGCGCAACGCGGCTTCATACCCATAGGCGTAATCGGCTATGCTAACACCGTTGTCGTACCGGACAAACGGGATGGTGGCCGCATCGCTCCGAAACGGCGTCCCGGACAACGACAGGCGCCGCTCGGCGTCACCGAAGGCCGCGCGCAAAGCCTGGCCCCATTCTTTTCCATCCCCGGCGTGATGAATCTCGTCCAAGATGACCAGGGTCCGTTGACGGTGGCAGGCGTGTCGCATGCCGCCCGGGTTGCCACAGACCTGCTGGTAGGTCACGACCATCCCATGATAGTCGCGGCTCTCGTGACCGTCGCCCATGACGAAGGGATCCAATTGAATCCCGGTACGGCCCGCGGCTTCGGCCCACTGGCCACGCAGGTGGTTCGTGGGACACACGACGACGATCCGCTCGATCGATGCGGAGGTCATGACGCGGTGCGCGCACCGTAACGCCGCCGTGGTCTTGCCCGAACCAGGCGTGGCGACGATCAGGAAGTCCGCTGACGAGGACGCGGCGAATCTCAGGTCAACATCGCGTTGCCATGATCGAAGCGGAAGGGACCATGCGGGGAGAGTCCGAACCGTCATGCAGGAGTCTCCTCCAGACGGAACACGTCGCGCGGTTCGATGATCGTCACGCCGTGCTGAACCAACCAGTCCCGCAAGGGCACCCATCGCTCAGCCGGGATTCGTCCGTTCACATATTGGGCATCCAAGCGTTGCCAAGCAGTTAGGATCGCGCTGAGATCATGGGGACCTGGGCTCACCACGATCGGATACGGTTCGCCCTCGGTATAAATGAGATCGAGCGGTGACGATCCTGTTCCCGCACCTGGAACCGGGGCGGCCCGTTCCGATGGGTTGCTCGCCAAGGTGCGTGCAAGATCCTGCTTCATGACTCCTCCTGAACTTCACGAATCGTGACCAACACGCCAGGTTTCCGGCTCACAACAAACCGATCTTCCCAGCCGGCGATCACATCCCAGCCATCGTCAGGAATGAGCTGCGCATGGACAAAGGCATCGAGAATCAGTTTCCGACCAGCCCCCGAGACATTATCGGGATCGCGCAGACGGTTCGGCTCATGCCATTCGAACAGCCAGTACGCCCGTTCGACCGGACGAATCTTGGCAAGGCGAAGCTCGCAGACCAACGTCCTCAACCAACTCTTTTTGATCTCCTGATAGCCGTTCCATCGTTGCTTGAGACGATGTTGCCGACCGTCGAATGCCTTGGCCGTATCCAAGATGTCATTCATGCCCGGCAGCGGGCCACGGAAAAAGACGCGCTGTTCTTGCGTTGTCTCCTGAGCCATAGGACCGTTGAGAATTAATCCTGTGCGCAGACCCGGCCCTTGAGCGCGACCAGGCTATTCTCGATGTCCTGGATAAGCCTGGCGGCCTCGTACAAACTGCAGGCCGAGATTATCTTGTTCAGCGTCTTGGAGATTGTCTCACTGAGCTTCCGCACGGCGCGATCCCCATGCTGCGCTTCCTTGAGCACCGTACAGACCAGCTCACCCAGTTTGAATTTCTGCTCGATCAACTCATGTGAGGATCGGGCAATCTGCCGACAGCATGCCACCGCGTCCGTGATGAGTTCCGGCCGTACGTTGACCTGATCGGCGATCTGACACTCACGATTCATGCAGATTCTCCTTCTGTGCGCGAAGACGATGCAGCGTATTCACGAGAGCGTGATTCCGTCGAAGTCGGCACCGGTTGCAGAGGAACACCGGGGCCGGCGAGAGGACGATGAAGATCGCTTCATCGTCCGTGGAGCGGCATCCATCGTGCTCGCAACGCTGCCGGCACGGCTGCCCAACCGTTATAGTTCGAGACAGTAGGTTTTCTGCCTCGCTCGTGTACATCCGACGTACTCCAATTTGGCGTCGCAGAACGTCTGGAGCTTCGATCGCGGGAACACCAAGACCACGATGTCGTATTGACTGCCCTGGGCCTTGTGGACGGTCATGCAGTACGCCAAGTCCAGAATGTCCTCGGAGACAACCAAGGTCCGTCCTTGGTCCAGGCGGATCTGTATCGCCTCGGAACCTGTCCCGCCGATGACTTCCCCGGTCTGGCCGTTAAAGGCCGGGGATTCCGACTCATAGCAGTTCCGGGTGACGATCACGCGGTCGCCGACCCGGAATCGTCCCAGGCTCCGGCCGTCCGGGTTTAACCGTGCTTGCAAGAGGCGATTGAGCTCGACGGTCCCCAATCGGGAGAAATGCACGGGCGTCAACACCTGCACGGTCCCTTTTGCCCAATGCGACGTCACGAGATTGACCAGATTGCGGACCAGCTGCGAGACCGTCTGGTGCGGGACGCGCGTGACCGGCAATCCCTTGCCGTTCGACGCCGGTCGCTGCCGTCCAACGAACCGATGCGCGGTCTCGAGCGTCAGGACCGGGAGGCGGCCGAGGAGGACACGAAAGACCGACTCGCCGGAGATCGGCGGCAATTGAGCCTCGTCGCCACAAAAGACGATCTTCCCGCGCACGGCCCGCAAAAGAGCCTGGAGGACCGGCCATGTGAGCATCGAGGCCTCATCGACCAGCAACAGATCGACCGGGATGGCGCGAGTCAGAAATCGTCCTGATTGATAGCCCAACAGCCGATGCACCGTGCAGGCCCCATCCCCTAAGACGCTGGCGGCTTTGCCGGTCATGGCGCAGAGTGTGACGCTCAATCCCTCCTGGGTGGCGTGCGAGGCCAGGCGTCGCAAGGCCGTGCTCTTGCCGGAGCCGGCCTGGCCGGCCAGCACCGCATATCGATATTGCGTCAGGGCGAGGACGGGATCATCGAATCCGACAAACAGATCCTGTTGATTCCCGGCGAGCCGGGTCAGCGCGTCTTGACGGAGAAGATCCAGCTCCGGGTCATAGAGTGTCTCGTTGCGCAGCAATGCCACGTCCGTTGGGAGCGGATATGGAAGAGGACTTGGGACGGCATGACGGAGACACGCAGAGAGCTTTGCATTGATGTCCCGTAGGAGAATCCCTCCGCCATGACGGCGATAGGTTTCCCGGAGCAGGAACTTTAGCGCGGCCAGGATTCGGATTTGTGAGTCCGGGGCCAGGCCAATGAGATGCACAGCCAGATAATCGGCAACCTGAAAGGTCAGTCCCCGTCCGCCGATGAGGCTGTACGGGTTTCGGGCGATCTCGGCTTGACGACTGACCGACATCCGCGTCACGCGCTTGGCGAGGGTCGGCCATCCGGCCTCGCGCAGCCAGGAGACCACGGGAGTCAGCCACGGCCAATGACAAGCCGTGGTCGATTGCGAAGCCGGCTCACGCGAGCCGGCTTCGATGGAGACGCTCACGGCCTGAATCGTCCGTCGCGCGGTCTCCTCCCCCGTGACCGTCATCCTGCTCCCGAGGAGATCAGGCTCAATCCCAGCCCAGGGTGGAGAGAGGCACACCTTCACCCGTCGGTTGAGGATCACCGAGCCTGGCTGCCAGGCGGTGACAATGCCGGTCCAGCGTCGCGGTTCAGTCACTGCTCTTTGCGTTCCTCTTACCGCGAGCCGCGGAACCAGACGCAGCCGCGTTGTCGGGAGACGATTTGATCGCCGCGGCGGTGGCGACCGCGCGGAGTTGCTCCGTCATGGCGGTGATCTGGTCCAGCCCCTTCTTCACCACGTCGTGCAACGACTCCGGCCATTCCGAGCACACCACGAGCACATCGTGGACGTGCTGGAGCGTTTCCACGACCAGGACAATGTCGCGTGAGACGGCGGCGGCGTCCAGGACCAGATTGCACACATGCTCCCAATTCTGCTTCCAGTACGACTCGGCGTTGCGCAACACCGAGACCTGACTTTCCAGCGCCTCCACGCGCTTCGTCTTATCCGCGAGGGCGGCGGTGGCCGTTTCGAGTTCTTCCTTCGCGTTCTTGAGCTTCTTCGAGAACTCGACACGACTTCGATGCGCCTCTTCGAGCTCCGCCTGGATGCGCTTGTGCTCCCGTTTCGCATGTGGCGTCATCTTCGACGGATCCTCCGTGCCGGACCCCTCCGCGACCGGTTGCGCACCGCGCGCGCTCTGCAATTCAGCTTCCAGTTCCGAAATTCGCCGACTCGCCGATTCGAGGTCAGCCTGTCTCGCGGCGATGACCGTGTTGGACTCAGCCAGTCGCGACTTCAGCGCGTTGACCTCCAGCGTCATAGAATGCGCCGCGCGCTCGGTGTGCGCGGTCGTCGCCGAGACGCTGTCGCCGGAAAGCTCCGGCGTGATGCGCGTGATGAGATTTGACGACAGACCGGGATAGCGTGCCTGCAATTCCTCGAATAACGTCCGCAACACCTGCTCCCGATCGGCATCAGGATGCGCGGCGAGGGCGTTGATAAACCGATCGCGCATGATCGCGATGTCGTCCTTGACCGAGAGATCGCGCTCGGACAGTTCCTTCGCGGCACGCTCCCGGTATTGCCGAGCCAATTCCATGGTGATCTGCCGGCGAAAGACGTTATCGTACATCGCGACGATCCGCTCATGCGGAGTCTCGACGACGAGACAGGGCACCCGGGCATAGCCCAGTTCCTTGGCGGCCCGATACCGTTGCAATCCGCTATGGATCATGTAGCGTCCGTCCTGTTGAGGCCCCACGAGCAAGGGACACAGGATGACACCTGCGGAGATGATTGCATCGCGGACGACCTGATATTCTTCCTCGGTCGTCGTGAACAGTTCAGTCGAGATGGGATTGGGAACCAACTCATCCGGCGACAACCAGACAATCGTTCGGTTCATGCGAGTTCCTCCTTCGGTTGGGTTTGGGGCGCGTGCCAATAGGCTTCGAACCCCAGTTTTGACACTTTAATGATAGTCACGACTCCACGCTCCACCAATCGCTGGATGATGCGTTTCGCCGTGCGCCAGTTGAGTCCAAGCTCGGTTGCAACTTGACGATATGACAGCGGTTGCTCGCAGCGATCTTTAATGTACTGTTCGAGTCGTTGTTCCCTCGATCCGGTATATTCGCGCGTCACCGTGACCACGTTCAGCACGCGAGCATGATCGAGCAACACCGGGTGCAGATAGCTCACCGGCACGACCCACTTTTTGCTTTGGGTCCCGCCGTTCCCCTCGATCGAACAGACCCAGAAATTACTGCCGACTGGACAGTTCGGCAGGAACGTCGCAATGCCCCGCGGCAGGCGTCCTGCTTCGGCCCACCGCCGCAATGAGCGTAACGTGCATGAGAACCCTGTGAGTCGGCGTACCATGCGATGAAAATCCTGCAGGGTGATATAGGTCTCACCGGGAGGGAGCGGTGGCGGGGACGTCGCCAGCGCGGCGATGAAAAAGCGTTTTTGCGCGGCTCGTACTTGCGCTCGCCTGCGATATTGTGCCGCGTGACCGCGATGCTTCCGCCTCAACCGGACGGTCGCCATGATTTTGGCGAACGCTTTATCTCCTTCCGTCATCATCGCAATCAAGCTCATCCGGCGACGAATCGGGATGTTCCGTCGCTCGCTCGGGATCGACTCCACGCGCCAGTCGGGGCCGAGAACGCGCGTCAAATCGTCCGAAATCAATCGTGCGCTTGCGTTTGCTGAATTTGCTGTGGGACATCGTCTCGATGACGTGGCCGGTTTCTTTGTCGATGATATCGACGAGCACATCGTGTCCACGGAAGATCTTCTGGATTTGCTTCTGGCCGTACAGATAGAGATGATTGCTGAATTTCGTCTTCCGACCTCGCACGGAGTCCCAGGTTTTTTGCGCCTCAATGGTCGCCAGCACCAGTTCCTGCTCGATGTCTTCCGCGTCGTAGGCAGGATCCAGAGTAATCAGCATCCTGCGATCTCGAGCGAATTTCTTGAGCAGTCGGTCGTGCCTTCGGAGGACCGGCAAAATGCCATGATGATCATCGTGGTGCGGAGGATCGATCCGCCCAATCTTGAGCGTAGTCGGCGCCGACCTCGAAATGCCCTGCACTATCGCTTGGCGACGTAACCGCGCTTGAGATAAACGTGTTTCGAGTGGACAGTGCTCGACCTGCTTCATAGTAGGTCTTCCTGGATGAGGAGCCATCCGACCAAGTCTAGTGATATATTATATATCTATTTGGAGGGCTTGTCAAGGGGGGGGCAGGAGGTCGGTCGAGATGTGGTAAGGTAGGCTGAGGGTTCCGTAGATCCATGCGAGAACAACACCTCCCGCCGTTATATTACGGCCATTTTCACCATCTGATAAAAAAATAGTTTCCCTGCCGAAATCGTGAAGGGCCATGATTGATAATGGACATGAACTACGAATTTCGGATAAAAACAAGAAACTTCACGCAGCATTGTCTTGCAACCGGCCAGTATCCCGCTTCCCCGGATGCACCAGTATCTCTCTTTCCCGGATACACAAGTATCCCGCTTTCCCGGATACACAAGTATCCCCTGTCCCCGGATACACAAGTATCCCTTGTCCCCGGATACACAAGTATCCCCTGTCCCCGGATACACAAGTATCCCTTGTCCCCGGATACACAAGTATCCCTTGTCCCCGGATACACAAGTATCCCCTGTCGCCGGATGCACCAGTATCCCTTGTCGCCTCGCCGGGACCGGCCAACAAAAAAAGGGGCACCCGGTTGAGCCGGGTGCCCCTTTCGCGTTTTTACGACTTAGCAGTCAGTATCGCTCTTCGTCTCCCGCGCCCAAGGTTTCCATCTCCGCGAGATCGAAGGCCGAGAAATCCCCGGCCGTCATCGCGTCGATGAGTTTGGACGCCTCACGAAGGGTCATCCCCTGGATCGTCTTCTGGACACGATCCTCGGGAATCTGCTTCTCCTGGCACAGACGATGGATCTTCCCCTTCTGCGCCTCCGACATCATTCGAGGTCCATTAGACATTGGAGGTGCGGACGACAACGGCTGGGCCGGCGTCGATCCGGAGCTCGGCGGCACCGTCTGAGCCGGCTGACTCTCGGGCTTAGGCCAGGATTCACCGGTCCCTTCGGCAGCGACCGGCGGATCCTGGCCCGGGCCATCCACCTTGAATCGAGTGATCCAGAACTCGGTCTCTCCTGGCCTCCGCCCTGCTCTCGACTCGGCTGACAGTATGATGCGCTTCCCGATCAGCTCCATGGCCTTCTGACCATGAAACATGCCCGGCAAGCTGGACTCCCAACAACGGTATATCCGGCTCCCCCCGACCTCCATGACGGACAGCTGATAGGGACCGTACTTCCCAGACCGTCCCTTTACCGGGAGCGTCACCGAGAGCACGGTCCGTTCCGGAGCGGTTTCCGTCCTCGATGGCGCTCCCCCATTCATGGGAGCACCGGAGGGCAGAGGTGGCGGTGCCGCCTCGGAGGATGACGCCGCGTCGGCCGATCCCTCATTCTTCGCCTGCATCTTGGACGCAGTGGCGGCTGGCGTCACCTGGCTCGGCGCGACTGTCTCCGAAGCCTGCCCTTCAATGACGTTCTCCTCTGTGGGCGCCTGGAGATCCTCTTCCCGCACCACCGTAGCCCCCTCATCCAGCTCCGGATTGACATCTTCCGGGGCCGGCAGGACCAGCGTGCTCGTCCGCTGGATGATCGCTTCGGTCTCGGAGCGAAGCTTGAGGACAAAGTTCTCATCCGCATTCTCGAGATGGACCTGGAGCGGATAGTGAATCTGCTTTTGCCCATTGGGGTGTGTTTCACGTGGAACACGCTTGAGCACCAACGGGACCATCGCGAAGCGCTTCACCAGATTCTCCACGTAGTAGATCCCACTGTTGATGTCCACTACAGTGTGGTAACTGGTGCTGTCGATCTGGTACACGCCCCCCATATTGACCTTGGGCAGAATGACCATCAGGTTTGCACGCAGTTGACATTCCTTCGTCTCGAGCAACGAGCATGGGCACTCGCAGGGTTTCTGTCCACCTGTTTGAGGATCAACCCTCAGAGCCTGTTCCCCGTTCCCGATGCACTTGAGCCCCTTGGATGAGCCGTAGTATTTGAAGGCCTGCGGGAAGATGAGATTGCGGTCGTTGACCGGGAACATGATGTCCAGTGCCGTCGGCTCGTTGCCGTAGATCCTGGCGACCTCAGGCGGTACCACGAAATACGGCACATCCTTCGGGTATTCTCCGTTCTGGCCGATCACCTTGATCCCAAGGCGAATCTTTCCCAGTCTGGGGAGGCGTATCCGATCGGAGAGCCCCTTGACGGTGGTGAATTGAGCGAACTGAGTGTGCATCTATTCGATCCCTCCTCGTGAGTATTACTCCTTCGTGTCGGCTCGCCTCAGGATCGTGTGGGGTGCCGGCAAGACCTTGGGGAATTCTTGCAGGACCTCACGGGTGGCCGACTTGCGAATTTCAGGTGGCAGCAGTTCCGGATCGACGCGAGACTGAGGCCGCTGCTCCAATCGGACCAGCTTATCGCCAGCCAGTCCCTCCTTGGCCCGATTGGCTCTGAGGAACAACTTGATCTGATCGCTGAGTTCCTCGCGTCGGCGTTTTATCTGATAAAACTCATTCGAGATCCGTTCGAACTCCAGGACCATGGCCGCATCCTGCGCGCTGAGGTCGATCCGCCCGTCCAACTTGGGCGGCACCCAGCCGTCCCAGCACCGCTGCTGGTACTGACACCGCCCGCACGGGAACTTTTGGGGTTCCACGAATGGCCGGTCCGGGAGGGTTTGGGTAACCCGGTACTGTTCGACCAGTTCAAACCGCTCAAGGGCCTGCCTGCGCACGCCGGTTAAGACGGTATTCTGATTCACGACGTCGTATCGCCGTTCAGCGGTACTGGCCCGCACCACTTCCAGGATTCGGATCGCATCCGCGTCCCGGTCGTATTCCAAGCGGAACTCGATGTAATCACTGGTGTCCTTGCACTTGATCACCAGGAGCGCTTGGGTGACCTGCGGCCACCCGGCCGCAGCCAGTCCAAACAGGTAACACCCACATTGCGTGATGTAATCAAGCGGCAGCTTTTTGCCGGTCCAATAGTCCTCGAACGTATACCGGTTGATGGCCTTGTGTTCCCAGAGCCAGGTCGTGATACCCAGAAAGTCCGAGACCAGGCCATCGATCGAGCCTTCGATGTCGTAGAGCTGACCGTTGTGGGTGACGGTTCCGACCTTGACTCGCAGCTGCTGATGATGCAACCGAAAGGCGGTTTTGCCGATCCACTTCGCCGTCGTGCCTTCGTTGACATGGCCGTCGTCGAAGACCAAGGCCATGCGGTCGAGCATGGGCTCTTTGGGCACGCCTCTGGCAAAATAGACGAGTTGGCGAAGGCATCGTTCAGGTCCGGCCGCGGACGGCCGCGGTCGGTACTCCTGCTCGTTCTCTTCAGCCTCTATCGCTGCCACTTTCAAAAGCACTTCAACAAGCATCGCGTAGACCACTCCATTGGGTCTGTCATCATCGTGTGGTTGAGTTGAAAGGGGATGAAGGACTGGACGAAGGCCAGCCCTAGGCTTGCGCGGGACTTTTCAAGCGCGTGAACCCCTGGCGCTGAAACTCGTCCCAGTTGAGTTCGCGGGAGAAAAACCAGCCCTGGGCAAACGTACAGCCGACCAGGTAGGACCAAATCGCCTGTTCACTGGTTTCAATGCCCTCGGCGGTGATTTCGAGATTGAGGGCCTTGGCCGCCGCGATCAACAGCTTCGTGATTTGCTCCGTGGACTGACAGAGCGGCGCATGCTGAATCCAATGTCGGTCCAGCTTGATCCCATCGACGGGGATTTGCTCCAGGATTTTCAGGGAGGTGGCGCCGGCGCCGAAATCATCGAGAGCGATGCGGCATCCGGCCTCCTTGAGACGCCGGAGGCTGCCCTGGATGTCGGTCAAGAGGGTGTCCCCGTAGGGCCCCCGTTCCGACAGTTCGACCTCCAACGGCAGGTGATCGGCTAACTGAACCACCGTGTCCACGGTGTCGGTGCTCAGCAGATCGGCCACTTCCAGATTGATGGCGAGACGGAGATGCAGCGGCCAATCCAGACCGCGCAGATACCGACAGAGAGACTGGACGATGGAGCGACTGGGGGCGAGCGCCAACAGGCGCTCGATGAAGAGACGGGCCGGCAGGCGTCCCAGCCGGGGATGCTCCCACTGGAGGAGCGCCTCGGCTTTGCGAATCCCCCCGTCTCGATCCACGATCGGCTGGAACGAGGCCAGGATCTGGTTCCGCTTCACAGCCGTCAGGATTTCGCCATCAGACACGACGTGCGTCATCGTGCCAGATGGCTCGGTCACGAGCATAGAAACCCTCCTTATGTGATGTGAAATGGTTAAGTGTTGGATATGTAAGGCTGTATTCGTGAAGAAGGCAGGTCGATCGCGCAGTGGGTCGTGGTCAGCGTGCGACAGCATCGACGAATCCGCGTAGAGGTTTCGGCCATACCGCAATGGCCTACAGCAACAACAGTCTGCTAGTGAAGTATTACGGCCAAACGCCCACGGCGTGAGCCGTGTGAATGTCAATCTCAGCTATCCTCCTTTGCATCCATCAAGTCAGTGCGCCCGGCCGGGCGCACAAAAAAAGCGTCATGGAGGATTCCTCCTCCATGACGCTTTGCCAACTACCCATGAGACTGGGTGCTATCGACGATGCAGCCAGCGCTTGAGATAGGGCCACGAAGCAATCAGTAACCCAACGGTCGCAGCGACCGCAAAAACCCCCAGCCTTCTTAGGAGTATTACAGCCAGCCAGAGGCGCTGCATGGAGGATTCCACTTCGCCGCGCCTCTGGCTTCTCAGAACAGCGCGAACTGGAGGGCTCCGTGCGTTTCCGCCAGCGAGTCCAGATCCTCCGGCGTCACTTCCAGCACGGATGTCGTGGTCTTACGGCGCTTGTTGGATAGGATCGAGACCTTGATCGTGACGTTCGGCTGAGTGAGGCTGCCCAACGCCTCCGGCGGGCCGCGGTGGATGATCTGTTCGAGCTGATCGGCCGACTGTCCGATGGCCAGCTGCGCCTCGATCTCCTTCTTGCGGAACTCCGCCCAGGCGGCTTCGGCCCCCGAATACCGTTGCCCGTCAGCAAGAGCCTTCCCCATCTCCTCGATCAACGAGGCATGGCTCTGGCCGTATTCGGCGAGACCTTCCGGGAGATCCCCTTCCACCAGCAAGGCCGCCTCGAGCTTCTTGGCGATCAAGTAGATCGCAATGCTCTGCATGGTGGATTCATAGCACAAGAACGTCACTTTGACCGGTTGGCTCTGGCCGATCCGCCACGACCGCCGGGCCGCCTGCCGGAGCGTGAAAAGGTTATACCCAGGCTGGTAGAACATGATGTTGGGGAAGGCATAGAGATCCAGCCCCGTCTTCACGAGCTCGGGGTTGGTCACCAACACATCAATGTCGCGCTGATGGTCGGCGATCCAGGCCTCCCGCTTTTTCGGCGCAATGGACTTGTCCAGTACCCCGACTCGATGGCCGGCCGCTTCCGCGATCGACTTGAGCCGCGGTCGAATGTCGCGGGATTCCGTGAAGTTCACGTAAATCAGCGACTTCCGGCCCTCAGCTCGTTCCTGCGCGATCAGGTCCAGTAGTTCCCGCTCCTTCGGGAGCAGGGTCTCGGCCGGCATCTGAATGCGCGGGGCCGTGACCGTTTCGACGGCTTGGCCGACCCGGTCCCGAATCTTGACTTCTTCGCCGAACAGGGGACAGGAATCGGGATAGGACAGCAGCGATTGGAGCAAGGCACCCAAGGCGCGACGACCATGCGTGCGAACCGCCTGACGGAGCTTGCGCTCCAACGCGGCGTATTCGGCTCGTTGCTCGTCATTCATGGCGATCGTGACGACCCGCTCCTCGTAGGGCGGGAGCCCGTCGATCACGTCCGCCAGGCGGATAAAGACGGTCTTGTCCAGGAGATGCCGGCCAATGACCACAGGGGAAACCCCTGGACGTTTCCGCACCATGACCTGTTTCTTGCGGCCCCGTCCGTATCGGTGATCATCCCCGTCTTGGAGATCCTTCACGATCTCGATGACCCCGTACCGCTCCATGAAGGACGAGACCTGCCCATGCTCAAACCCATCCTTCTTCATCCGGTTCGGGTCGGTGCGAAAGAGGAGGTAAAAGAGGTCATCCGCGTACCCGCCGTTGAGCGTGCCGGTGAGCTTCAGGCTGCGTCGGGCCAAGCCGAGCACCCCGCCCATCGCCTGCCCTTGGAGGGTGTCGCCGCCTTTGAGCTCGTGCACCTCATCGAGCACCATGACGTCGAAGAACCCTTTGAGCCGTTTCTTCATGTACTCGACGGGCGCCATGCGCCGGATCTTGGGATCCGCCTGCCAGAGCGGCTCCCCGCAGATCCCGCAGGACCGCCGCTTCGTCTCCAGCTGACTCCAGACGAGGAGATCATCGCCGGAGCAGGCACGTACCCCGCAGGCGGGACAATGCGGTCCCCCGTATCGTCCCTTCTTCCAGGCGGCGGGTCGCCACCCGTAGCTGAGCTTGAGCCGTTCCTTGGAGATCACGTACACCTCGTGCCGCTCCGGTCGCGTGCGGATCGTGCGCAGCTCATCCAGCATCGTGATGACGTGCTGCACTGAGAGGTCGATCGTCTGCACGTCGGGAATGATGGCTCGCGCTTCCCGCAGCCACTTTTCGACCAGGTGCCCGGGACAGACCACCAGCACCCGTTGCGGCCGTGGCGCGACCGCGACCGTGGCATGGGCGAGCGTGGTCTTTCCGCAGCCCTGCTCGCCGACAATGAACAGCCGTTGACGGCCGGCCTGATAGAGTGCTTTGGCCATGCCTTTCACCACTTCCGCCTGCACCCGAAACAGTTGGCGTTTCAAGCCCAGCAGCCGTTGGGCATAGGCGTCCACCCCGGTAGGTTTTTCGGGGTTGTAGAGCGGCGTCAGCTTGGCTTCCAGCGTCTCGGCCAGCTGATCCGCGTACGTTTCGAGGAATTCCTTCAACTGGACGGCCAACTCTTTCCTCCTCTTGGGCATAGCCGCCCACCCGGGGTCGGCCCCCCCACGCTGAGGGAGCCCTGGGACGCGCTCTCGATCGGTTCGGCTCGCGTGGGATCGAAGGCCGGATAAGAGACCTCTGCGAAGACCTCCTGCTTCCGGCCATTCCGGTAGTAGACCCGGCCGGCCTCCTCCTCCGGCCGATCATCGTACCACTCCACCGTGAACAGGACGGCCGGAAACCGTCGGCTCAGCTCGCCGAAGAACTCGACCAACGACGGAGGATTGCGCTCATTCGCGCAGCCGTACCAGGTCAACTGGTCGAGGTTGGGTTCTTCATGCGGAACGTCAAAGATATACCGGGCGTCGTCGTGGTCCTTGAGCGCCCGGTAGATCGCCCGCAACTCGTCATCGCTGGCATGATCAATCGAGAGGGTCTGGTAGCGATACCATCCCATACCGCGTGTGTCTCCTTGTCTGAGATTGTCCGCCTGCTTAGGCGGCCTGTTCGACTGTTCGCTTCCGGCGTGGGGCCTTGGTCGGCTGAGGCTGGCCGAACCGTTTCACCAGCGCATCGCAGATGGCGGCATCGTCCCACCGAACCCGGTACCCCTGAGCCGGCCCCCAGCCGGCGAGCGGCTCGAAATAGTCGCCCTCGGTGAGGAGCGTGTCCATTGCGGGCAGCCAGGCGGGGTCAAATGGAATCGTGCGAAGATTCAACGCGTCCTGCAGGCTGGCGAGCTTACGATCCGGCGACATCCAGATGACATGCGTGTCGCGAATCTGCTCGTCCCACAGCAGCAGATGCTGTTTCCCGTAGCCGATGGCTCGGCCGCGGATCCGGAGCTGCTCAGGACGCCGCAATTCGATCAGTTGGCCGGCGGGCCCGTCCGCGAGCAGCACCTGGCCGGTCGCCAAGAGGGCGGAGATGGCCCGGGTCTGCTGGGGGGAGCCATAGACCGACAGGAGGACAATTCGGTTCGGGGTCGCGGCCTCATACAGGGCCAGCGGCGACCGGACCGTCACGCCCTGCCCCCGGATCGTGCAGGCGACGAACGGTGGATTACCGGATGTCATACCAACTCCCTTTGGCAAGGTCGAGGACACGGATCCCCACGGCGTAGGTGTCCGTGGTGATTTCCTTGCCCTCCTCAGGCTCCTCCCGCGTATGCTGTACACGCGATGAGTAGCCTTTGATGACCAGATCTCCATGAGGCCCGGCGACCCGGCCATCCAAGAGACCGGCCGTCAGCAACGCCACCAGATGCCCCTTGCGCAACGGCAACAGAGGCGACAGGGCGCCAGCTTCCAGCCGATCGGTTGCACAGAGCTTCGCGATGTCGTCCTGCAGTTTGGACGCATCCTGGCTCAAATCCTCATCCGTGATGGTGTCCCCCGCCTGAAAGGTCGAGGGTCCGTGGGTCGCCGGAACCTCATAGGGGACCACCCGCAGATTGGGGGCGTCCAGGTGCGGATACGGCCCGGCCGGCAGGATCTCCGCCGCTTCCGGCTCCACGGGCGCCGGCCGTTTGAGGCCGAACAGCACCACCTGCCGAAACAGCGGGTATTCGCTGGTGACCAACCGGAAGGCCTTCAGGCGGGTGTAATGCCGCCCGATCCATCGGGCGGTCTGCTCATCCTGGATGATCGCCTCGGGCACGATGAACACCAGGACGCCGCCAGGAACCAACCACTTATGGGCGTGCTTCAAGAAGGTGACTTCCGACCGCACCCGACCTTCGGTATCGTACGGTGGGTTCAACCAGAGCAATCCCATGCACGCCAGCGGATTGATCCGGGCATCGAAGATCGAGCCTTGGACAACCGTCTGCAGGATCTGGCTCGCCTGCATCGCCCGATCGACATCCGGCTCGATTCCCCAGGTCTGACTCGCGTGGAATTGATTTGCGATGGTCTTCAACGCCTGCCCTTCCCCGCAACAGGGGTCGAGCAAGGCGTAAGGCTCGTCGCGGTCACGTGCTTTCGGCCGCACCCATGCGGCGACCCGGGCCAAGCTGAGCGGCGGGGTCGGGTAGAACCCCATCTTGGCCTGCGAGGCCAGTCGCGCCATGTCAGCCTCCCGCCTCGGTCTGGTCCTTGAACATCCCGAGCAGCCCGTAGCCGGCGATGTCCTGGAACGGGGATTCCGCGAACGCCCCCTTCCGAGTGGCGATTCGCATCTGCTTGTCGAAGATCCGGACCAGCAGCAACGCATCCGTGTACTGCTCCGGCCGGATCCCCTCCGGAAACAAGAGCTTGAGGAACTCTCCGGTCTTGGCCCAGGAGTTCCCATAGGCCTGGTTCTTCTGGGTGACCAGCTGGCCCAGATCCGTGCCCAGCTGCGCGAGGGAGGGTCGGCTCATCAGGCTCTCCCCACCCGCTGCGCTTTCCACCGGGCATAGCGCCGGCAGCGGCCACAGGCATCCACGTTGATTGGGGCCTGGGCTCCGTCGCCGTAGACGTGCACCGTACACCGGCAGCGCTTCGTCAGGAGAAACGACCCGGGGAACAGGCGGCGGAGTTGTGTCCGAACGAGTTGACCGTTCATGAAAAACCTCCTCTGTGTGATGAGATGGGTCGAGAGAACGACGATGTGAGCAGAGTAAAAGCGTGTAGACGAGAGGATCGTAAAGGGTCAGGCCGCCGGCTCAGCCATTGGCGGCTGCTCCGGGTCCAAATCCAGGTCGCTACGCCGAAGCCGGTAGGTGATTCCGTTGTGCCGGCCGCGTAACGGCCGAACCGAGATGATCAGGATCTCGGGGATCGTGCAGCCCCGCAGTTTGACCACTTGCCCGACCGTCAGGTGACGGCCGGCGTTCATCCTGGCGTGGTAGGCCCGTACCTTGGCCCGCCAGGGCTCACAGGACGGCGGCACCATGTCCAGGAACGACAGCGGACAAGTGAAGTAATAGGGGTGACAGGATTCGTCCATGTCCTTGTAGCCCCACCCGCAATCCTTTTTGCATTGCAAGAGGTCGCACCCGATGAAGCGCGTCGTGCGGCCGTCTTCATGCCGATGCTCCCAGACCGTCCAGAGGACGTTCCCGCGGACGGCATGCTTGAGGCAAACCGCTTCAACGCCGTCGTTGGACCAGCGCTTGATCCGCTCGGCGATGATGTCACGGCGACTGGCTCCTGATGTGAATAACCAGCCCATAAGATTTCTCCTTTCTGTTGAATGAGTGAGACGAGTGACGGTGGCAACCGAATGACTGGAACAGGCCTCCGGCCACGAGTCGATCGGAAGTCAGATTGATGAGAGGTCAGAAAATCAGCGGGGAACGGTGAAAACCGGTGAGAAACGGACCGGTGGGATCATGAGTTGGTTCGGTCCAGAAAGGAAAGCAGGACCTACAGCAGAGACACGACTACCTCTATGTTACGGACGGGCTAGAAAAGGAAATGATGGAGAATTCGAGGCAGGACGATTTTGTCAAGCTCTTGGATCCTGTCGTCGCTGTAATACCTTATTGCAAGGTGAGATGACTGTTGTTTGGACATTCCACATTCCCATGGCCAAGCAATCAATACGAACTTCCTTACCTGAGACTGAAGCCCCCAAGCGCATTGGCTGCAAGAAGCGGAATCCCCCGCGTCTTTTCAAAGTGACTTATACCTGTCCGCATCATGACGATAAAGCAGCCGATCGCTTCTTGCGGACACTCGGTGGAATTATCAGCCGAAAGATTTCAGAACTGCTTGATAAAGATGACGAATCTTCTGCGGTAGGGCTTGGAAGGTCTGATCGTAATGGTGATTGAATATGGCCACAAGTTTTATTGGAATTGTGTCCACAACGTGAGCAGGTTGTGGCCGCCGGCCGCCGCGACCTCCAGCGCCCGCTTGGCATGGTCCTGGCCCACGACATCGGCGAAGTCGTCCTCCTCGTTCACCCGCTCGGAGAACAAAACCTGCCGGTCCACGGAAGCCGGCGGAATCGCGCACCGCCCCCCTAGAAACTCGACCGCTTCCGGCAGGGTCCGCACCGGGTAGGCCGTCACTCCGTCCACCACCGCTGCTTCTGCCGCATTGTCGGCCGGCAGCAGAAGCGCCCCGTTCCGCGCGCAGGCCAAGCTGATGGACAGGGCGCCGGCAATCGGCTTCACCCTTCCGTCCAGCGACAGCTCCCCGACCAGCGTCCGCCCCATCACCGACTCGGCCGGGAGCACCTCTTCCGCGACTAGGATGCCGACGGCGATGGGCAGATCCAATCCCGAGCCTTCCTTCTTCAACCCGGCCGGGGCCAGGTTGACCGTGATCTTTTTCACCGGGAAGGAGAACCCCGTATTCTTGAGCGCGGCGCGGACCCGGTCGCGGCTCTCCTTCACCGTGGCGTCCGGGAGGCCCACGACCGAGAACTGCGGCAGTCCCCCGCCGATGTCCACCTCGACCTCGATGGGGTGCGCGTCGAGACCGACGAGGGCGGCGCTCATGACCTTGGCCAGCATGGAACACCAGGACTGAGGCTGAGTCCGGCGGGATTATAGGCAGCCCTCCGGAGGTTTGCAATAACAGGGGGATTGGTTTGCTATAATACCGCCCCATGCGTACGCTTTGGTTCCGCCGCCCTGTAAGCCGGCTCTTCCTTTGTTCCCTTCTCTTGCTCCCCGTCGTAAGCCACGCGGCCGCCGCCGGCCAGACCGGCCCCTCTCCGGGTGTCTGGCAGGTCCTCTCCCCCGCTCCGACGAAGCGGACCGAGGTGGCCGCAGCGGCCATCGGAGGCAAGATCTACGTCGTCGGCGGGTTCGATGAGCCGAGCCTCGGGAACCTGCCCAGCCCCACGATCAGCCGCACCGTGGAGGAGTATGATCCAGCGACCGATCGTTGGACGACCAAGGCGCCGCTGCCGGTCGGGCTGCACCACGTCGGCCTTGTTTCGCTCGGAGACCGTCTCTACTTGGTCGGGGGCTATACCAGGTCGTGGCTCTCCGTCTGGAGCCCGGTGGCGAGCCTCTATATGTACGATCCGGCCGCCGACCGGTGGACCGAGGGGCCCGCCATGCCGACGGCCAGGGGTGCGCTGGCGGTGGCTGTATGGGACGGGAAGCTCTATGCGATCGGCGGGTACGACGGAACGGCGAACGTCGCCGCGGTCGAGGAATATGACCCAGCCGGCCGGACTTGGAAAGCACGGGCTCCCCTCCCGACCCCCAGGGACCACTTGGCCGCCGCGTCGGCGGGAGGAAGGATCTACGCGATCGGGGGACGTCTGAATCAGAACTATGGCCGGAACGTGGCGGTCGTGGAGGTCTACGATCCCCAAGCCGACCGCTGGTCGAAGGCGGCGGACCTCCCCGTTCCGCGCAGCGGCCTGACGGCGTCGGTTCTCAGAGGAACCATCTATGCGCTGGGCGGCGAGGCGCCGGAGGGGACCTTCCGCGATAACGACGCCTACGTGCCGGGACAGGATCGCTGGCAGTCCATGGCGCCGATGCCGACCGGGCGCCACGGGCTGGGCTCCGCCGTGGTCAACGAACGGCTGTACGTCCTGTGCGGCGGCCCGAAGCCCGGCGGGTCCTATAGTCATGCGAACGAGATGTTTCTCCCGCCGGATCTCCCCCGGAGCGGCTCCCGGGCCACGCCCCAGCAGGTGGGGACCGTCATGGCCCTGCTCGCCACCTTCGAGGCGGCCGACGTCCTGCCGCCGGAATCCAGTCCGGAGGCGAACCGCCTGATTCGGGCGTTGATCCAGTTTCAAGCCGCCCTCATGAAGAGCGACAACCAGGCGGTCAGGCAGGTGCTGGAGGAAGCCCTTTCCGCCAAGGTGGGAGGCGACGCGCCGGCTGCAGTCGAAACGTTTCGGGCCAGCGGCTGGACGTCGCAATCCCTGGAAGCTCTCATCCAGTACCTGGGTGACGAGGCGGCCTGGGCCAGGCCAGGGCTGGAGGAAGGCTTCGGCTCGTACAACGTGGGCCGTCGGGACTTCGAGTTGCTCGCCAGGGTCTTTCTCGACGCGCGCCAGCGCCTGACGGAACGGGGCCAGGACCTGCACCGGCTCTATGCCGCCCGCCGGCTCGAGATGCCTGGCGCGGAAGCCACGCCGTAACGCGTGACGCGTGATGCGTGATCGGTGTAGAATTGCGCGTCCGGATCCCCTACTCGTCACATAACAGAGGAGGATGTATGGCGACCAAAGCCTATGTGCTGATCAAGGTCAAGGCCGGCAAGACCAAGGACGTGCTCAAGGCCCTGAAGAAGATCACGGGCGTCGAACAGGCTCATCCTTGCTTCGGCCAACCGGACATCTTCAGCTTCGTGAACGTGGGGGACGAGAAGGCCCTGTCCGACGTCGTCATCACGAAGATCCACACCATCGAGGGAGTGGAAGAAACGGACACGCACATCGTCGCGGAAACCTGAGCAGACAAAAGCTATCAGCGATCAGCCGTCAGCTTTGCCGATAGCTGGCGACTGATTGCTTTTTGCCGGCATCGTTCGTTATAGTGCCCCCGTTTGATGCACGGTTGAAGCTGCTTGCATGGTTGAACGAGTCGCCCCATTTACAAAAGAGCAGATCGGTACCGGCACCGTCCGTTTCCCCAGCGGTGAGCCGATCCCGTCGATCTCGGACCTCTCGGTCGATCCCTACTTCAAAACACGTCAGTCCAAAGCGGCCCAGGTGGAGGGGCTGATGTTCTGGCCGCAGGCCAAGGGAACCTATCCGGCCCTGATCGTGCTGCACGAGGCCTGGGGCCTGAACGTCCAGATCAAGGACCTGGCGGCCCGCCTCGCCTGCGAAGGGTACGTGACGTTGGTGCCGAACCTCTACGCCAGGCAGGGAGGAATGGTCACCGCCAATGCCGAGGTCGCCGCCGCGCTGATGGAGCGGGTCAAGGAAGCCGACATGATGCAGGACTTGAACGCCTGCTGCGAGTTTCTGAACACGCGCGACTATGTCAAGCGGAACATCCACGGCGCGATCGGGTTCGGCATGGGCGGATGGCTGGCCATGAGGTTTGCCTGCTATCGGCGGCGCCTGCGGACCTCGGTGTCCTTCTACGGCCGGCTGATCACTCCGCTGAGCCTGCTCAAGGACCAGGCCTGCCCCATCCAGTATCACCGGGCCGCGTTGGACCAGGGAGTGACGGCGGAGCAGGTGGAGGAACTGACCAGGGTTGCCAGGGAATACGGCAAGCGGATCGACGTGCGGACCTATGAGGGGAGCCCCCTGGGTTTTTGCAACGAAATGCGTCCGGACACGTACCGATCCGACGCAGCCAACCGGGCGTGGGAAGCCACCGTCGAGTTCCTCTCGGAATGCTTTAAAGATGCAAAATAAGCCATTGTATTAACTGAGTATTATCCTTCAGTGCCTAAGGGGTTTCTTCCTGCATCCGCTCTTCGTCCTTCCTTGGGTGCATTGCGATTTCCTTCCAGATATCTCAAACTGTTTTCATGAGCCGCAGAAGGGTTGCCGGGGCTTGGTTGTCGTTGGTGATCGCCGGTCCGTTTTTCTTTTCGACCGCGGCGGTTGCCGGGCCGATGTCCTCGGAGAGCGCCGTCCCCGACTTTCAGGCGATTCTGCGAACCGAGGGGGCTCGCTTGGCCTCCATCACCTCCGAGACGGAGGCCCTCACATTCTTTTCCACGACCCTGGCCCCTCCACTGGCTCTCAAGGAAAGCGGTGCCGTCGTCGCTCCCTCTCAAGGCGCCCGCTCCCCCATTGCTAGGAGCGGCTCAGGGATCAGTGAAGAGGTGGTTGAAGAGATCAAGGGGGCGGCGCTGCAGCTCACGGCCGACTTGGCTTCGTGGCGGTTGGCCAGGGTCATGGTCGGTGCGGCGGAGGCCGGCGAGGCGGAACCCTTGCGTGTCGCCGTCCAGCAGGCCGACCGGCAAGAGCCCTGGCTGTTTGCGCGGGGAGCCCGTTCAAGCCTCCGCCGGGCCTGGCGGTTGAGCGATGTCCTCGTGGCGATCCCCCCGGCGCCGGAGGCGGGCACAGACGTCCCCTCCTCCTACGGCGAGTATGCGGCCCGGATGGACCGGGCCTATGCCCGCCTTGTGGAAACGGAGGACTCTTGGCTTTCCGTCGCTGAACGTGAGGGAGCGACCGGCATCCGCCGTCGCCTCCTGGAATCGGAGGCGGCCGGGTCGCTGTCCGGAAGCGATCGGGAGACCTTTGCCTCCCGTTATTTCTCGGCCCGCCTGCGCCCGGTCGTGACGGCCCACATGGTCGCGCTCGCCCTCAGGGCCGAGGCCGACGCAGAACTGGCGGTCACGGGGGCTTGGACCCTGCTCCATCGCTGGAAGGACCGGCTCCAAGAAGTGAAGGGGTTGGCTCGGCTCTGCGGAACCTGGCAGTGGACCGTGCACAATCACCAGAACCATCAGGACCACAAGATGATGCTGTCCTTTCCGCCGCCCGGTGCAACCGAGGCGGCCGGCCCTCGCCCGTCCAAGGTCGTGATTCTTGGGGATACGGTCTACCTCCGCTGGGAGTTTCAGGGCGGAGTTCAGGAGGACAGTCTGCTGTTTGGGAGCGGGGGGCAGCGGCTGGAAGGCACGTTCGTCAACTCGGCCGGCGCCTGGGGCTCCATTACGGGGAAAAGGACCGCCCCCTGCCAAAAAGAAAGGATGAAGTAGGAAGGACGAAGTAGGAAGTTAGGAGAGGATGAGCAAGGAGGCCCAGCAGTTTCAACTTCATCCTTCCGCCTTCCTACTTCATACTTTGCTTTTGATCGCTGCCCAAGCCAACGTCCCCCACCCGGCCAGAAAGGCTGCGCCGCCTAAGGGCGTCACGGCTCCCAGCCACCGGATTCCGGTCAAGGTCACGAGGTAGAGGCTTCCGGAAAAGAGCAGGATTCCCAGAAAGAACAACCATCCGGCCGCCCGGATCAAGCGGTCGCCCCCGCATCCGGCCTGGCCCAGCACCCCGACCGCCACCAGCCCCAGCGCGTGATACATCTGGTAGCGGGCAGCCGTCTCGAAGACGGTCATCTGCTCGGGCGACAGGACCGCCTTCAGGGAATGGGCGCCGAACGCGCCGGCTGCGACCGAAAGGCCGGCCATGACCGCTCCGGCCGGGAGAAACGCCCGCGTCATGATCGGCGTATTTACCAGGTTTCGATATGGAGGATCAACGGACGTCAGTCCATGATGACGTTGAGCTCGACGCGGCGATTCTGGGCTCGGTGCTCGGGGGTGAGGTTGTCGGTCACGGGCTTGAACTCCGCGTACCCGGTGGCGGACACCACGCCGGGCTCGACCTTGTACAACTCCGTCATGACCCGCAGGACCATGACGGCGCGCATGGCGGAGAGCTCCCAGTTGGAGGAAAACTGCGGGGTGCGGATCGGCACGTCGTCCGTGTGTCCTTCGATCCGGACCTCCTTGATCTGTTGATCCGGATCCGTCAGGACCTCGGCCAGAGCTTCGAGCACGGGCAGCGCCGCCTGCTTGATGTCGGCCTGCCCGCTCTGGAACATCAGGCTCTCGGCGAGCGTCACCAGGATGCCGTGCTCGGTTTCGGTCACCATGATCTGGTTCTGAAACTTCGCGTCGTGGGCGAACGGGTTGAGCACCGCGTGGGCCTTCTTCAGGAATTGGACCTTGGGACTGATGGCCGGGACGATGGCCGACTGCGACTGGCCGACGTCGTAGCGAAGGTTGGCGCTCTCCTTCTTGATGATCGGCTTCAACGCTTCCTGGATCGACTGGGCGACGACCTTGAACTTGCCCTCGTTCAGGGCCGACACCGAGTACATGACGACGAAGAAGGCGAACAGGAGCGTGATGAAGTCCGCGTAGGAGACCAGCCACCGCTCGTGGTTCTCGTGCTCTTCGTGTTTGTGCCGGCCGGCCATAGACCACAGAACGTTGCTCGCACCTCGTCGCGCGTGAAGCGTCGGACGAGATACGCATCACGTCTTCTTGGCTTTTTCCTCGTGGGGAAGGTAGCTCTCGAGCCGCTCCTGCAACATGCGCGGATTCTCCCCTTGTGCGAGCCCGACGAGCCCGTCGATCAGCATGACGCGCGCCGTCGTCTCCACCTTGAGCTTCTGCTTGATCTTGTTGCCGAGCGGGAGGAAGAGCAGGTTGGCCGAGCCGACGCCGTACACCGTCGCCACGAACGCGACCGCGATGCCGCTCCCCAGCTTGGACGGGTCGGACAGATTCTCCATGACGTGGATCAGGCCCAGCACGGCGCCGAGGATGCCGACGGTCGGCGCGTAGCCTCCGGCCGCTTCCCAGATCTTCGCCGCCGCCAGGCCCTCCTCCTCGTGATGGTCCACCTCGGTCTGGAGGATCCCCTGGATCAGCTTGGCGTCGGTCCCGTCCACGATCAACTGGACGCCCTTTCGGAAGAAGGGATCGCGGATCTCCTTCATCTTCCCCTCGAGCGCCAGCAAGCCCTGCTTCCGGGACAGGTTGGCGAGATCGATGATCTGCGTCACGGTTCCCTTCAAGTCGACCTTGGGGTCGAACAGGCCCAGCGACAGCAACCCGAGGCCCTTCTTGAAGACCGCCAGGGGAGACTGTACGAGGATCGCGCCGACCGTGCCGCCGATCACGATGATGAAGGCGGTCAGCTGCATGATGGAGCCGGGGTGTCCGCCCTCGAGGATCTGGCCCCCGAGGATGGCTCCGATCGCGAGGATGACGCCGGCTAAGGTCGTAATGTCCATGTCCGTGCTCGCTCCGCCTCAGGACCTCGTCGCTAACCGGCACCTGTGGGCGTCAACCGGCAAGAACGGCGGTCAACCGACGAGGGCCCTTCCTTCCCCCTTGCGCTCCGGTTTTCGCCCTGATAGGGTAGGCCTCCAGAACGCGCGATGGAGGTCCCATGACGCCAGCGGAAAGCCTGATCCTCGACGCCAAGCAGGCCATTCTCGAAGAGCAACACCGCCGCTTCCAGGCGCTTCAACAGGAAGGACGGTGGCAGGAGGCCATGCAACAGTTCCAGGTGACGCTCTCCTGCGCCTCCGATCTCTTGAACCACTCCCTGGGCGTGCTCGAACGGCTCCTCTCGGAGCGAAGAAAGCCCGAGTCCCGCCCTTCCCCCTCGCCCTGATCGCGCCGGAAGGCTACGCCGCCGCCTGCTCTTCCGGCGTCAGCAGCCGCTTCAAATCCAGCAGGGTCAGGAGCCGATCGTTGATCTTCCCGACCCCTTGGATGAACTCGGCGCCGGCCGAGGCGCCGGTGGACGGGGGCGGCTCAATCGTGGAACGAGGGATGCGCAACACCTCCGAGACCGCGTCCACGACCAACCCAATCACCCTGCCGCCCACGTTGACGACCACGATGCGGGACTGGGCCGTGCGCCCCGCTTCCGGAATCCCGAGGCGCCGCCGCAGGTCCAGCACCGGAATGATCCGCCCCCGCAGGTTGATCACGCCCTCGACGAACGAGGGAGCCTTCGGCACCTTGGTGATCTCCACCATCCGGTTGATTTCCTGCACGCTTAAAATGTCGACGGCGAACTCTTCGCGTCCCACCCGGCAGGTGACGAGCTGACAGAAATCCTCCGTCACGCCGTTGACATCCTTTTCCGCCGCCGCGGGGGCGCCCGATTTCGACTGTTCAGCTTGCTGGGCGATCATCGCGTCATCCTCCACGCCGCTTGTCCGCCGAGATCTTGAACCCGCCCACGATGTTTTGCAACTCGGTGGCGAGCAGGCTCAGGTCGTGGCTGGCCTTGGCCGACTCCGCCGCCCCGCTCGCGGATTCCTTCGAGACCTTCGCCACCGTCTCCAGGTCACCGGAGATCTGCTGGGTCGCCACCGACTGCTCCTCCGCCGCCACCGCGATCTGCCGGATCATGTCCGCAGTCTGCGTCACCCGCTCCGCAATCGTCGCCAGCGCCTCGCCGGTCTTGTTCACCAACGAGACGCCGCCCACCACCTTCTGCGTCCCCTCCTCCATCGAGGCCACCGCCCCCTTCGTGTCCTGCTGGATCTGGCGGATCATGTCCCCGATTTCCTTGGTCGCCTTCGTCGTCCGCTCGGCCAGCTTGCGGACCTCGTCGGCCACCACCGCGAACCCGCGGCCCTGCTCCCCGGCCCGGGCCGCCTCGATCGCGGCGTTCAGGGCCAGCAGGTTGGTCTGGTCCGCGATGTCCTCGATCACCCGCACGATCTCGCCGATCTGGTCCGAGGACTTCCCGAGCGCCGAGATGATGGAGGCCGACTGCGTCACCGCCTCGGAGATCTGCTGCATGCCCGAAATGGTCTCGCCGACCACCTCGCGGCCCGTCTTGGCCGTCTGCACGGTCTCCTGCGCCATCGTGGCCGCCTTGCCGGAGTTCTGCGCCACCTCCCCCACCGTCGCGTTCATCTCCTCGACCGCGGTCGCGGTCTGGGCGGTCCGGGAGGTCAGGCTGTCGGCGCCCTTGGCCATCTGCTCCGCCGTCGCGGAGAGCTCCACCGACGCCGAGGCCACCTTGTCGGTCACGTGCGCCACCTTCCCGATCATCGCCTGCAGCTTCGGCACGACCGCGTTGAAGTGCTTGCCGAGCTGCCCCAGTTCATCCTCGCTCGTGACGTCCACCTGGACCGTCAGATCCCCCTGAGAAAGGCGGTCCATGCCGGCCACCATCCGCCTGATCGGAATCAGGAGCCGCCAGGCGAGGATCAGCGAAAAGCCGATCGTGCTGGCCACGACGAGCGCCATGGCCAGCTTCGCGGCGAGCCCCAGTGCGCCCAGCCGCTGCTGCGCCTCCTTGACGAACCCGTCCTCCAAATCCTTCAGCGCGGCGACCAACGCCTCGTCCTGCTTCAGGAACTCCTCCACGAAGGTATTGCCCACCACTCTATCGAACTGGATGTAGGCGTCGGCCATCTTGAGCCCGTGGTCCGCGAACGCGGCCATCGCGCCATCCACGGCCGCCAGCTTGGCCTTCACCTCCGGGGCGCCCGCATAGTGCTCGGCGATCCTTTGCGACTGCTCCTGGTATTGGGCCTGATGCCGTTTCACCGCGTCGAGCGCCGCGACCTGCTGGATCAGGCTGTACTCCCGTAGCCCCAACCGGATCAGGTTGACTTCCAGGCGGAGCGCGGCGGCGTCCTGGGCGGCCTGGGAAGCCCGCACCGCCTCCTGGGCCGAAACCATGTTGAAAACGAGTATCCCGACGATAGGGCAGAGTGCGAGGCCCAGACCGAGCAGGATCTTGGCCCTCAACCCAACCCTCTTGAGAATGGTTGAGTGTCCCTCGATGTCTTCCATGACTGGTCCCTCCCTGCGCGGAGCTTTGGGGAAGAGCCGCGCTCTTCCCCAAAACCTCGGCGTCTATGACCCCGCGCCTGCCCAGCGCCTCCGCCTCGTGCCGGCCTTTATTTGATCGGCACGACCACGCTGATGGCTCCGGCGAGGTCTCCTTCCTTGTACCCTTCCTTCTTCATGCCGGTGATGTCCTTGTCGCCCTTCGGCTCGCCGTGGCAGGCGAGGCAGGACTTGGCCGCGTACTCCGGCGCCATGTATCGGAGCGCCTGTTGCCCGCCGACCGAGGCGGTCTTGACGACCTCCTTGCCCTTGGGATAGCCGGGATCGGAGAACTGTTTCAGGACCTCGGCCTCAAAGTCGTCCGGCTTGTTGCCGGCGAACCGGTACTGGGTGGCGGTCTGCTTCAGCCGGATCCCGGTTTTCTGCCCGAACTTCTCCCCTGCCTTTCGGCCCCAGAGGGCCGGGAGGAATCCCTTGAAGCCCATGCCCTGCTTGTTGATGAGCGCCTGCGACTCCCCGACGACCTGCTTGCCGGCATCCACGAGGGCGGCCACGGCCGGAGACTTCGGCATGTCGCTCTTGTTCATCTCCTTGTACTTCTCCGCCCACTTCTTCTCGAAGTAGTCGGGCGTGAAGCCCTTGTCGCCCTTGCCGGCGTCGTTGATCGTTTGCTGGTGGTCCGAGACGACCGCGCGTCCGGCCTTCAGCACCTTGACGAGCATCTCGGCGGTCTTGGCTTCGTCCCCCGCATAGGCCGGCAGTGCGAACGACAGCAGCCCTCCCGCGACGAGGCCGATCACGTAATGCACCACTCGCACAGTCTTCATGGCACCCTCCCTGGTTGTGGGAATCGAGCCGATTCCCGTTGCGCCCCTCCTGCCCTGCAACGCGCGTGTTGAGGCCCTGATAGAAGCTTAGTATCTCGGGCCCCCGCCTTTCCTTTCGGCGGAAGCAATCTTGAACCCGCCCACGATGTTTTGCAACTCGGTGGCGAGCAGGCTCAGGTCGTGGCTGGCCTTGGCCGACTCCGCCGCCCCGCTCGCGGATTCCTTCGAGACCTTCGCCACCGTCTCCAGGTCACCGGAGATCTGCTGGGTCGCCACCGACTGCTCCTCCGCCGCCACCGCGATCTGCCGGATCATGTCCGCAGTCTGCGTCACCCGCTCCGCAATCGTCGCCAGCGCCTCGCCGGTCTTGTTCACCAACGAGACGCCGCCCACCACCTTCTGCGTCCCCTCCTCCATCGAGGCCACCGCCCCCTTCGTGTCCTGCTGGATCTGGCGGATCATGTCCCCGATTTCCTTGGTCGCCTTCGTCGTCCGCTCGGCCAGCTTGCGGACCTCGTCGGCCACCACCGCGAACCCGCGGCCCTGCTCCCCGGCCCGGGCCGCCTCGATCGCGGCGTTCAGGGCCAGCAGGTTGGTCTGGTCCGCGATGTCCTCGATCACCCGCACGATCTCGCCGATCTGGTCCGAGGACTTCCCGAGCGCCGAGATGATGGAGGCCGACTGCGTCACCGCCTCGGAGATCTGCTGCATGCCCGAAATGGTCTCGCCGACCACCTCGCGGCCCGTCTTGGCCGTCTGCACGGTCTCCTGCGCCATCGTGGCCGCCTTGCCGGAGTTCTGCGCCACCTCCCCCACCGTCGCGTTCATCTCCTCGACCGCGGTCGCGGTCTGGGCGGTCCGGGAGGTCAGGCTGTCGGCGCCCTTGGCCATCTGCTCCGCCGTCGCGGAGAGCTCCACCGACGCCGAGGCCACCTTGTCGGTCACGTGCGCCACCTTCCCGATCATCGCCTGCAGCTTTTCGATGAAGACGTTGAACCAGCCGCCGAGCTCCGCGATCTCGTCCCGTCCGTTCACCGGCACCCGCTTGGTCAGGTCGCCCTCCCCTTCGGCGATGTCGCGGGAGATCGAGGTCATGGCCGCCAGCGGTCTGATGATCAGGATCCTGAGCAGCACGTAAATGGTGAGGAGCGTGGCCAGGACCACAGCCACGATCGTCAGGCTCGTCCGCTGCATGGACGCGTTGGAGGCGGCCTTGATGTCGTTCACGGGCAGCGAAATCGACAGCACGCCCAGCACGTCGCCGAGTTGCTTGCCCTGGTGGCAGCCGATGCAGGCCGCGATCGTCGCCTTGTCCGCGGTCGCCCGGCGGAACGTCAGCTTGTCGCCGGACTCCTCGGTCCTCTCGTAGGAATCGGCCCCGCCCATGATCGCCTTGACGGCGTCGGCTTCGAAGGCGTCTTTCGGCAAGTTGGCGGGGTTCAGCGGCGTGGCGCTGACCAGCCGCGCGACGAAGATCCCCTTCTGCCCCAGTTCCTCGCTGATCTCTCTCGTGGCCGTGGCCGGGAGCGGAATGGCCTGGGCGTTCTCCAGGTGATCCTTGGTGACGACGATGTCGGCGCCGACTTTCGAGCCTTTGATCTTCGCCACGTAGTTCTTCGCGATGTAGGCCCGGGTGACCTCGACCTGGGCCTGGATGACCTTGGCCCGGCCTTCGAGCATCATCATGATCTTGCCCTGTTCCTGCTGGTACACGAAGTACAGCCCGGCCCCGGTCACGATCGCCGCGCTGGCGACGACCATCAGCAGAAACTTGGGCCCGATTCGCATCTTGTTCAACTGAGACCACATACGCTCCTCCTCCGTGAGTAAAACAGGCTCGGCGCGTGTCCCGCCGGCACCCTTGCCTGGTTGAATGCGCGTTGACGTTGGCTCAGATCATGTTCACGATTTCGCCGGCGATGTGGGGCAGCGGGACGACCTTGTCGGCGTACCCGCCGTCCACGACCGCCTTGGGCATTCCGTAGACCACGCAACTCGCCTCGTCCTGGGCCACCGTCCTCCCGTTGGCCCGCTTGATGGCCTTCATCCCCTCCAGGCCGTCGTGGCCCATGCCGGTCAGGATCACCCCGATTCCGCGACCGGGATAGACCTCGGCCACCGATTGCATCAAGATGTCCACCGAGGGGGTGTGGAGCAATCCTTCGACGTTGGGGGAGAGCTTCACTTCCACCTCGAGCGCCCCTTTCCGCGCCACGCGCATCTGCAGCCCGCCCGGTGCGACCAGGGCCACGCCGCTCGTGACCAAGTCGCCGTCCGCCGCCTCCCGCACCTCGACCTGGCAGAGCTGGTTCATCCGCTCTGCAAAAGGCTTCGTGAAGTATTTCGGCATGTGCTGCACGATCAGGACCCCGGCGGGAAAGTCCTTGGGAAACCGGGGCAGGAGCTCCTGGAGCGCTTTGGGTCCTCCGGTGGAGCATCCGATCGCCACGACTTTGGAGCCCCGCGTGGCATTCACGGTCGCCGCGCTGAGCGCGAGCGGCGGGACGCTGCGCAGGACGCCGTTCCGGGGCCGACTGATCTTTCCCGCCGTTCCGGCGGCCGCAATCACTTTCCCGATCAATTCCTGCTGGATTGCGGTGATGTTCGTCGAGACTCCGTCCAGTTGCTTCGAGATGTAGTCCACGGCCCCCAGATCGAGCGCGGTGAGCGTCTCCTGTGCCCCCTCCTCGGTCAGAGAGCTGACCATGATGACGGGGAGCGGCCGGATCTCCATGATCTTCCGGAGCGCTTCCAGCCCGTTCATGCCCGGCATCTCCACGTCGAGCGTCATGACGTCGGGATGGAGCTCGGCCACCTTTTGGATGGCCTCCTCTCCGTTGCGCGCCGTTTCGACGACGGCGAGCCGCGGGTCGCTGGCCAGCATGCTGCAGATGGCCTTCCGCATGAACGCCGAGTCGTCCACGACCAGGACTCTGATCGGTGCTGCCGTACCCACGATGGCGGCTCCTTCCGTCGCTCAACAGTAGCGCAGGATCGTCTCCCGCAGGACCTTGGGGTCGAACTTGGTCACGTAGTCGGTCGCGCCGACTCCCTTCCCCTTCTGGACGTTGCAGGTGCCCGTGAGGGACGAATGGAGGACGACGGGAACGTTGGCAAACCTCGGGTCCGACCGGATCTGTCTCGTGAGGGTGAATCCGTCCATGTCGGGCATCTCGATGTCGCTCAACACCAACTGGACTTCGTCCCGGATCGCCCGGCCCTCCATCGAGGCCTTCTCCGCCAGCGCCTGGAGCTGCTCCCACGCCTCGCGCCCGGTGGTGGCCTGGAGGTAGTCCATGCCCAATCGCTCGAGCGTCTTGCGGATCTGGGTCCGCGCGACCAGCGAATCGTCCGCGAAGAGCACGCGCTTGGTTTTCAATCCGGTCTCGACCTGGACTCCCGCGAACACTTCGTCGTCGGACCTGGGGGAGATGTCCGCCAGAACCTTCTCGACGTCCAAAATGAGCACCATGCGCCCGTCGTCAAGCATCGTGACGGCGGTCACGGCGCCCCCCTTGGCCGAATCCCGGACGAGGGCCGGAGGCGGCTTGACCTGCGACCAGGAGATGCGCAGGATGCGGTCCACCCCCGCCACGTGGAACGCCTGCAGGCTCATGTTGTATTCGGTGATGATCAGGTTCCCGCTCCCCCCTGCCTGGGAAGCTTCGATCTCCCCGATCCCCAGCATCTGCTTCAGGCCGACGACCGGCACGGTCGTCCCCCGGATGTTGGCCACCCCTTCGATGCGGGGGTCGGCCTCGGGCACCCGGGTCAGCGTCGGCAGCTTCATGACCTCGCGGACCTTGAAGACGTTGATCCCGAAGACCTCGTCGGTCCCGATGTGGAACAGGAGCAACTCCATCTGGTTGGCCCCGGCGAGCCTGGTCCGCGCATCCACTTCCTTGATCAAGGTCGACATCTTGGCCTCCGCTAACTGTTTACGCGTCACGTTTCACGGCTCATGCGGTCGCCCCGGCCGCCCATCCCATTCTGGCGCTCTCCACCAGCTCCGCGATGTCCAGGATCAGAACTACCTTGCCTTCCCCGGTGATCGTCGCGCCGGCGATCCCCTTGATCTCGGCCATGTAGTCCCCCATCGACTTGATCACGACCTCCTCCTGGGAGCGGAGCCGGTCCACGATCACGCCCACCTGCTTGTCGCCCAGACCCGCCACCACGACGTAGAAAATTTCCTGCTGATTGTCCGACGGGATGCAGAACTCCTCGGCCAGGCGGAACAGCGGCAGCACGCGCTCGCGCAGGTTCAAGACCTCGCGCCCGTTGATCGCCTTGATGTCCGACCTCGTGATCTTGACGGCCTCGATGACCGACCCGAGCGGGATCGCGAACGTGGCCCGCTCGACCTCGACGAGCAGGGCCTGGATGATCGCGATCGTGAGCGGCAGCTTGATCGTGATCACGCTGCCCTTCCCGGGTTGCGACTCGATTTCCACCGTGCCGTTGATGCGCCGGATGTTGGTACGGACGACGTCCATGCCGACGCCCCGTCCCGAGACGTCGGTGACCTGGTCGGCCGTGCTGAAGCCGGGCAAGAAGATCAGGTTCATGATCTCCTTGGGCTCCATGACGGCGAGTTCGGCCGGCGACACGAGTCCCTTGGACTGGGCCTTGGCCTTGATCTTCTCGATCTGCAGCCCGCGTCCGTCGTCTTCGATCCGGATCACGATGCTGTTGCCTTCCTGACAGGCCACCAGGCGCACGACGCCTTCCACCGGTTTGCCGGACTTGTGGCGGTCGGCCACCGATTCGATCCCGTGGTCCACCGCGTTCCGCACGAGGTGGACGAGCGGATCGCCGATTTCGTCCGCGACCGACTTGTCGAGTTCCGTGTCCTCGCCCTGCACCTCCAGCCGAACCTGTTTGCCGAGTTTCTGCGACAGGTCGCGCACCATGCGCGGGAATTTTCCCAGCACTTTCCGGATCGGCAGCATGCGGGTCTTCATCACGGCCAACTGGAGGTCGGTCGTCACCAGGTTGAGCTGCGCGAGGGTTTCGCCCAGCTCCCGGACGAGCGGATCGTTTTCGTGGGCCTGCTCGATGCCGGTCCCGATCTTCATCAGGCGATTCCGGCCCAGCACGAGCTCGCCGACCAGGTTCATCACGGAATCCAACCGGCGCGTCTCCACCCTGACGGTCTGGTCCTCCTCCCCTTTGGCCGGCTTGCCCTGCTTCTCCTGCTTCTGCAGCGCGGCTTCGAGCGTTCTCTCGGTGATGGCCGCCGACTGGACCAGGATCTCCCCCAGGGGCGGTTTGCGCTCCTGCCGATCCAGCGCCTCGATGACCTGCTCCTTGGTGACCGCCCCTTCGTTGATGAGAATTTCCCCCAACTTGGAAGGGACGGGCTCGGACTCTGCCGGGGCCTCGGAAGCGGGTGCGGGCTGAGCCGGCTCCGCCGGCGCGTGCGCCTGGGCGCCGCCCGCCGGCCGTCCGGCCAGCACTTGATCCAGCTTCTGGGACATGGCCTCGGTTTCGGTGTGCTCGTCGGTGCCGGACTCCCGGATGTCCTGCATGAGGAGCTTGACGACGTCGACCGCCTCGAGGATCACGGTGATCACTTCTGGCGTCACCGCCATGTCGCCCTGACGCAGCTTGTTCAGGATGTTCTCGGCCCGATGGGTCACGTCCACGAGCCGGGCGAACCCGAGGAAGCCGGCCGACCCCTTCATGCTGTGCATCGCCCGGAAGATTTCGTTCAGCAAGTCGGTGTTGGTCGGATCCGCCTCCAGGCTGATGAAGCGCTGATCGAGCAGTTCGATCATCTCCTGGGCTTCCGCCAGGAAGTCGTTGCGGATTTCCGCCATTTCATCGTTCATGGCCGTGCCTCCAGCCGGACGCCTCAAGACTAGTGACGTCCGAATTGACCGAGTATCTGGTCCACGAGATCCTGGTTCTGGGCGCTTGTCTTGGATGCGTCGAGCTGCCGCAGCATTTCGTCGGCGGACGTCGTCCCCCGTTGCCCCGGTCCGGTTTGATACCCCCCGAACACGACGACCATTTCCAGCAGCCGGCGTTGGACGTCGTCCAGAATCGTCATGATCTTCTTGATGCGCTGACCGGCCAGATCCTGGAACGACAGCGCGGTCATGATGTCGAGGAGCCGCTTGTCGTCCTGTACGAGCATGTCTTTGATCTTTCCGACCTGCTCGACGTAGCCCTTGCCGCGCTTGGCGCCGGCGAGCGCGCTCCCAAGCGCATCGAGCGCCGTCGCGACGCTGGCGTGGGTGCCCTGGATCTCCTCGGCCAGCTCCATGACCCGGTGCGTGCCCTCCTCGGTCATCCGGATCAGGTCGGAGAGGTGCTTCGAGGCCTGGGGCAACTGCCCGGCCGACATCTGGGCGGGCATGTCGAGTTTGGAAAGCTTCTGAACCGTCTCGTCGATGTACCGGCTGACCTCGACGATGCGGTGGAAAAGCCCCTGGTCCAGATCGCTCACAACAGCCTCCTTTCAACCGACAACCCGTTCTCCTTGGGAAACCGCCTGACGCCCATCAGTTGAAGATCTTGTTCAGCTTCTCCTGGAGCGACTCGGCGGTGAACGGCTTCACGATATAGTTGCTGACGCCGGCCTGCACCGCCTCGACGATGTTTTCTTTCTGCGCTTCGGCGGTGACCATCAGGACCGGAATGTGCTTCAGCGACTCGTCGGCTCGGATCGCGCGGAGCATGTCAATCCCGGTCATCACGGGCATGTTCCAGTCCGAGACGACCAGCCCGAAGGATTCGCCTTTGAGCTTGTCCAGGGCCTCCTTGCCGTTCTCGGCCTCCTCGATGTTCGCGTACCCGAGCTGCTTGAGGATGTTCTTGACGATGCGCCGCATCGTGGACATGTCGTCCACGACCATCACTTTCATGGTCAGATCAGCCGGCATTGCCCATCCCTCCTTCTGACGTGATATGCCGCCCGCTCTCCGGATCGCGGGCGGGTCTCTCAGACCCTCTGGTAGACCACCGACCGGTGCCCCTGGATAAGCTTGAAACAGTCGGACACGCGGTGCAGCGTCTCGGAGAACCCGATGACGAGGTGCCCGCCCGGTCTGAGGCAGTCATGAAACTCCTTGACGATCTTTCGCCTGGCTTTGTCGTCGAAGTAAATCAGGCAGTTCCGGCAGAAGATCACGTCCATGCCGCGGATCAGCTTCATCCGCGCGGCGTCGTACAGGTTGAGGTTGATGAACTTCACCAACCGTTTGACGGGCTCCGCGATCGCGTACTGCCCGCCCTCTTCCCGGAAGTACTTCCTCAGGAGAGCCGGAGGGACGTTGCGCACGGCGTACCGGCCGTAGATCCCACGGCGCGCGGCGGCCAGGTTCGCCTCGCTGATGTCGCTGCCCAGAATCTCGATCGTCCACTTGGCGAGGGCCGGTTGCTCCAGGAGCATGATCGCGAGCGTGTACGGCTCGTCGCCGGTGGAGCAGGCCGCGCTCCAGATGCGCAATTGCTGGCTCCCCCCGTTGGCGGTCATGGCGGCCGGCACGATCACGTCGGTGAAGACCTGCAACTGGGGCAGGTCTCGGTAGAAGAACGTCTCGTTGGTGGTGACCAGGTCGTAGAGGGTCGTCAGCTCCCGATCCCTGTAGGCGTCGAATCGGAGCAGGTTGTAGTAATCCTCGTACGAACTGCAGTTCCGCTCCTTGAGGCGGCCCAGCAGGCGTCCCTCCAGGACATATCGTTTGTTGTCCTGAAAGAAGATGCCGGTCTGCTCGTAGATCAGGTTCCTGATCTCTTTGAAGGTCGTCGTGTTCAACTCCATCCCCATGCATGACACCTGCTGTGACGCTGGACTGGCCGTGCGGGGACGCCGCCGGGCCGGCCCGCTCACGTCGTTTCACCTGTCGGGCCGCCGCCGGCGGTCAGCGGACGCCTGAAGCGACGGCGCGAGGGTGCTCGATTCCCTGGCTCGACCGGTCGTGCATCCACTCCTGGATATCCCGTCGGAGGAAGCGCCAGTGCTTCCCGATCTTGGACGCAGGCAGCTCGCCCAGCCGGGCCAGCTTGTAGACCGTCGACTTGGGGACTCGGAGAAACTGGGCCACCTCGATGACCGTCAGGATGTCGGATTCCTGGTGCGGGGGGCCGTCGTGAATCGCCGCGGTTGTTGTCGGTAGTGTGTTGTTCATGACATCCCAGTTATCGGTTGAAGGGGGGAAAACTTGAGGGCGGGGCGGGTCCTCCGGTCGTCGCCGGCCTCACGGGTCCCCCGGCCTCATCCCTGGGTAGGCGGCGTTCCGGTTCCTGGCGCGAAGGCGCTCGGCCTGCAGGTTGATGATGTGGCGGATTAGCCGCTCCCGATCCTCGGACGTAATCGTGGTGAAGCGGGCCGCCACCGTGCAGCGCGTCCCCTTCGGGGTGGCCCGCACCACCTCGGCCTGGGTCCTGATGGGGGTGAAGGGCGGGAGGATGATCCGCAGCTCGATCAATTCCCCCGGGTTGAGCTGGTGCGTCGCTTCAAAGCAGATGCCCCCGCCGCTGATGTTCACGTCGGTCAAGTGCGGGATCGCCAGTCCCCCCGGGCTGAGACGCGCCACGGCCTGGAGCACCAGCTCCAGCGCCCAATCAATCTTCATCAGCCAGGGGACCAGGAGGGCTTCGGCCTCGTTCCCCTGCGAGCGGGCCAGCAGGTCCGAGGTGGGCCTCGCGATGAAGGCCTTGATCGCTTCCTGGATGCCCTGGGCCGGCTCGCCCGTGTGCCCGCTGGCCGTCTCCCCGTTCAGCCAGTACTCCAGCATCACCTGATCGTCGATGCGCAGCAACTCTCGCCGGTCGTCGCTGCTGACGGGGCTCCGGCCCTTCCAGTCCGTGGCGGTTGGATTCCCTCTCACGTCAACACCTCGCTCCGGCGTTTCCGACGCCGGCGTTTTCGGCGTGGTACAGGGCCGTGCGGGCCGCCGCCTCCCCGTCCACCCGGCTCACTTCGATACGATTGCGGCCCAGCGCCTTGGCCTGATACAGCGCGGCGTCGGCCGTGGACACCAACTCGTCGACGGTCGCGATGTGCGGATCCGGAACCTGGGCCAGCCCCATGCTGGCCGTGAGGCCGACACGGGCGCCGTTCACGAGGAACCGGTACTGTTCGATCCGTTCCCTGATGCGGTTGGCGAGGATGGCCGCCTGCGTCACGTCGGTCCGCGGCAGGATGATGGCAAACTCCTCTCCCCCGAAGCGGGTCAGCACGTCCACGGCCCTGATGGCCTGTCCGATCACTGTGGCCACCTCCCGGAGCAGGCGGTCCCCGATCGGGTGACCGAACTGGTCGTTGACCCCCTTGAAATGATCGACGTCCGCCATGATGAGGCAGAGCGGGGTGCGGTACCGCTCGGCCTCCCGGAACTCGCGCGCGAGGATGTTGGCAAAGGCGCGCCGGTTCAACAGGTTGGTGAGCCCGTCGGTCATGGCCAGGGTCTGGACGTGGCAGTGCGCCTCGGCGTTGCGCAGCGCCAGAGCGACCGAGGTCGTGATCGCCTTGATGAACTCGACCTGCGCTCCGTCGAAAGGCCGCCCCCGCTCCCGCTGGAGGCGCATCAATCCCACCCGTTCCTTCGCGGCCATGAGCGGGAGGTCGAGGACGTGGCCGGAGGATCCGGGGGTTGGGTCGCCGGAGCACCCCGTCGATGCCTCGGCCAGCAGCAACGCCGTCGTCTGTTCGACCACCTGCTGGTCCCGGATGGCCGGGGCCTCCACCCACACCCGCTGGGGCTGGAGCCAGAGGATGCCGAGCAGTTGGATGTCGAGGACCTGGCGGAGTTTGGCTCCCACCGTGCGCACGATCTCGTCCGGATCGAGCGTGCCGGCGATGGTCTGGATGAGGTCGTTCAAGGCTACGAGGTTGCGATTCCACTGTCTGAGACTGTCCCGCTCCTGTGCGAGATCGTGGTTGGCGGTCCGGAGCTGCTCGGACAGTTCGCGGACCTGGATGAAGGAGCGTCGGGTCTCGAGCCCCTGCCGCAAGGATTGCTTGAGCCGGTCGGTCTGGATCGGGATCGTCAAGTAATCGAAGGCTCCGGCCCGCAGCAGGTCCGCGGTCCGCTCCGCCCCATGGTCCGGCCCGACCAGAATCAGACAGGCGTCGGTTTGCCGCTCGCGCAACTGACCGAGCAGGCGCATGGTGGAGGCACCGGTGCCTTGGACGTGACAGATCAACGCTTCGGCCGGGCAACGGTCCGCTTGCCCCAGCGCCTGCGCGATCGTTCGCGCGGTCCGAACTTCGTAGCCGGCCTCGGCAGCCTGCCGGCGGAGCAGTTGGCGCGTCAACGCCAACTTGCCGACCACGAGAACTTGCGCCTGCTGCTCCACGGTGTCGCCCACGGTGCCTCCCTCCGCGCTCCTTACGTAGGCAGGTTGTGCCCGACGCGAGGAAATCCGGCAAGGAGCGTGCCAGCGCGCTGGGCGGAAAATGGCGGGGGATGGCTGGCCTTACCGAGGGGATATTAGGGGAACCGGGACTACCGCTTGTCCAGTGGACCGCAGGCCCGGCCAGGGGCCTGCAACTTTTGCCTAGTCCTTTCCCGATCCTGCCCGGTTTCCGGACGGGTACGCGCTCGGCGGCCTACCGGACCGGGGGAGAATCATGGACGTCGTCCCGGCCCTCCGCGTCACGGCGGGCATGCTGAAGCCCTCGTGCCTCGAGGGAGATGGAGACCCGGTCCTCCGGATCCGCGGTTTTCGCACGGGACTTCACCGGGTCCGGCTGGTCCAGATTCAGCACCCGCTGATACGTCCGCACCAGATTGTGGATGTCGCTGAACTGGATGCTCATGACCGTTCCCTCTGCCCGCTCGCGCCGGGCGGGTCAGGCCCTCGTGCTGAGCCACCCGTCTGGCTCGCCGGTCGCTCCGGCGTATCCGGCCAGGGTCGCCACTTCCCTGCTCAGAACGCCTAGCTCGCCCTGCGTCTGCTCCAACCAGCGGGCGAGGCGGTTCTGGTTTCGCGTGATGCCTGCGAGCGCCTCGCGCGCCAGCCGGTTGAGCTCGACGAGCCGGATGGCCAACCCCGTGTCGGATCCGGTCGTCCCGGCCGATTGCTCGAGACGCGTGCTGGCCAGGCGGATCGTTTCGAGCAGGGGCCCGGAATCCCGGCTCGCCGCCTCGACGGCCGTGAGGTCCTGCCGATCCAGTGCCAGCGCGCTCCGTTCCAGCAGGGCGATGAGGTGCCGGTACTGAGTTTCCAGATCGGCCATGTCGGCGGACAGCGTTTCCATCGCCCGTCCCTACCGCGCCGCCCCGGATCGGGCCGCGTCCCTGCTGCGCAGCTCGTCCAGAATCCGCTCGACGTCTTCGATCCGGTCCACGCGCCGTTCCCGATAACCCCGCACCAGCTCGTGCTGCAGGGTTCCACAGAGCCCTTCAAACCCGATCTCTCCGCTGAGAGAGCGACGGAGCTCCCCCAGCACCGCCAGCGCCCGATGCAGGGCGATGCCGGTCGCCAGGTGATTCCGCTTTCCCATCTCCTCGGAAGCCTGCCGGATCAGGTGGATCATGTGATCGAGCCGGTCTGCGTGACCGTTCAACGCATTCGCCGGGGGCTTGGTTGCCGCAGCCGTGGCCACGCTTTCCCCTTGGGTCTCCATCGAATTATCCCTACGCCGTCACCGGTTGCGATCGGCCCACCGGCAATCCCCGGTCGGCTGACGGAGAGGATTGGGCCAGGCCGCGCCAGCCCTGCTGCAGCTCCTCCAGGAGCCGAACGACCTCCAGGATCAGCCGGTCGTCGTTCTCCTGGTTCGCCCTCGTCAACCGCTCGAGCATGTAGGTGTAGAGCGCGTTGAGCTTCGCCGCGATTTCGCCGCCCCGGTCCTTGTCGAGCACGGCCTGCAACTCCGTGATGATGTCCACCGCCTGGCAGAGGGCCTGGCACTTCTCCCGGACCCTGCGGTCGTGCAGGTGGGCCGCGGCCGTCTTGAGGAGCAGGATGGCCTTGTCGTACAGGAGCACGACGAGCTCGACCGGCGAGGCGTGCTGGACCTGGTTTTGGCGGTAGGATTGGATCTGCTGTGTCGCGAGCATGAATGTCTCCTTCCTCCGGCAAGCAGCGAGCCGCTCCGAGCGCATGCCTCCTCGCTACTTCTTGCTGATGATGGTCGCCAAGTTCTGCAGCCCGGCGAGCGCGCTGGTAAGGCTCTGGCTCTGGGTCTGGTACTGCCCGAGCAAGGTCTCCAGCCGTGCAAACTGCTCCCGCAGCGCCGCCTCCTTGCGGATGAGTTCCGTTGCTTTCCTGGTTATGTCCTTGTCAATCTGGGCTATGGATTCCCCCAGCCCGTTGACGCGGGTCTGGATCGTGCCCGTGGATTTGACCGCCGACTCCAGCAGGTCGGCCATCCGGTCCGCGATCCCGGAGGATACCGTCACGGTGCCGTAGGACCCGACCGCGGTGACCGGAGCCTTGATCTTCAACCCGCTTTCGCCGAACCCCGAATCGCTCGTGAGCACCTCGCCCACCCCCGTGGCCGGGTGGCTGTTGATCCGTCCGGCTACGTCCACGCCGGTCGAGGTCAGGGTCGTCGTGCCGATCCCGGACTGATTGGCGGCGGCCACGTTGGAAAACGCGACGAGCTTGTAGTCGTCTCCGTAGTTGGTGGCGGTGATCTTGAGCGTGCCGCTGCTGTTGGATGCGCTGGCGGCGATGCCGTCCGTGGCGAACGCGCTGTTCAAGCCGTTCACGATGTCGCTGATCTTGCTGCCGGCCGCGAAGGAGACGCTGGTCGCGATCGGGGTGTCGGTGGCCGAGGTCGCGTTGGAGTAGAGGCTCACCGTGATCGTCTCGGCGGACGTGATGCCCGCGTCCGGCACGGCGGAGCCGGCGGTGATCGTGGCCTTCGTCGGCACCGTGGTCACCTCGATCGAATAGGTGCCGGGCTGAGTCGAACCGGTCTTGCTCACGTATTCGATCGTGGAGTGGCTGGGCACGCCGAGGCCGATGAACAGGCGCGTGACGTCCCGGAGGCTCTTGGCCACGGCCGCGTCGAACTTGGTTTCGTCCAGCGTCAACTGTCCCGTGTTCTTGTTGGACGTGATCCCGACCTTGCTCAGGCTGTTGATGTCGGTGCTGGCCCCCGGCACCGCGGAGGTGATCAGGGTTTGCATCCGCCGCTGGAGGCTCAGCGCGGTGCTATCGGCCAGGAGCGGCTTGGGTTTGGGGTTCTTGGGATCGTAGGACAGTTGGTCGTTCAGGTACTTGAGCGCTTCGTTGTACGCGGACACGAACTCCTTGACCCTGGCTTTGATGTCGGAGGAGTCCGCGGTCACGCCGACCGTGATCGTCTCGCTGCTGTCGGCTTTCAGAAGGCTCAACGTGACGCCCTGGATGGCGTCCGCGATCGTGTTGCT
Organism: Nitrospirota bacterium; assembly: GCA_040757595.1. NCBI lineage: Bacteria > Pseudomonadati > Nitrospirota > Nitrospirota bacterium. The sequence goes on along the minus strand of JBFLWP010000002.1, from coordinate 91,123 downwards.
GGTTTTGGAGAAGGTCAGGTTCCCGACCTGAATCACCGCGTCCTGCGCCGACTGGAGCGTGGGATTGAACACGTCCACGGTGAACGTGTCGTCGGCCGCCAGGGTTCCGCTCCCGAACGCGATCTGCACCCCCTCGTTCGTCGAGTTGGAGGAGGCGGCCCCGTCCACGTAGTTCGTCAGGCTCCCCTGAGTCGTGATCGCGTTCGATCCCGTGTAGGCGGCGCCGTTGGCCCCGAGCCAGTTGATCCCGCCGTCCGTCGAGTACTTGTACGTGGCGGCGCCAGCGGCGCCGGCCGTCACGATCTTGACCAGGAAGGTCTTGTTCGTGGTGCCCGTGTAGTTGTTGCCCGAGTTCGAGGACACGGTCCCGGTGAAGCTGTTCGTGGTGGCGGCGTAGGCTGCCTCGACCTGTTTGTTCGTGAAATCCAGGGTCGTGGGGTTGCTGGAGATCGTGATCGTGTTCGCGGCGCCGGCGTTCTTGGCCGTGAGCACGAGCCGGTACGGGTTCGACCCGGAACCGTCGCTGATGATGGAGGCCGTCGCGTCTCCGTCGGCGGCGTTGATCAGATCGCGGAGCTGCACGAGCGTGGTGGACGTGGTGACCGAGACGCTGGTCGTCTTGCCGGCGGCGCCGACCTTGAACGTGAGGGTGCCGTCGCTGCTCGCCACGGCGGTCGTGCTCTGGTCCACAAATCCCTGGGAGGCCAGCGAGTGCGTCTGCGCGAGCTGGTTGACCTTCACCTGATACTGGCCCGGCACGGCCGTGCGGTCAACCTGGGCCGTCAACAATTCGACGCCGGTGGAGGATTTAGTTGCCGAGACCTTGTTGTTGTTGAAGTTCGCCAGCGCGGACAGGGCGCTGGCCTTGCCGCGCAGCGAGCTGAGCTGGATGCTCAGGTTGCTCAACTCGGCGCTTTTCGCCTGGAAATCCGCCTTCTTCTCCTCAAGGAGCGCGATCGGGCGTCGCTCGATCTGCAAGAGGTTCGCGATCAGGTCGTCGAACTTGATTCCCGAAACCAGCCCCGCCGAAGAGGTGATGCCCATGCTTGCTCCTAGGCGCTCAGACGAATGGCGAATGCCGAATGCAGAATGATGAACGGGCCAGCCGCAGCGGCCCCCTGTTCAACGTTCATCGTTCAGCGTTCCGCATTCGCAGCTAGATCTGCTGGTTGAAAAAGACCCCGACGAGATCGCGCAGCCGTGCCGCGATGGCCAGGTCCTCCTCCGAGGGAATCTGCCGGATGACGGAGCCGGTGTTTTGGTCGATCAGCCGCACCACGACCTGATTGGTCTCCCCGTCCAGGCTCAGCCGAATGGAAGGCGCCGCCGACTCCAGGGCGCGGTTCGCCTCCTCCACGGCCGCTTCCACCGCCGCCTTCTGCTGCTGTGTCAGCTCCGCGACCTGCCCCGGGTCGGCTGCCTGGGCCGCAGGGGCCGGAGGCGGGGTCGCCGGAGCCGCCGGGGCAGAGACCCCGGAGATGACCGGAGCGCCGTTTCCTACTGGTTCAACTTGGTTGCTCATGGCTCACCCCACTCGACGATCGGAGTGGGGAGGGGGAGCCTGCGCCCCCCCTCCTTGTTACCGCTCCCGAACCAATTACCGCCCCAGGAGCTGAAGAGCGATCTGAGGCGAGTTATTGGCCTGGGCCAGGATGGCCGTGCCGGCCTGGACCAGGATCTGGGCCCTCGTGAACTTCGCGGTCTCCAGCGCGAAGTCCGCGTCCCTGATCCGGGATTCCGACGCCGCGAGGTTCTCGGCCGCCGTGTTCAGAGTCTGGATCGTCAGTTGGACCCGGCTCTGGACGGCGCCGATCGTGGACCTCGTCGCGTTGATCTGATCGATGGCCGCGTCGATCGAGAGGATCGCGTTTGCGGCCCCGGACTGGGTGGAGATGTTCAGCGAACTCACCCGGTTCGTGGAGTCCACCGTCACCGTCCTGGCGGTCAAGGCGGATCCGCTGACGTTACCCAGACGGCTCACCGCGGAGCCGTCGATCACGATCGCGTCCTTGGAGTTCAGCGTCAACTGGCCGCGCTGCACGTTGGCCGCGTTGCTGAACGTGAGCCCGACCGCGGTCGCAACCGCCGAAGCCCCGTCCACCGCGATGTTGCGGCCGTCCTTCGCCTCCAGCACCAGCTTGCCGTCCTTCGTGATTGAAGCCGACACCCCGGTGTTGGTGGTCTGGGCGTTGATCGCCGAGACCAGCGCGCCGTCGCCGTCGCTGGCGACGACCGTCACCGCGCCGATGTCCACGCCGTTGATGTAGAAGTCTCCGGCGCTCAGCGTCGCGGCCGTGATCGCACTGCTCCCGGTCACTTTCGTCGCCTCCGCGGACCCGCTCACGCTCGTGCTGTTCTTCACCGCGTTCACCGCCGCGGCCTTGGCGATCGCCGAGGTCTCGCCGTTGTACGTGGTGATGCCGGTCGTGGTCGTGCTCACGTAGCTGGCCGAATAGAACTCCGTGCCGAGGATCACGCCGATGTCGGTGATGCCGGACGTGCCTGTCGTCCCCGACAGGGTCAGGTTCCGCCCGCCGGTGGCCGTGACGACCAGGTAGGAAGACGCGGTCGTCGTGCCGGCTCCACGCAGTTTCACGCCGACCACGCTGGCCAGGCCGAGGTTCGTGTTGACTGTGCTGATCACGCCGGTGATCAAACACGCCACGGACGCGCCGGTCGTCGCGCTGTAGGCCCCGACCAGCACCGTCGCGGTGGTCGCGCCGTTGCCCACGATCAGGAACGCGCTGCCGGTGGTGACGCCGCACGCGACCGACGCGACTGACCCGCCGGTCGTGAACGTTCCCTTGATCTCCAACACGGAGACCGTGTCGTCGGACTTGTCGGTGACGATGTTGGTGTCGTTGAGTTTCACCTGACCGGCCGTGATGTTGCCGGTGCTGAGCGCGTTGCTGGCCCCGTCGGTCAGGTCGGTCGTCAACGTCGCGCGCTTGCCGAGGGCCTTGCCCCGGGCGTCGCTGATGTCGAACGAGATGGTCTGGCCGAAGCCGGAGCCGATCTGGAACACCTTGCCGGTGTAGGAGCCGTCCAGGAGGTTCGCGCCGTTGAACTCCGCCGTGTTGGCCACGCGGGTCAACTCCGCCACCAACTGCGTGGCTTCCGCGTTCAACGTGCTGCGGTCGCCGGCCGTGTTGTCGTCGGAGGCCGCCTGCACCGCCAGCTCACGGAGCCGCTGGAGAATGTTGGTGCTGGTGTTGAGCGCGCCTTCCGCCGTCTGCACCAGCGAGATCGCGTTGTTGGCGTTGCGGGCCGCCTGCTGAAGCCCGCGCACTTGCGCCTGCAACTTGGTCGCGATGGAGAGACCGGCCGCGTCATCGGCCGCCCGGTTGATGCGGAGGCCGGATGAGAGCCGCTCCAGAGCCTTGCCCAGCTCGTTGCTGTTCGCGCCGACGTTGCGCTGGGCGTTGATACTGGCCAGGTTGGTATTGACTGTGAGTGCCATGACAGATCCTCCTTGAAGTTAGGTCGGTTGCATCCTTGCGTGAACCGTGCGCCCGCCGGCCTGTCCGCTCCACCCCGCGTCCATCACCTCCCTCCGCGGAGACCTTGCGAGCATCCCTTCTATCGGAGGCCCGTCCTCACGACTTAAGAACTCCCGTCCGGTCACGTTCCCTCGCGTGCTCATCGGCCAGCAACGAACATCAATGCGCAGGATCGTCCGGCGATCCCGATTCCAGCCGGCGCAGAAGCCAAGCCAGATCCCCCCGGCAGCTCGTGCAATAGAGCCCGGGATGGTGCTCGGACTCGCGCCGGAAATAGCCGTCCTCCCACAGGCGACGCACGTCGTCGTAGCTCAGGTTCAGGCAGTAGCAGAGCATGTCGCGCGGCATGGCCCCCTCGTCATTCGCCGTTCGCAAGCGAGATGCGCTTCACGAGCGACGCTTCGCACTTTACGCATCCAGCTTGTGGGTTTGCATCAGGTGCTCCAGGAACGTCAGCGCTCCGGTCCGGCGATCCACGCCGGCGACGTAGCAGATGGGCTTCGCCGGCCCTCCAACGGTCAGGTACTCGATCGGCTCGGCTCCGTCCCCGACGGGGAGCTCGACGATCCGATGGGACAGGGGGGGCAGAACGGTCGGGATCGTGCGGCATCCGTTCGCCGCCACCAACGTGATCTCCGGTTCGATTGACGCGTGCTCGGAGACGTTGCCCAAGTAGAGCCTGACGCCCAGCCAGGGCGGCAGGGGACCCAGGGGGAAGTACCCGAAGTTGGGGGAATAGCGGATCGCGTCGGTCAAGCCGAGGGCGATGTCGAGCGGATAGTGGATCGGGGTCGCCCCGGAAGCCGGTTGGTAGAGGAACCCGTACTGGTAAGGGTGTTTCTTTCCCTTCAGCTCGTAGGCGACGTCCGTGAGGACCATCGCCGTATCACCGGGGGCTGAAAAGACCGCATCCAGGGCGATCACCGGATCCTCCAGCGGCAGATCCCGCACCGCCACCTCGCGTCCGTCCCCCGCGTAGAGGGACGTGCGCAGCGCCGTGATTCCACAGTGCGCGAAGCGCCATTGAGGGTGGACGAGCTCCACGTACTGTTTCGCGCCCGGCATCCAGAAAGTCGCAAAGAGCATCCGCCGTTGCGCCATCGCCGCCTCACTTGATGTGCTGGATGGACAAGGCCCCGTCAGGCCCTGACCCGCTCTCGATCAGCGTGTAGAGGTCGTAGGGATAGACGGATTTTACGAACACCCGCTCGCAGGCCGGCCCTTCGCCGACGGTCTTGAAGAGGCGGTGCAGGCAGACGAGCCGGCACCCCAAAGGCGGGAGCGTGACGGTCGTGGCCTCGCCCCGCCCGTTCCCCCGCGTGCGGCTCAGTGTGATGTCGTTGGCGCCCTCCCCGCGGTTCATCAGGAACAGCCAGAGCCGGTAACCCGGATGGTTCGGCACGGGGATGCTCCGCAGATGCGCGAGCCGCGGCGCCATCTGCGGATACCGTCGGCTGTGGCAGGTCGCGAAGGTGCGGGGACCGACGAGCTGGAAATGACACAGGGCATGGGGCCCGGTGACGACCAGCAGGCCATATTCGGATGTCGAACCCGCTGTCGTCCCGAATGATAGACGCCAGATTTCCCCTTCTTCGAGCCGTTTGGTGAAGCGGGCCAGCGGTGTGCCGTCGGCGGCGAGCTGGTCCACCACGCGCTCCTTCCGGGCCCAGACCGCGAGTCGGCGCCGCCACTTATCGCTCACCGGCCCAGTCTGCCGGCCCAAGGTGTGGACCAGGTCGGTCACGAGCAGGCGGGTTTCCAGGGACCCTGTTCTGATCCACGGGCAGAACTCCACCATCTGCCCCTTCGGGATGTTCAACAGGATCTTCACGCCTGGCCTGTCCTGGAGCGCAGCCTGTTCACCCATCCTGTTCTCCGATCTCGGCGGGAGCCTGCCAGAGGTAAGCTTCCTCCGGAACGACGTTCACCGCGATCTGCTCCGGTCTCAGGGCGTTCTTGAACCCGCCACGGCCCTCCAACAGGACCCCTCCGGGAAACAGGGAGGACACCTGGTCCTTGTAGCCCTTGGCGTCGTGGAGGAAGAGAATCCCCCCCGGCGCCAGCACGGAGGTTTCGGCGATCCGTTTCAACGCCGGGATTCTGGCGCGCCCGTCCACGACGATCACGTCGGCCGGACCGGCGACTGCCTCCAGGTATTCGTGGAACTCCTCGGCTGTTCCGTCCCCGGTCTGGCTCGCGGCCTGGCGCAGGAGCAGCGTCACCGTGAGCGGGCCGGCCCGGAAGGTCGAGTCCACGTAGAGCAGGGGTTTCGGATAGTGTTTGGGCTGCAACGGACCGACGACCCGCCGCTGCTCGACCGGCGCTTGCTTGGCGCGGCCGGCCAGGAGCCGGCCGATCCAGGCCTCGACGATGTCGAACCAGTTCCGGTTGTGCTCGATGCCCAGGTACGTGCCCCCCTTTTCCATCAGCTGCTTGCACAGATGGTAGGTGGAGATTCCGATGCCGATCTCGACGATCCTGGGCGTGGGAATGCCGGCGATCCTGTCCTGGAGAGTCCGGAAGACGCTGGGGCTCATGTTCGGGTACAGCCCGTCCACGTTGACCGAAGCCAGGGACGCGTCGGGCCGATGCTTCAGCTTGAGAGGGTCCGCCACCAGCGTCATGCCTGCCTCCCGGACAAGGCGAGGGCGGACGACTCGGTCGCCCGCTGATAGGCCCAAGCGGCCTTGACGGTCAGGGACCCGTTGGATGGGTCCCGGGCCAGGGCCTGCTCATAGCACTCGCCGGCGGCCAGGAAGGCGCCGGCCTGGACGAGCGCATCGCCCGCCTCCTCTCCGACGTTCGGATCCATCTGCACCGCCGCCAGCAGAAAGGATTCCGCCTGGCTCCTCTGGCCGTAGCGCAGAGCGAACAACCCCAATGCCTTCAATGGCCAGACTTCGCCCGGACAGGCGGTCAAGGCTCGTTCCAGCGCCGCCAGCGCCTCCTCCGCCAGCCCCGCTTCCTCAAAGAGCCGGGCCGGCACCAGGTAGACGTCGGATTGCGCGGGGGCGGCTTCCATCGCCCGCGCGAATTTCTGCTTGGCGCGCTCCCGGTTCGTCGCGCGCCAATAGAACTGTCCCTGCCGAAGCGCCATCTCCCCCTCGGAGAGAGCCGGCACGGAAGCCATCACGGCCTTGGCCTCCCCTGTCTTGGTTTCCCAGGTATCCGCCTTCTCCCGGCATCGTCTGATGACGTCCTGCACGTTCATGTAGCTGGAATTGTTCGCCGCGACCCGCTTGAGCAAGGGCAGGGCCTCGTGGGGCCTGTGGCAACGGTAGAGGATGTCCCCCAGATGGAAGAGGGCCTCCATTTGCTCCGGCTCCTCCTTGAGAATCTCCTCGTACAGATCTCTGGCCCGGGGGTAATCCATCAGGCGCTTGAGCCGGTTGGCGATCGCCAGCCGTTCCGGGACGGTCCGGCTCGGGAGTTCCTTCAGGCGGTCCAACTCTTCCAGCCGTTCGAGGAGTTCTCCGGTTCCGTCGCAGAAGGGCTCCAGCACCTGTTGGAGCCCGGTGTAATATTTCATCGCCCGACCGATCTGTTTCCGGAACCGCTCCTTGGGATCGGGGATCTCGTCAATGGCCAGGACCTCCTCGCGAGACATGTAGAGCTCGAGGAAGTAGGCCCCCTCGACCAGCAGGGCCATCAATTCCTGCCGTCCCTCCATGGCCCGGCTCTGCCTCTCGGCCAGCTCGGACAGGTAGCGGGCCCTGGCGCTGTCCTCCTTCCCCCGCTTGATGACCCGGTCGGCCCGGCGGACGTAGGTGAGCATCTTCCGCACGACGGCGAGGGTCTCCCTGGCCTCCCTGTGGATGCGGCGGACTTCCTCCATCAGCCCTCTTCGATCCGTCTCGTCCGGCTGGTCGCCGGACACGGAGGCGAAACGCTCCGCGATCCCGATGGGCGACGGGGGGCAGCAGGAGGCGATCGCGTCCTTGAGCGTCATGACCTCCGCCCCCTTGATCCCGAGCCCTCCTTCGGTCGCATTGATCACCCGCGCCGGGGACTCCCGGACCATGTCGTCCAGGATCACCTTGAAGCTCTGGAACAGGACGGTGGTCTCCACCGGCTGCCCCAGGATGTCCGTCGCCGGCTCATGCTCCCTCAGCCCGCCCTTGGCCTCGAAGGGGCTGCCCTTGGTCAGGTTCCCTGCGTGTTTCTTGTTGTCGTAGTAGCAGAGGTCCTGGCCGATGAAGATGATCGGGTCCGCCCCGATCAGCGTGGCGAAGTTGAAGGCCAGGTGCGCGCTGGACTGAGTCTTGTGGTCAATCCGTCCCTTCGGTTTCCAGAACCGGCTCAGGAACCGGTAGATGGCGAGCTGCGGCCCGGTCGTGAACCGGCGGCCGTTGAAGGTCCGGAAGAGGTCCGGGTAGTTGGCCGGATGGCAGACGAGGATCGAGTCCCGGTCCATCGGCAGGTCCCGGAACTTCCGGTAGGTCGCCTCGTGCGGATCGGCCGTGATCGTGACGTCCGGCACGATCCCGTTGGGCACGAGCATGCGGAGCACCGTGTCGCAGGCGATGATCACCGCCCGACCCTTGGCCTCCTTGAGCAAATGGAAGTTTTTCTCCAGCGACGGCCCCGCCGACACGACGATGGCCGGCAGCCCTTTGAAGAGCCCTTCGAACCGGGCCACCCCCGGCATGTCCATGATCAGGTGCGCGTTCTCCAGCGTGTTGGCCATCATGCGGAGGCCCAGCCCCCCGATCGTGTTCCGGTTGATCTCCAGGACCTTCATCCGCTCCTGCACCCGCTCGGCCATGCGCGCGTAGAGGTCCTCCTGCCACTTCTTGCTGGCCCCGCACTTCACGACGTGGATCTTGTCCGCCACGTACATGGCCTTGCTGCTGAGCCCGAGGACGTAGTCCAGCCGGGCCAGGTCGTCTCCGACGATCACGTGGACGCGGGGATCGTTGAAGAGGGACGTGAGGTCCTGGTGGAACATGGCGGCGCGGAAGACCCTGGGGTCCGCTTCGCAGAGGATGAGGACGTGGCCCCGGCTCAACTTGCCCAGAATCTCGGCGGCCAGGTAGCCCAATCCCAGCCCGAGCACGACCACGACCCCCTCGATCCCCGGATCCAACTGTCCGGCCAGCTTTCTGGCCGCCTCCCGGGGATCGGAGGCGTAGAGCCGCCGCTCCCTCCCGCCCTGACGTTCGCAGAGGTTCAGCCAGCCCTCCGGCGACTGTTCCACGGTGATGGTGGAGAGGTCTCCATCCAGGTCCGGAGATCTCGTGTTCTGCCGGTCCCCTCCCTTCAGTGCGGCCAGGTTGCGGGCGTACAGGCTGTCCTCCTCCGTGAACCAGCGGAAATACCGGGTGACGCGCTCGGCGCTGTCGGAAACGATGATGGGTGACGGGTGATGGGCGTCAGAAGCCGTGACGAGGGACGAATGACGAGCGACGAGCGACGACTTTCGGGCCAGCACGAGGAGCCCCTTGGCATCGTAGGAATGGGCGACTGGTTCCAGCCCGTTCCGCTCGAGCAACGCGGTCAGAGTCGGCAGCGAGAAGATCCACAGGTGGACGGCCTGAAGCGTCATCGGGTGGACCGGCCTCAGGGGCCGCATGAGCGTCGGGACCCCGATGAAGATGTGTCCGTCGTCCGTGAGATTGCGTGATGCCTGGGTCAGGAGCGAGTCGGGATCGGGCACGTGCTCCAGGACCTGGGAGAACATGATGAGGTCGAACTGCCGCCCCTCGAACGAGCCGGGTCCGTAGAAGCCGGTCTGGACGTTCAGCCCGAACGATTCGCGGGCGTGGGCAGCGAAGGTGTCGGCCGGCTCGATCCCGGTCGTGCGCCAGCCGTATTCGCGAAAGACCGAGAGGGCGACCCCGGCGGCGCAGCCCACTTCCAGAATCGAGGGCGTCGGCCGCTCCTGGCTCGGAAGGCCCAGTTCGTTGGCGATCCACTGGTACCGCCGTTGGTACACCTTCCGGTTCGCCTTGAGGTAGGCCTCGTCGGGACGGCTTGGCCGCAGCTTCTCGCCGTAGAGGACCGCCAGCTCCTCCGGCTCCAGCATCGGGTTCGTATAGACGAAGCTACAGTTCCTGCAAACGACGTAGGTCGCCGGCACGTCCTTGAGATGGTCCAGGTGCCGGTGGTAGGGATCGTATGGAAACTGGCCCAGCAGCTCGGCGTCGTCGAAGCGGCATATCAAGCAGCGTGTCTGTTTCATCGCGAAGCCCTTTCTCGATTGTCATGTGGCGGAGCAGACCGCGGAATGTGACGCGGCCGACCCGGACGGCTGCTGGTCCTTGAACAGAAACGGCAGCTCCTCGTGAAACGGATCGCGAGTGGAGGGGCTCTGCGGATCCAACAGGCTCCTCAGCGGGCCTCCTCCCTTCTCGCTTGCAAGGGTCTCCAGAAAATCCACGGAGGCCCCGACGTGCAGGGTCACCCGGGGCGACCGCACAAGGTTGGTGAGATCCCTGGTTCTCAGCGCGGTCAGGAGCATGGCCGGATCCGGCTCCCAGATATGAAGGCTTGCCGAGGGACGGAGGGCGGCTTCCAGCAATTCGGCGAAGTGTCCGAGGCCGAATCCCCGCAACAGGACCGGTCCGTCGCTCGCGGCGACCCGGTCTCGTGCCCGCTCCAGCAACAGCCTCGCCCGCAGTCGGCTCCCTTCCCGTCCGTAAAGCCAGTTCGCCGCTCCGTCGCGGCGCCGGATGAGGACGTTGTCCGGCTCGGTTCCCTCCGATCGGGCCTCGTAGGGGCAGGATTCGAACCGCCGGCAGACCTCTTCCAGGACCGGCTCCTGCCGATCAACGAGCGCGGCCAGGTTCCGTTCCAGACAGGAGGCCCCCGACGGGCTGAACAGTCCGCGGTACAGAGCCATGATCGTGCCCCAGTCATCCCGGTCCCGCAGGTCCGGTTCCGTCGCCCTCTCGGCCTTGACCGCCAGCGCTCGGAGCCCCCTCGGGGAGTGGGTCTCGACCGCGACGGGCTGGAACCCGTGGCGGCGCAGGTAGGCCCTGATCGTCCTGGGCGAGAACAGGCGCACATGGTCTCCCCCGAACAGACCCGGATAAAGCTTGCGGCGGGGGGCCAGAATGCTCGGCGTGCCGATGAAGAGGAACCCGCCGTCCGCGAGCTTCTCCCGGATGGCGCCGAGGATCGGCGCCGGATCCAGCACGTGCTCCAGCACGTGGGAAAAGACGATCAGATCGAACTGCTCCCCCGGAAAGCTGTCCTTCGTGAAAAACTCGGCACGCAGGTCCAGGCCGAACTCGCGCCGCCCGTACTCGATCCAGGAGGAGGCCGCGTCGCATCCGATAGCCGTCCAGCCAGCCATGGTGAACGGCCGCAGGAACATGCCGGTCGCGCAGCCGATGTCCAGCACCTTCCGACCTGGCCCCCGTAGCCCCGTCCGCTCCGCGATCCAGGAAAAGACCTGCAGGGCGACGCAGCGATTCCCGCGCAGATAGTCTGACGGCGGTTCGCTCAGGCGGTACTTCTCGCCGTACAGAACGGCCATTTCAGCCTCGTCCATGGTCTGAGGCTGATAGACGAAGCCGCAGGCGGTGCAGATCGCGTACCGGACCGTATAGTCCGCTCTGGTGGGCAGGCGACGCAGGTACTTGTCGTTGGGAAACGTCAACAGCTCCTTGCGCGCCCGTCCCTGGCACACCGGGCAGCAGATCACTTCGTGCATAGGCCTCCCCTGGCGCCGTACAGGTCGCGGAACCGCTCGAGCTCCCGGGCAATGATCGGCACGAGCGCCTGCACGCGATGGTAGGGTTGATGCTGCTTCACGCTCCGCTCGTGGGCCAGACGTCCGATCCTGGCCCGTTCCGCGTCGCGTTTCCGGTAGTGGCGGATCAGGTCGGGGAGTTCGTCCAAGTCGCGGAAGCAGACGATCTCCCGCCCCACGTCGAACAATCCCTCGATGTCGTCCTTGTACTCCCCGATCATGAACCCTCCGCAGGCCGCGCTTTCGAAGTACCGTCGGTGGACCGCGCGGGGGAACTGACTGAGCCCCAGATTGATGCCGGTCGAGACGAAGAGCCGGCCCAGATCGGTGTGCTGATCGAGCGACGGGTGAAACACGACCCGCTTCCAGGGGGAAGCCATGACGTCGCCTTTCCGCAGCACCACGTCGGCCCCTCCGTAACAGTGCAAGGTCGCATCGGGCACTTTCGTGACCGCGTCAAAGAGCTGTTCACGCTCCAGGGTCTTTTGGTAATGCATGAGGAGGTGGGAGCAACCGGGCAAGTAGCGCCGGAGTTCCAGGGGGGCGAGGCGATCCCGCAGGTACTCGTAGACGTCCACGTGCCGTCTCGTGTTTCTCCGGAGAGCCAGGAACTCCTCGATCAGGCGACGCAGCGCCTCCCCTGTCCCGTCTTGGCAGTCGCCAAAGAGGATTTCGTGCATGGACCGGAAATGCTGCGGGAGGTATCGGGTCTCGAAATAGTCTCTGGACATGTAGCCGCCGGCGAACGAGAGCTCGCAGCGAAGGTCCTCGGTAGGCGACCCCGGCTGGAAATTTGGGCTGAAGCAGCAGCCCGGCGAGTAGGCCGCGCGCGCGAACCCGAGCCTCCGCAATTCCTCTGCGCACTTCGTGTCGGCTGTGGTCAGCAGAAGGAGGTTGTCCGCGTAGACGGCCGCAACCACGTCGAGGTACCGGAGCGGATTGTCGTACCAGAGGGCAACCGACGGGACCTGCTCCTCCTGCAAAGCCCGGAGGAGCTCGGGGGCGTGCTGCGCAAGGTAGTAGGCGGTGCGTCCCGTCAGCAGGCAAAAGTCAACCCGTTTGGCGCGAAGGGCGGCCAGAACCCGGCTCGGCTCCCCGGCCGCCAGCGCCCGGGCCTCGTGCCCGAGCCTGGCGGCGCCGGCCAGCAGGGGGTCCATGATCGTCCGCAATTCGTCCCTGTAGGCGGACAGGCCGGCAATCCGGTACCGCACTCCCGTCACCGCGCACCTCCCGCCAAGGCGTCCGCGGGCGTGTCCAGGACGTCCGCGTCCCAAATGATGATTTTCTTTCCGTTGATGAGCGTGTACGCGCCGGGGTAGGGTTTTGTCTGGGCACGGATGAAGTTGCGGATCTCGTCCGGACTCTTGCTCCAGTCGATCAGACCGTCCTCAGGCCGCCGCTGGGGGAATTGGGTCGCCGCCTCGTGATCCTGGGGCACCCGCGGGGCCGTGCCTTCGCGGAGCAGAGGGATCTGTCGGCGCAGGACTTCGAGCGACGCACGGGTGGCCTTCTCGTAGAGCGTCTTGATCGTATCGTGCGCTTCTATTTCGATCGCCTGTTGCGCGATGACGTCGCCGGTGTCAACTCCGTCGTCGAAGTGGAAGAGCGTCACGCCGGTCTCACGCTCGCCGTTGATCATCGCCCACACCAGCGGCGCTCCGCCCCGGTACTTGGGCAGGAGCGAGGCATGGATCCCCGCGACGCCGAGCGGAAACAGCTCGCGCACGGCCCGGGGGATCATGTAATACCAACCGATCGCAAGGCCGAAGTCCGGTCGCCAGTTCTTGAGCGTCGTGACGTACTGCGGGTCGCTCATCTTCCCCGTCACAGACAGGAGCGGGATGTCGTATCGTCCGGCGAGATCGGCGAAATCGCGGAACGTCACGTTCCGGACCGGCGCGGGCGCGTAGGAGATGCGGAACTCTTGCGGGATGGAGAGGATGCCGACGATGTCCTCCCCCGTCTCCAAGAGCTGGCGACAGCACCGATACCCCATTTCGGTTGCGCCGAAGAACACAATCCGCACGGGTGCGTTATCCTCCAACCACGACGGTGTCGGCGGCCTTCTCGGAAGCGGAGTCAGGCCGCCCGTTGGGCATCAGGAACGTCCGGCACCACCACTCGAAGCTCAGAAGCGACCAGATCATCAGCCGCCGGTTCACTCGGCCCGAGCAATGGTCTTCCAACACCCTCGCGACCAAGGCGGGGGTGAGGAATTCGTAGATCAACGCGTGCGGGTTCCGCAGCAACCGGTTGATGTAATCTATGCTCTCCCCGCGGAACCAACTGGCGTCCGGGGCGCTGAATCCTTGTTTGGCGCGTCGGGTCACGTCCTCGGGAATCAGGCGGCGCATGGTCCGGCGTAACAGAGGCTTGCCGTTGCTGGTTTCGAGATCGTAGAGCCGACGCTTGGCAGGCCGGTTTTCGTCGACTCGAACCGCCGGAGACGCACCGCCCAGCTTGTAGCGGGCCGGCAGAGCCAGTGCGAAGTCCACGAGGTCGTTGTCCAGGAAAGGCAGGCGTGTTTCCAAGGAATGAGCCATGCTGAGCTTATCCTCGACCACCAAGAGCCCGTGCAGGAAGGTCTTGAGTTCGAAATAGAGGGAGGCGTGGAAATAGTCATCCGGCTCGGCGAACGCGCCGGACCAGGAGGCGAACACGCCGCGGAACGTCTCGTAGGTGGAGTGATCGCCGATCTGGCGGCGCACTCCCGGGGTGAAGAGTCTCTCCTTCTCCTCGTCTCTGACGAGGCGCTGCCAGAACTCGTAATAGCGCCGGAAGTAATCCTCCCGGCTGCGGCTCGGCAGGCCCCGGTAGTAGCGCCAGGGGTATCCGCCGAAGAGCTCGTCCCCCCCGGTCCCGGAAAGAACGACCTTGAGGAATTTGCTGGCGAGGCGGGCTACATAGTAGTTCGGATAGGACTGGCCGACCCGAAGATCCTCCATGTGCCAGATGAGCGCCGGCATCACCGCTTCCATGTCCCCGGCGTGCAACACCACCTCGTAATGCTCGGTCTTGAATTGGTTGGCCAGGACCTCGGCGACGGGGCGCTCGTCGAATCCCAGTTCCAGACCCGATGCCGAGGTCAGATCGAAGCCGCCCGTGAAGGTGGTCAGGCGCGGCAAGCGCTTGGCGGCCACGGCGGTGATCGAGCTGGAGTCGATTCCGCCGCTCAGGTAACTGCCGACCGTGACGTCGCTGACCAGTTGCCGCGTCACGGCCCGGCTGAAGAGGTCGCACAGGCGGTCCGAGGCCTCCTCGTCCGACAGATGCGAGAGCGCTCCGGTGAACTCGTAGTCCCAGTACCGTCTCTGGGCTGCGCCGCCGCGCCCCTGAAGGTCTAGTGTCAGGATGCAGCCGGGTGGCAGAAGCCGGATCCCCTCGAACAGCGTCGCGTCGCTGAAGATGTTCTGGAACGTGAAATATTCGTTGAGCGCCGGGCCGTTGACGTCGCGGGTCACGCGGGGGTGTTCGAGGATCGCCTTGATCTCCGAGGCAGCCAGGAACAGGCCCCCCTTTTCGTACCAGTACAGGGGTTTGACCCCATACCGGTCGCGGGCCAGAATCAACCGCCTGCGCTGGCGGTCCCAGATGGCGAACGCGAACATGCCGTTGAGCCGGCTCAGGCAGTCCTCCCTCCATTCCACGTAGGCGTTCAGCAGGACTTCGGTGTCGGACTGCGATCGGAACCAGTACCCTTTGCGCTCCAGCTCCTCCCGCAGATCCCGGAAGTTGTAGATCTCGCCGTTGTATGCCACGACGAACCGGCCGCAGGTCGAGAGCATGGGTTGATGGGCTGTCGGGGATAAATCGATGACCGCCAGTCGGCGGTGCCCAAGCCCGACAGGCCCTTCGGTGTACAGGCCGCGGTCGTCGGGTCCGCGGTGGGCGAGACGGTTCGTCATGCTCCCCAGTTGTCTCTCGGAGACCGGCTCACCGTTCACGTTCACGATTCCCACGATCCCGCACATCGAGCGTGTTCCCCTCCTGCCTTACTTCCGGAGCACCCACAGGGCTACGTGCCCGAGTTCTTCGTAGTCGGGGATCTCCGAACAAATCCGCCGAGCGATCGAATTGATGGCGGCGTCGAATCGCGGCGCCTCGGGACGCACGAGGAGCGGATGCACGACGCGCGACAGAAAGTAATACATTTTGGGCTCCACAAATTCAGGTTGGTCGACTCGTCGGCCGGTGCGATCATGTCTTCCTTAGGCGTCCGATGCCGTGCGCGGTCTCAAAGCCTGCCAACGATTGTTGTGGAAAAGGCGCGCCGCAGTTCAGCGGCGACCGTCACCTGTTCGGCTTCGGTCATCCGCGGGAACAACGGCAACGCCAGGCTCAACCGATCGGCGAGGTACGCGCGAGGGAACTGCTCCGGCTTCAACCCGTACTTGCGGGCGTAATAGCCGAGCCGAACGGGGGCGTGCGTACCCTGGCGGGTGGCGATCCCCGCCGCTTCAAGCTTTCGCATGACGTCGTTTCGCCAGCGGTGAAGCCTGTCCGCGTTGCGCAGCGTGGGCGTCTCCGGGCGAAAGAGGCAGACGTAGGCCTGGTATCCGTGTTCGTGCCCGTCCGGCGCCTTCGGCGCCTCCAGCCAGTCCGCATCTTGCAGAATCTCGTCATACCGCCGCGCCAGACTCGCCCGTTCCGTCAGGATCCGCTCGAGCCGGTCCATCTGGGCGCAGCCCAGCGCGCCCTGCAGGTCGGTCAGGCGGTAGTTGAAGCCCAGTCGGTCGTACTCGGCCAGGAGAAATGCGTCCTGTCCCTCGTGACGCGCGCGATCGGATCGGGACGCGCCGTGATCGCGCAAGGAACGGGCGAGCCCGTCGAGCTCTTCCCGATTCGTGGTGATCATGCCGCCTTCCCCCGTGGTAATGGCCTTGCGAGGATGGAAGCTGAAACATCCGGCGTCACCCATCGTCCCCGCGTGGCGGCCGTGGTACCTGGCCCCGAGCCCGCAGGCGGCGTCCTCCACCACCCAGAGCCCGTGCGCCCGGGCAAGCTTCAGGATGGGGGCCATGTCCGCGCAGAGGCCGAACAGATGGACGGGGATGATGCCGACCGTGCGCGGGGTGATCAGCGCGGCGATGTGGTCCGGATCGATGTTGAACGTCGCGAGATCCACGTCGCAGAAGACGGGGGCAGCCCCGAGGTATTCGACGACATTGGCGGTGGAGACCCAGGTGAAGGCGGGCACGATCACCTCGTCGCCGGGCTTGAGTCCCAGCGCCGCCACGGCGATGTGGAGAGCCGCGGTGCAGGAACTCGTCGCAACCGAGAACGGCGCGCCGGTGAAGGCGGAGAAACGGTCCTCGAACTGCTTGACGTACGGGCCCTGCACGACCCAGCCGCTCTCCAAGGGCTTGAGGACGGCGGCGCGATCCTGCTCGTCGAACACGGGCCTGGCAATCGGAATCCGGTTCACGGCTCCCCTATCCGACGGCGACCGGCCGTTGCGCCCGCCACCATCCGATCACGTCTTGCAACCCGCTCCGCAGGTCCACGGCCGCGCGGAACCCGAGGTCCCTGGCGGCCCTGGACGGATCGCCGACCCGTTTCGTGACGAAGGTCTGACCTCCCGATTCGTACCGGACGGGCAAGGTGCTGCCGGCGAGTTCCAGGACGAGCCCGGTCAGGGTTCGCAGCGTCGTGCCGCTCCCGGTCCCGACGTTGTACCAGCGGTCGGACACGTCGGCCTGGATGGCCAGCAGGTTGGCGCGGGCCACGTCTCCCACGTGGATGAAGTCGTATTCCTGGCTGCCATCTCCGCTGAGGATCGGCGGCAACCCCTGGGCAATCCGCTCCAGATGCCGCATGATGACGGCGACGTAGGCGCCGCGGTGATCCTGGCGCGGGCCGTAGACGTTCATGTACCGGAGCGCCGCATAATCGAGCCCGTAGCGGGCGTGGAAGGCCCGGCACATGTGCTCGCCTGCGATCTTTGTCGCGCCGTAGAACGTGCGGTTGTTGTACGGATGGTCTTCGGTCATGGGGACCGTCGCGGCGTCGCCGTAGACGGAGGCGGAGGAGGAGTACACCAGCCGCTTCACGCCGTTGGCGACGCAGGCCTCCAGGACGTTGAAGGTCCCGCGGACGTTCACGTCGAACGCGACCCGCGGATAGTCGTGGCAGTGGAGAAGCCAGAGCGCGGCCAGGTGGAAGACCCCGTCCACGCCTTTCATGGCTCGATCGAGGACATCGGTGTGCAGGATGTCGCCCCCCGCCTCGTAGACCCGGACGCGGGGATCGCGCAGGGCCTCTTGCAGGTTGTCCCGGCTGCCCCTCGTGAAGTTGTCGTACACGACGATTTCGGCCGCGTCGGTCTTGACGAGCGCGTCTACCACGTGGGAGCCGATGAATCCCGCTCCCCCGATGACGAGCAGCTTTGTGCCGGCCAGGTCCATCAACCCACCGTGATCGTCAAGGCCAGGTGCCGGGCCAGAAAGAGCCCGACCTCGTCGTGGGTGTCCACCTTGGCGCTCAAGGAGCGGAGCGGAATCAGGCCCACGCGCTTGCCGAGACGCTTGCCTTCCTTGATCCATTCGGCCCGGGTGGCGGTCACGATCCCGCCCATCTCCCGGTAGAGCGGTTCCCTCGTCTGTCTGGGTTGGTCTTCCTCGTCCCCCACCCGGATCAGGGCCCCGTAACGGTCCATCCGCCAGAAGGACTGCCGCTCTTCGACCGCCACGAAGACGGAGTCCAGGTGCTGGTCCAGCAGGACCTGGATGACCTGGTCGATGAGCCCCTCCTCCCTGATCGGATGGGTGATTTCCAGGAGCGTGACGATGTCGGTCCGGCAGGCCTCCTCCCGCTCCAGCCAGTCCACGCAGTGCTTCAGGACCGACCCCAACGGGACTTCGGGACGGCTCAGCTCCGCCGGTCTGAGGAACGGCGCGTCGGCCCCGCAGTCCCTGGCCAGACCAGCGATCTCCGGCGAGTCGGTCGTGACGACGACCCGCTCGATGAGGCGCGAGGCGCGGGCCGCCTCCACCGTGTAGGCCAGGAGCGGCCGGCCGCCGAGCGTGAAGCCCGGCTGGGCCTGGGGATCGTTCCCCCTGATCGGGATGATGGCGATGGTGTTCATTTAAAGGGCTCCAAGAGCATATGGCTTATAGCTTATGGCAGGAATGAATCCGGCCATAAGCCCTTGTGCTTTTCTGACTATACGCCATGAGCCATAAGCTCATTCAGTCGTTGACCGTCCGTTTGTGCTCGTCCACGATCCGCTCGGCCATCCAGAAGTCGAACTCGTCGTGGATGTCCACGCCGCTGCAGACGTCGTCGGTCACGACCAGGTCCACCCGGTCGCCCAGCCGCCGTCCGGCCTTGATGAAGCGCGCCCTGGTCGCGCAGGCCAGGCCCGTGTCCTCCCGGAACAGGGGCTCGCGTTTCTGTCTGGGCCCGTAGCTGATGTCCGGCGCCAGGCGGACGTAGGCCCCGTTCTGCCTGCGCCAGAAATTCTTGTGGGTCTTGTAGGCCATGAAGACCGAGTCGAGGTTCTCGTCCGCCAGCAGCCGGCTCACGACCTGCTCCACCATCCAACGCTTCCGAAAAATGTCGGTGGGTTGGAAGAAGACCACGATGTCGGTCCGATAGCCCTCCTCCCGCTCCAGCCACTCGACGGCGTGGGCCAGGACCGGCTCGGTTGGCGTGTCGTCCCTGGCCAGCTCCGGCGGGCGGAGGAACGGGGTTTCGGCCCCATATTGATTGGCGACCGAGGCGATGACCGGATCGTCCGTCGTGACGAGGACGCGATCGATCAGGGGGCAGGCCGTCGCCGCTTCGATCGTGTAGGCCAGCAGGGGCTTCCCTCCGAGCATCCGGACGTTCTTCCCCGGCAGCCCCTTGGACCCTCCCCTGGCCGGAATGATGGCCACCACGCGCGGCGCGACGGGTGATGGAGTGATCGGTCGCTCAGGGATTCCCATGGTTTTCGCTCCTTACCGAGTCACCCGTCACGTGTCACCCGTCACGGCGACCCTGGCCGCCTTCGCCCCGGTGGTGGCCAGGTCGCCCCGTCCGTTGTGGATGAGCTCGATCACGCGCACCACGCGATCGGCTCTCTTGCTGTCGCCCGAGTGGTTGATCCCGTGATGGTGGTAGACCGCCGCGTAGGGCTCGTAGACGATCTTGTGGCCCTGGTCCAGCACCCGTCTGGCCCAATCCCGGTCTTCGACCCCCGCGATCTCCTCGTCGAAGGGAATCTGCTCCCAGGTGGAGCGGCGGACCATCGAGTTGGCGTTGTGAAAGAAATAATCTTTCTCCTGCACCCGCCGCTCCAGGCCGAAGACGGTCAGCAGGTCGCGCTTGTCCAGGCTGTTGGTGTCCGGAAGCGGCTCCTGTTTCCCGTAGACCCCGACCACGGCCGGGTCGAGTTGGAAGTTGCGCCAGAGCCGGTACAGCCACAGGTCCGTGGCGGGGACGCAATGGCCGGAGATCATCGCGATGAACTCCCCGCGGGCCGCCCGGATGCCGACGTTGAGCGACCGGCCGAAGGTGAACTCTTCGTCTGAAATGGTCACCAGCTTCACGTCGAACCGCTTGATGAGATCCAGCGTCGCGTCGGTGGAGCAGTTGTCCACGACGATGACTTCGAAGTCCGGTCCGGCCTGCCGGGACACGGCGGCCAGGCAGCGCCCGATCCACTTCTGCTCGTTCTTGGTCCGGACGATGACGGAAATCATTTCCCACTCGTGAGACGTGAGACGTAAGACGTGAAACGTGAAACGCAAGACGTAAGACCGCGCGCACAACCGGGCATCATGTGCCGTCTCCTTAACCTTTCCTCTCACGTCTCACGTTTCACGTCTTACGCTTCACGGTTCCAGCATGCCGAAGGTGATGAAGTCGTCCTGCTCCAGGGCGTAGAGGATCCGTTTTCCGATCACCTCCGGGGCGAGCCTGGGGCTCAGCCCCCGATACGGCGCCTTGAGCGCGAGCAGGTCCTCGGTCAGCACCGTGCCCGCCGGGATGGCCCGCGCCGCCACGAGCGACGCCTGCTCGTCGTCGAAGAGATCGCTCTGGGCGGCCAGGAGCTTCTTGCGGATGATCGAGATCGGCTCCTTGTCGGTCTCGCGGATCGCCCTGATGAGCCTGCCCATTTCGGCGGGGCTGAGGCCGCTCCCGTGGGGCAGGTCGAGGTCCCGGTCCAGGGCCAGGGCCTTTTCGACGACGGTGGCGCCCAGGCCGAGCGCCGCCATCACCATCGTGACGCCCGGCTCGTTGTCCGTGTAGCCCACCCGCCGGCCGAACTGTTTCAGCCAGGCGAGCACGCTGAGATAGGCCAGATTGACTTCGAAGGGACGGAGGAAGATGCTGTGAAGGAGCGTCAGGTTGTGTCCGCTGAAGAGCTCCACCAGATCCTCGATCTCCCCCTCGGTCAGCAGCCCCGTGGCGAGGAAGATCCGTTTCTGACGACGGGCAACCTCCCGCACCAGCGGCCAGTTGCTGGCCGCCACCGCGTCGATCATGACCGCGTCCGCGTCGATTTCGTCCGCCATCCGGATCGAGGGAACGTCGAAAGGGGCGAGGACGAACTCGATCCGATCCGCGCAGTAGTCCTTGAGCTCGCGCAGCGCGATGGGGGACAGGTCGAAGCCGTTGATGACTTCCCTGACGGTCCGGCCGAATGCCGGATACTTGAGCAGCGGACGATCCAGCACAGACTTGACGTAGCCCTGCTCGACCGAGCGCTTGTCGAACCGAACCCCGTCGCAGCCGGCCTGCACCGCCGCATCCACCAGACGCTTGGCCGTTTCCAATTGACCGAGGTGGTGCTCGCCGGTCCGGGCCAGCACGTAGGAGCGCCGCCAGCTCCCCTGCCCGTTGCCGTTGCGCTTGACCGTGCCCATCACCGTGACGTCACCAGACCGAGCCCATGCGTTCGACGATGCCGCGGTAGACGGCCGGTTGGTCGAGGCCTTGTTCCTCGAACTCCCGACGGAAGACCCAGTGGAACAGGGCGTCCGCCGCTTGGCAGACGTTCATGCCCTTGCCGTTCAAGGTCCTGTGGCCGGACAGTCGCGCCTGCCTCAGCATGGCCGATTCCAGCGGCGAGTAGATGATGTCCATGAACGCCACGGCCTGGGGGATCGTCACCAGCAGCCGGGCGGACCGGTCCAGATTGACCGTCAGGTCGGCCAGCGAGGACCGGAACCAGGTCTCGTAGAACCGCGCCTGGTCGGCAGCCAGCGTGGCGGGCAAGGGCGCGGGGCAGGCCGGCGCCAACGCCGAGTAGGGTTCCAGGCAGCTCACCCTCCCGTCCGGCAGGGCGCGAATCCCCGACTGGCCCTTGGTCGTCGCGTTGATGATGAGTTGGACGGTCGGCGCCACGGCCGGGATCGCCATTTCCTCGATCCAGGCCGTTGAGGGGTTCACCGTGGACAGGGCCTCGCAGAGGGTGCTGCCCGACTTCCGGTCCCTGGTGGCCAGGTAAAGCCGGCCCTTCCCGATCGCATCGGCCAGGTACCAGGCGACCGCCTTGCCGGCCCCGCCGGCCCCGATCAGCAGAACGTCCTTTCCGGTCAAGTCCGCCAGGAAGGGAGCGCTGGACCCCGGGAGCGGCGTGGTCAGGCTGGCGATGGCGCCGGATCCGTCCGTGTTGGCTCCGATCAGCTTGCCCTCGTCGGTCCGGGTCACGACGTTCACCGCCCCGATGGCCCGCGCCTTGGGGTCCAGCTCATCCAGGAGCGGGATGATCGCGACCTTGTAAGGCACGGTCACGCTGAATCCCTTCAGCCGTTCCTCGTGCCGGGCCGCTTCGACGAAGGCCACGAGCTGGCCGGCCTCGACGTCGAAGGGACTGTAGTAGGTCTCGAGTCCCATCGCCTCCAGGACCGGATTCCAGATGGACGGGCTCTTCGCGTATTTCGAGGGATTCTCCCCCACAATCCCGGCCAACCGTTTGGCCCTGCGCGCGCGCGGGTCGAGCCGGTTGGACAGACAGTCTTCGATGGTCAGGGTCTTTAACATCTCCTCCTCCCTAGTAGAGGCGATCAGTGGTTAGTGGTCTGTGGTTGGTGAAGACTTTGGGGTGCTCTCATCACCGACCACCAACCCCCAACCATGTTCATGCCGTTACTCAGCTCTTGCCGTGCAGCATCCAGCGTCCATCGCTCATCGTTCAGCATTCAGCGTTCATCCTTCTAAATTGTCCGGCCCAGCACGCCGGCGATGGCCGACACCTGCTCCATGAGCCGGCCGAACGAGCGGTAGTCGAGCGCCTGGAGGGGATCCACCGCCGCCTGCTCCGGAACCGGATGGACATCGATCAGCAGGCCGTCTGCGCCGGCCGCGACGGCGGCCCGGGCGATCGGCGGCACGTAGTCGCGCTTGAAGGTCGCGTGACTGGGGTCCACCACCACGGGCAGGTGGGTGAAATCGCGCACCGCCGGCACCACCTGCAGGTCCACGATGAACCGGGAGGTGGGCTGGTGCGTGTGGGGCGCGGCGATCCCCCGTTCGCAGAGGACCACGTTCCGGTTGGCGTTGTAGAGGAGGTACTCGGCCGCTCCCAGCCAGTCCCGCAGGCTGGCCCCGTAATGACGCTTGAGCAGGACCGGCTTCCCGGTCTTGGCCACCTCTTCCAGCAACGGAAAGTTCTGCATGTTGCGGGCGCCGATCTGGATCATGTCCACGTGGTCGGCCACCAGCCCGACGAGCCGTACGTCCATGACCTCGGAGACCACCGGCAGGCCCGTCTTCTCCCCCGCCTCTTTGAGATAGGCCAACCCCCGTTCCCGCAGCTCGAACATCCGCTCGTTCCGGTACGGAAAGGTCAGGGGCTTGAAGGCGCCACCCCGGAGCAGCCTGGCGCCGGAAGCCTTCACCCGGGCGGCGATCTCGACGACCTGATCCCGGCTCTCCACCGCGCAGGGCCCCGCCATCACCGCGACCTGTTCCCCGCCGATCACGACCGATCCGACGCGGACCAGGGTCCGCTGATCCGGCTCCTGCTTGGCGACCAGGCGGAGGTTGGTTTCCAGGTCCTTCTGGCTGATGTCTTTCATACGATCCTCGTGACGGGTGACAGGTGACGGGTGACGAACAAGTCAGAAAGGACCGCGCTGCACCTGTCACGCGTCACGCTTCACCCGTCACGTCTTTGCGAGGCCCACCGCCTCGCCGACCGGCTCCACCGTCGCCGGACGCCCGGACTCGGCGGACCGGTACACGGCTTCCATGATCCGAGCCAGGACCGTGCCGCTGTCGGTCACGTTCGGACTGGGGATCTCCCGCTTGGCCACGGATTCCAGGAACGACTCCAGTTCCAGCGCCACGAGCTCGACCGGCGTGACCGAGCGGAGGCGCGGGCTCGTGCATGGGCCGTGCACCGGTGTCCAGATCCCGTTCTGCAGCTCGTGACGAACCTCGAAGACCTCGACCTTGTCGATCTCGAAGTCGGCGCGGATCGTTCGCTTTTCCCCCACCAGCGTGATGTCCTTGGTCGTCATCGCGTTGGGGACCACGCGGTCCACCCAATTGCCCGGCTGGACATAGCCGGACTCCACCTTGACGACGACGCCGCTGGGGTACCGGAGCAGGACGATCGAGAAATCCTCCAGCCCCCGCCCGAAATGATCCCGGATCACCGCGTACGCTTCCCTCGGCGTCTCGCCGATCAGGTCGTTGAACAGGTCGATGAAATGGATGCCGTCCGTGTGGGTCACCCCCACGTCGGTCCGTGCCCGCTTGAACCCCATGAACTGTCCGGAGAGGTAGCGAAGCGCCCCCAACTGGCCCAGGCGGACCTGCTCGCGGACGTACTTGGTGATCGGGTGGTATCGGTAGTAGTAGCCCACCTGAAGGATTCTGCGGCTCCGCTCGACCGCTGCCGCGATCCGGTCGGCCTCCGCGACCGTCATGGTCATCGGCTTTTCGACGAACACGTCCTTGCCGAGCTCCAGCGCCTCCTCGCAAATCTCTGCATGGCTGTCGGAGGGCGTCACGATGTCCACGATGTCCGCCTGAGGGAGGAACTGCCGATAGTCGCTCGAGAGCCGCTCGGGAGGGATGCCGAAAAGGTCCTGCGCCTCCTTGAGCCGACCCTGGCTCAGATCCGCCACGAAGAGGTCGCGGACCCGGCCTGTCTGGGCCCAGGCCCGCAGGTGATTTTTTCCGAACCCGCCCAATCCGATCTGGAGAATCTTCATGACGGCCTGCTCCCTTCGATGGAGGTTCTTGTGGGCGCAGACGCTCCATTCCAAGCCCCATGCCAGGGTTGGGCGAGGTGAACCGTCAGGAAACTCGGTGAGTTATGGACGTTCGGATGGGTGGGAGTCCCGGTCTCGGCAAAGACTGCCTGGTAGACGGGCAGGAACGGCCTACGAACCTTGCGCTACCAGGCTGCCCATATCTGCTCGATGAGCCGACGGTAGAGATCAGGCCCGTACCGTCCGGACCGCTCCAGGTCGTCACGGAACAGCTTGTGGAACAGGCAGTCCGCGATCTGGCAGATCCTGATCCCCTTGCCGTTCATCGTCCGGTGCCCGGACCTGTGGGCCTGCCGCAGCAGGACGGACTCGGCCGGGGCGGAGACGCAGTCCACGAATCTGACTGACTCGGGGACCATCCCCATCAGCCGGGAGGACCGCTCGAGGTTGGCGGAGATGTCCGGCAAGGAAGCCCGGTACCACTGTTGGTAGAACTGGACCGAGTCCTTGGCCAGGTCCCTGGGCAGGCTGACCGGGTTGGCCGGCGCAAGCGCCGAATAGGGTTCCAGACAGGTCATCATCCCGTCCGGCAGGGTCCAGAACCCCGCTTGCCCCTTGGTGGTGGCATTGATGATCAGGCCGGCCAGAGGAGCGACCGTCTCGAGAGCCGTCTCGTCCAGACAGGTGACGTTCAGGCAGGAGGGCGCGAGCGCCCGTGCGAGGGTCTCGGCCTTCTCCCTGGTCCGGTTGGCCAGGTACAGATGGCCGGGACCGACCGCTTGGGCCAGCGGCCAGGCCAGGGCTCTTGCCGTGCACCCGGCGCCCAGGAGCAGCACCTTCATGCCCGCGAGACCCCGGGACTCTTCGATAAAAGACGCCGGCTCGTTGTACCGAGGGCAGAGCAGGCAGGCCAGGATCCCCGCCCCCTCGGCGTTGGACCCGATCAAGCGTCCCCCTTCGGTTCGCACGATCGTGTCCACGACTCCGATCCGGCTGGCTTGAGGTTCGACCTCGTCCAGCAGAGGGATGATCGTCTCCTTGTAGGGGGCGACGACGTTGAACCCCTTGACGTGGTCACAGGCACGGGCTGCCTCAAGAAACCGGGGCAGGTTCGCCGCCGCAACGTCGAACGGCTGGTACCAGGCGTCCACGCCCACGCTGCGGAGTGCGGGGTTCCAGACCGACGGGGCCTTCGCGTCTCTGGACGGCTCTTGGCCGAGCAGGCCGGTGAGCCACCGGACCTCTCGGCTCCGCCGGTCCAGTCGGTTGGTCAGGCACTGCTGGATGGACTCCAACGATGACATGCCGGTTCTGCACGGGCACTAGCCGCCGTGTCCCTTGGCCGCGCCCCGCCCCGAACTGGTGCAGACCGGCGCCTCCGCCTGCGCGCCTCCGGAGAGGTTCAACGTCCCGAGGATCTCCCGGTACACCCAGGGCTGCCAGCACCGGGCCGATCTGGTGACGTACAGGGTCGTGGGGGCCTGGAGGCGCTGCCGGAGCGCCGCCGGCAGATCCGGCTTGGGGCCCACCAGAAGGCTGACCTGCCTGGAGAGCCAGAGCGGGCTGAGATCGACGATCTCCAGGGTGCGTTTCGCCAGCACGGGATCGGCCTCCCACACGAACAGGTGCTGGCCGTCGGTCAAACGCTCCGCGAGCGCGGTGGCCAACTCGCCGGAGCCGAGCCCGAGTTGCACGAAGCCGCTGGTGGAACCCGCCGATCCCGGCGAGGGACTCCTGTCGCCGTCCTGTTCCCCCCAACGGACGACCTCGATCCGCTCACCGGAAGCCGTCCGCCCTTCGATGCCCACGAGGCACCGCCCGCTCCGGCGAACGACGAAGCCGTCCCGCTCCGCCGCCTGGCAAAGCCCAGGCAGCACCCAGGACTGGGTCTCGGCCAGTGCCGCCAGGTTCCAGCCGAGCACGTCCGTCGAGCCGGGCCATTGCAGGACCCGGTACATCTGCAGGATGGCCTCGGGATCGTCCAGGGAATGGTCCCCCACCCAGTCGGCCGGTCTCGCGAGGATTCCCTGCTGCATGTCCCCCTCGTAGCCTTGGGTCTGGATCGTGCGAAAGCCGCTGCGGGCCAGGACCGTTTGCAGGGTGCCGGGGCTGTAGAGGCGTACATGGCTCCCGATCAACAGTTCCCGACGGAGCCGCTCCGCCGGAGGCGGATCGAGCAGGTTGACCGAGGAGACGAAGAGGATCCCGCCCTCCTCCAGGTAGGGCCTGACGGCCCGCAGGATCGGAACCGGATCGGGGAGCGTCTCGACCACGCGCTGGAGGAGGATCACCGAGAACTTTCTGTCCGATGAAAGGGTGGAAAGGCCGGCCCTCTGACCGGGCCGGCGCCACGTCAGCGCGGTAGGCGCCACCTGCAAAAGATCCCAGCCCTGTTCCCCGAAGGCCAGCAAACCGTCGGCTTCCCATCCGATCGCGAGCGCGGTTCGGCTGCCGGTTCCCGCCTCGACCGCTTCCTGCAGCCGCTCGGCCAACTGCCACCGGCCGGCCTGCCGTGCCGTTCCCCCGCGAACCCTGGTACGCCACAGGCCGGTCTCGAGCTGGGCCAGGTCCTCCTCGTCCGGCATGGGGTCCTGGTAGACGTGGCCGCACCGGTCGCAGATGACGAACCGGACCGTGGCGTCAAGCCGGTTCGCGAGGCGGGCAAACACCGGGTCGGACCCGTAACAGGCCAACTCCCGCCGCTTCCCCGCCCCGCAGATCAGACACCAACCGGCCTGCATCAACCCTCCTTAACGATGAACGATGAATGCGGAATGATGAACGAAGAGGTGCAAAGGAGACGTTCGGCGTTCATCGTTCTGCATTCGGCATTCATCGTTCCGTGTAAGGGCACACTCGGCCCTTTCCGGCTGAGGTTATATCGTCACCGGCCGAGGGGAACTTGAGGATCGGTGGAGGTGCGAAAAGAGGTCGGTTGGGAGAGCGGAGGGCCCGCGCGAAGCGCCGGCGGAGCCGGGCTAGCTCCCGTCGCCGGCATAGGCCGGAGTGTGCCGCTGGGCCACGTACTGTTCGATGGCTTTTTGAACCGTGCCGCCCCAACCGCGGAACTCGATGTACTCGGTTTGATAGAACTGGAACTCGATCCCGACGAGAAGCTTCCCGGACCGGGGCGACAGGTTCTTGACGACTCCGGTCAGATGCGAAATATGTCCGATCCCCGGCAGATCGAATTCCAGCTTCAACGCGGTTCCGGGGGCGAGGCCGGCGACCGGCTCGGTGATGGCCAGGCGGCAGCCGGCCACGCTCAGGTCGTGCAGCACCGCGATCACCGGGGACTCCGGGAACGGCGACGTGAATCCCGAATGCTCGCGGGCCCGGGTGATGGAGACGGGCTGGCTGAAGGGCACGCGCGGATGTTTGCGGAGCAGGATCTCCTCGATCCTGGTCGGATAGCTCAGAAAGAGCAGCGGCTCCGGCGAGAACTGGCCTTTGCGGATCTCGCTCCGGTAACCCACCACCTTTCCCGAAATGAGATACCGGACCACGCAGGGCGTCCCGCTGCGGAAATCCACCGCCCGGCCGTTGTGGAACGGCAGGTCGCTGATCAGGAACGAGGGCTCCTTCCATCCCAACAGGGTCGCGCAGCATTGAAGCTCCTCCCGATTGCTCGGGATCATGAGCTGCAGCAGAACCCCTACGCTCAGGAGCCTGGAAGGTGCGTCGTCCGGCGTCGTCAGCACGGCATCCCCTGTCACACGTCGTCCGAGCCGGGCCCACCCCGGCTCTCCGTCCGTCTATCGGCTTGTCGCCGAGCCGGCTTGAGTTCCCTCCCGCCCGGTCACGCGGCGGGCTTTCCGTCGCCCATGTAATCCGCGACCTTGATGCCGAACTCGTGGGGATCCAGCGCCTTGACGATCGTCCTGGGGGAATCCTGGCCCTGAGTCAGCAGGTCCAGAACCGTGGGCGTCATGACCCGTCTGGCGTTCCCATCCCGGATCAGCAGAAGTTTGGGGGTCAGGGGCTGGTCCTGATAGATCTGGGTCACGATCCCGACCTCTCCGGTGTTGAGCAAGACGCAGGATCCGACCGGATACACGCCGACGCACTTGATGAACCGCTCGACCAGCGGCGGGTCCAGGTGCCCCTGCTGCCCCAACTGGTAGAGGAACTGGAGCGCCTGCGACGGCGGCATGGCCTTGTGATAGACGCGGTCGCTCGTGATCGCGTCGTAGATGTCCACCACGCTGCTGATCAGCCCGAACAGGCTCAACTCGTCCCGCTTCCGCTGGTACGGATAGCCGGTGCCGTCCACCCGCTCGTGGTGCTCCAGGGCCGGCTTGATCGCCTCCTCCCTGAGCCCGGTCGTCTTCGAGAGGATTTCGGCGCCGCGGAGCGCGTGCTGCTTGATGATCTCGTACTCGAAGCTCCGGAGCCGGTCCGGTTTGTTCAGGATGTTGAGCGGAATCTTCATCTTGCCGACATCGTGCAGGAGCGTGCCCATGCCCAGAAGGTGGAGGGTCTGGCGGTCCATGTCCAAGCTGCGGCCCAGCCCCAGCGCCAGAACCGCCGTGTTCACCGAGTGGAAAAAGGTGTACTCGTCGAAGCTCTTGAGGCGCGAGAGGCTGATGAGGGCGTCCGAGTTCCGCAACACGCTGTCCGCCAGGGCGTCCACCACCCTGCCCACCGCGTCGGTGTTGATGTCCCGCCCCATCCGGATGTCGTACATGGCCCGCTGGACGATGTTCTTCGCGTCCTGGTAGGTCTTCCTGGCCACCTGCAGCTCGTCATCGAAGGAGGTGGGCGCGGTGGGGTCCACGGGGACCGCGGGCAAAACCGGGTCGTCCGGCGCGGCCTCCACGATGGATTCGAGGCCGACGTGGGCGAACTTGTCCACGTCGACTCCCCTCTCCGTGTCGATCTCGACGTAGTGGACGCCGCAGCTTTTCAGCGCGTCGATCTGGTCGGCCTTGGTGATCGGCATCTTGTGCCGGAGGAATGGCGTCTCGAGCCAGGACTTGTCCACTCCGACCATGTACATGCCGACGCTGAGCCGGCTCACGGGAATCCGCTTCTTCATTTCCCCCTCTTCATGTCGATCCTGGGAACCCCCTTCCGGGCCTAGGGACGCCGCGTTCCACAGGCCAGAGGCTCAGCCGCCGCATCCCGCACCGCTTCGTCCGGGAACAGCGGATACCGGGTCGGATACTCGTCACGCAGGATGACCTGCTTGGCCAGGCGGCTGCGCTGGTTCACCACCACCGGCCCCTGAAGATTCGCGGTGATCCGCCGCGGGTCGCCGGGCGGGATCGTCAGGATCACGAAGAGACTCAGGTTCTCCGTCTCGACCGGCCCCAGCTCGGCAATGTCCTCAGGAGCGAGCACGGCCCGGTAATCCGGCCGGAACAGGGTCGGCACCATGATCACGAAGGCCAACCCTCCCTCGTCAACCGACTGAAGCCACTTGAACGGCGCCTCCCGATCGTGGTCCAGGATCACGTACCGGGTGGCGCGCGGAAACCCGATCAGGCCGGACGGAAAGGTCAGCAGCATCTCTTCCCGGACTTCGATCTCGCCGAACCGGCTGGTGCGAACCTTCACGCTTCCTCCTCAGGGACTCGGTCTTCGCAGTTGCTTCAGCGCCTCCGCCGGAACCTCTCGAATCGCCGCCGCCTTCCGGTTCTCCTCCACGATCTTGGCGTAGATCTCGTCCCGGTGGATCTGCACGGTGGGCGGGGCTTGGATTCCCAGCCGCACCTGTCCGGCCTTCACTTCCAGCACCACGACCCGGATGTCGCTTCCGATCGTGATGCCTTCCCCCAACTTCCGTGTCAGGACCAGCATGACCGCCTTCCCTGGCTGGACGTGGATATTGCCTTATTCTTATCGGTCGTTCCTCGTTACAACTTCAGAAAATTCAGCAGCGAGGATTCGAAGATCCGGCTCCCCGCCTGGGCGATGGCCTGCAGCGCGTACTGCTGTTCGCTGAGCTCGGAGATCACCTGGACGAGGTCCGCATCCTGGTTCTCCTTGAGGGCTCCGGACACCAGCTCCTTGATGTCCTGGAGGCTGCCTTCGATCGTGTCCAGCCGGTTCGTCAAGGCGCCGATCTCCCCGCGGGCCTCCGACACCTGCTGGATGGCGCTGTCCAGGTCGTCCAACCCCTGCCCGATGCCGCCGCCGAAATTGCCGTTGAGCGCGGCCGTGATGCTCTTGACCGCCGCGAACAGATCGATCGTCGCCCCGCTGAACACTTGATTGCCCGGCAGGTTCGTCTTCAGGGTCTGGTTGTCCCGCACCTCGATGGCCTGCAGTCCTTCGTTGCCCTGGTACTGGACGCCGCTCTGGACCCGGAAGATGTCGCCCGAGGCCGGGGCGCCCGTGTTGGTCTTGATCGAGATCCGGAGCCCCTTGAAATCGATGCTCCCCCCCGACGCGTAGGTCTGGTTGGCGAGCACGGTCTCCACGTTGTGTCCGACCGCGAACACGTCCCCGTCGTGCGGCGCCCCGCCGGCCGTGCGGAGCGCGACCCGCAATCCGTCGAAGTCGATGTTCGCGTCGGATTCGTACGTCACGTTCCCCGCGTCGAAGTCGCTCACGTCGGTGCCGCCGTTGGCCACGGTGGAGTCTGTGGCGTCGAAGCCGAGCAGGGAGGCGGCGGTCGCGCCGGAGTTCGACCAGTTGAAGGTCACGGCTCCGCCGGTCGAGTTGGTGATCGTGAACGACCGGGCCGGCTTCGTGCTGGCGGTCCCGTAGGCCACGCTGTAGCCGCTTCCCAGCTTGCTCTGGATCTCCGAGGCCAGCTCGGCCCCGGTGTAACTGCCCGTGGCGAGCGTGATCGCGCTCCCTCCCCGGTAGATCGTGTTGTTGGAGGAGGTCACGTTGAAGATCGCGGACCCGACGGTGGAATCGTAGACGTAATGCTGGAGGGTGGCCCCGGACGTCGCCGTGGCGTCGTTGCCGGTGGCGGTGGACCCGACCGCCACCGAGACCGAGCTGGCCGCGAATCCGAGCAGGTCCTCGGCGGTCGTCGCCGAATGGTCGAACGAGAGGGTCAGGGCGCCGGCGTTGCCAGAGTCGTTTTGGATCGAGAACTTGCCCGTGGACGCCTCGTAGGACACCGTGTAGGTGTCCCCCCCGCTGGCCGCGTTCATCGCGGTCTGGAGCGCGCTGGCCAACTGGCCGCCCGTGTACGTGCCGGCGGTCAGCGAGATCGTGGTGGCGGCCCCCGAGCCGGGGGTGAACCGGAGCGCGTTGTTCGAGCTCGTCACCGTGTAGGTGTTCTGGACCCGCACCTCGTAGGAGTCTCCCCGCACCAGCGAGGGGTCGTTCACCCCCGCGTTGCTCACCGCCGCCCCGCCCGTGTTGTCCTCGTCGGGGGTGACGGTGACCGGCCGGGACACGTTGTAGACGTTGAAGGCCGTGGCCGAGCTGAACTTGACGAGGTAGTCGTCGAACGTGACCGCGGCCGGCTCGATGACGCGGCCCTGCGCGATGACGGCTCCGCCCGTGTTTCCCGCATCGGCGCTGGTCTTGGCCTGGAGCGCGAAGGCCGACTCGCCGGTCGTCCGGCTTCCTCCGTGGAACCCCAACGCGGAAAGGGCGAGCCCGCTCGTGACCTCCACGGTCGAAGAGCTGCCCGTGCTGTTGGAGGCGACGACGAGATGGTCGGTGTCGAACGTGACGGCGACGCTCTTGCCGGCGGCGCTCAACGTGGCGTCCGCGTTGATCTTGCTCTGGAGGCGGGAGGCCAGTTGAGAGCCGGTCAGGGATTCGGTCGTGGAGGTCAAGTCGATCGTCCCGGAGGTTGTCCCGTCCACCGACACGACCAGCGTATCGGTGCTCCCGTTGGTCAGCGTGACCGGTGCGGTGATCGCGAGGCCGGTCGCCCGGCCGTGCGTGCTGGTGCCGCTGAAGAGCGACTCCCCGTTCAGCTTCGTGTTGGCCAACTGTTGCAGCTCGAGGAGGATCTGGCGGACCTCCTTGGCCCCGGTCGCCCGTTCGGAGGCGCCGACCGTGTCGTCCCGGAACTGCACCGCCAGCTCCTTGATCCGGGTCAGGAGGGTCGCGACAGAGCCCAGGGTCGTGTCGGCCGTCTTGAGCTTGGTCCCGCCGAACTGGACGTTCCGCAGCCGCTGGTCCGCCACGGCCAGCGCCGCCTTGTCCGAGACGATCCGGTCGAAGGTGGTGGGATCGTCGGAGGGCCGGAGTATCCGCTTCCCCGACGAGAGCTGTTCCTGGGCCTGCAGGGCCTTGTACCGCGCCCGCTGGAGGTTGCTCAGAAAGAGCTGGAACATCTGAAATTCGGATACGCGCATGGCGTCACCTGCCGAGCGAAATGAGGGTCTGGAGCATTTCGTCCGTGATCACGATGAGCCGCGACGCGGCCTCGAACGCCCGCTGGAACTGCATCAGGTCCACCAGCTCCTCGTCCAGCGAGACCCCCGAGACCTCCGAGCGGAAGGTCTCCAGTTGTCCGTGCACGATCTCCTGGGACCGGAAGTCCCGATCCGCCTTCTGGGCCGTGGCCCCGAGGTTTGCGGCGGTGACGCCGTAGAAGCTGCTGAAGGTCGTGCCGTCCAGGGCGTCCAGGGACTTGCTCTTGAGCGCGACCAGAGAGAGGACGGTGGCGTTGTCGGACGGGACGCCGGCCAGCGACGTTGCCGCCGCCACCTTGTTGCCGCTCGTAAGGCTCACGGCCATGTTTTTGGCCGAGTCCTCCCGCGAGTTCACCGTGAACACGTCGCTGGCGGCCGGCGTGCCCGTGACCGTGACCGAGAGCCCGTCGAGCGTGAACGTCTGCGGCGAGCTGTAGGTGCCAGAGGCGGCCGTGCTGGTTCCGCTGGACAGGCCCAGCGTGGCCCTGGCGGTCCCCCCGGTCACGTTCACGGCCGACGTCGAGGCGGTCGAGTTCGAGGTGATGACGAAGCGGTTCGTCGTCGTGTCGTAGATCACCGTGACGCTCTTTCCCGCCGCGGACAGGGTCGCGTCCGCGTTGATCTTGGTCTGCAGTTCGGTGGCGAGGGCCGACCCGCTGGTGTATGCCTGGCCCGGAGAGGCGGCTCCGGTGAGCGTGATCGTGCCCGAGGCGGTCCCGTCCACGCTCACGGTCAGGGTGTCGTTGGACCCGGTGATGATGTAGGCGGGCGAATCGGCGGAGGGGGCGGTGATCGCAGTCCCCGCATAGTTGCCCTTGATGTAGGTTCCGTCGGTGGCGTCCTTGATCTCGTAGGCGGTGGCCGAGGTGAACGTGATCGTGTAGTCGTGGAAGGTCAGGAGGCTGTTGGCCGTGATCGCCCCGCTCCCGACGCTCGCGCTGCCGGTGTTCGTCGTCTTGGCCTCGGCCGTGACGGAGAGCGGATCGAAGAAGTCGTTCCCGGTGGACCCGTCCAGCCCGTAGCCCAGGCGGTGAACCTGGTTGACTTCGTTCACGAGCGAAGCGGCCAGCTTGTCCAGCGAGGTCAGGAGGCCGGGAATCGTGCTGTCCCTGGCGTCCAGCAACCCCTTGAGCCGGCCGCTGGTGATCAGCGAGGAGATGTCCGTCTGGTTCGTGCCGCCGGTGTCGTAGCCCACCGCCAGGAGGCCGTCGTTGGCCGCCGAGGCCACCCCGACCAGTTCGCGGACCGTGCTCTGGGAGATCAACACCTGCCCGCGGCCGACGAAGACCGAGAGGCTGCCGGACGAGTCCTCGAAGGTCGAGACCTCGATCCGTTCGGCGATCTCGTTGAGGAGCGTGGTCCGCTGGTCGCGCAGGTCGTTGGCGTTCTGCCCCCTGTTCTCCGCCTCCACGATCTTCGCGTTCAGGTCCGCGATCTGGGAGGCCCGGTCGTTGATCTCGGAGATCGTCTGGCTGACCTGGCGGTCGAGCGCCTGGCGGTTGGCGGTCAAGTCCGTCTGCGCCCGGTTGAACTCCTGGCTGAGCGTGGTCGCCTTCGAGAGCAGGACCGTCCGGGCCGTGAGGTCCGAGGGGCTGGTGGCGACGTCTTGGAGCGCATTGAAGAATTCGTTGAGTCTCGCGCCGATCCCCTGGTCGTTCGCGTCCCCGAACAGCTCCTGGATGCGGAGCAGGCTGCTCCGGTAGACCTCGTAACGGCCGAGCTGCTCGTGGGAGGTGGTCAACTGGCCTTCAAGGAAGGTATCAATGGACCGCTGGATCTGCGTGACCGTGACTCCTGTGCCCGCCTGCCCCGGACTGCCGTCCATGGGGCGCGCTTCGGCAAAGACCGCCTTCTGCCTGGCGTAGCCGGGCGTGTTGATGTTGGCCACGTTGTGGCCGGTCACCGACAGGGCCTGCTGGCTGGCGAACAGCGCCGACCGCCCGATCTCGAACAGATTGGATATTCCCGACATGTCTCGCCCTCCTGCGCTCAGCCCTTGCGGGCCAGCGTCGGCTCCCCCGGTCCTTGCACCATTTGCAACAGGCCGGCGGCGGAATAGAGCGGCGTCGCCGGATTGACCCGTCCGGCCGACAGCCCTCCCTCGAAACAGGCCAGGGAATGGGCGATGACCATGCCGTTGAACTCGTTGGCATCCCCCAGCTCGGCAAGGGCCCGGTTGAGCGTGTCACGCATCCGGAGGAGGGCTCCCGCCTCCCTGGCCTCGACCCGCTCGGCGATCGCACGGAGCGTCAGTTGGTCCGCCTCGACCGACCATTCCCGCGCCAGTTGGGCGATCACCTCTGCCCGTTGCCGCTCGATGGCTCCGAGGGTCTCGAGCAGCGTGAGCTTCGCGCTGGTCGCGGCGGCCATTCCGTCGGCCGACAGGGCCTTGATGGCGTGCCGCTCCCGCTCCAGGACGGCCAGAAAGGCTTCCAGGCCCTGCTGCTCTTTGGCCAGGACCTCGACGAGCTGCTCGATGAGAGGGGCTGTCAAGAAGGTGGTAGACATGGGCTCTCTCCTCGCGGACGGCAGGGCCGGCCGGCCCTGCCGCCTCGCGGGAGAGGCGCGACGGTCAGAGGACGGCGTCGGTCAGCACGTGTCGGATTAAGGCATCGGCCACCTTGCGGCCGCTGACATCATAGGTTCCGCTGTCCACGGCCTGCCGCAGTCGCTCCACGTGAGCGGCCCGCGCCGTGTCCGGCTCATTGACCAGCGACTTGATCCGCTGGATCTCCTTGGCCTGGTCGGAAATGTCGACCTGATCCTGCTTGGGTGTGGACCAGGCCTGGGACTTCCCCGTCGACCGGTCCGAGTCCTGGACCCCGAGCAGCAATTTGGCCAATTCGTGAGCGTGACCATGACCCGAGATTTCCATCTGTTATCCTCTCGCCACCGGCAAGACTGGCTCGGCCCATCGAACCCTTCCGCGCCAGATGCTTCACCGGCTCGCTCCTGGTATCGGCTGATTCGCCCCAGGACTTGAGAGGTTTTTTTGGCCGGATGATGCCGGTTGTTGCCCGTACTCCCCCAGCAGGAGGGCCCCGAACCCCAACCCGCCCCGCTCTGCAGCAAGCCGGCCGATCTCCTGGTCATAAAAGTAATAGAAGTACTGCCCCCCCTTGTTTTCGACGAGCCCCTTGGGGACGGTTTCCCTCATGACTTTCATCAGATAGGCGATGAAGTAGCTCTCGAATTCCTTCGCGGCCTTGGGGAGGTCGACCTTCTCCCGCTTGGCCGGATCGTTAGCCGCTTCAAGCGTCAGGACCAACCCTTCGGCTCTGGCCCCGAAGCCGATATCGGGCGTCGTCACCGGGTGGAGCGGCAAGTATCCGAGATCGGTGCCCATCGCGTCCCCTTGGAAAATATCGAAATCGTCACATTAACTATGCTGTTCAAATCTATATGATTTCTAGATTTGCCTGAAGCGCTCCTGCGGACTTCAAGGCGGAGAGGATAGCCACCAGGTCGCGAGGGGTCACTCCCACCGCGTTCAAGGCCCGGACGACCTCCCCCAGCGTCACGGTCTCGTCCACCACCATCAACCGGGCCGGATCCTCCTGCACCTGGGTCTCCTGGTTCTGGATGACCTCGGTCTTCCCCGCCGCGTTCCCGATGAGAGGGGCGCTCGGCTGGGAGACCGAGACCGTGTCCTTGACCGTGATCGTCAGGTTGCCGTGCGCGATCGCGCAGGTCGAAAGCCGGACATATTCACCGAGCACCACCGTGCCGGTCCGCTCGTTCACCACGACCTTGGCCGGCACGTCCACCGAGACCTCCAGCCCCTCGATCGTCGCGATGTACTGGACCACCCGGCCCTGGAAGCTGGCGGGAACGGCCGCGCGGACCTGCCCCGCGTTGACCGGGGCGGCGGAGCCGGGCCCCAGCAGGTTGTCAATGGCGTCGGCTACTCGAATCGCCGTCGTAAAGTCCGGCTGCCGCAGGACGATCGAGACCGAATCCCAGGACTCGATGTTCACCGCCACGTCCTTTTCGACGATGGCCCCGTTCGGAACGACGCCGGCCGCCTGGTGATTCTTGATCACCGTGCTGCTCCCGCTGTTGCCGCTTCCGCCTCCGCTGCCGCCCAGGAATCCCCCGATCGAGATCGGCCCCTGTGCAACCGCATAGACCTGCTGGTTCGGAGCCTTGAGCGGCGTGAGCAGCAGAGTCCCCCCCTGCAGGCTCTTGGCGTTGGCCATGGAGGAGACCACGGCGTCCACGGTCTGGCCCGGCCTGGCGAACGGCGGCAGCTTGGCGGTCACCATCACCGAGGCGATATTTCTGGTCAGCAATTGGATGGGATCGATAACAAGATTGATGCCCATCTTGTTGAGCATGGACATCATGGCCTGCACCGTGAACTGGCCGCCGATGACTTGATCGCCGGTCCGGTCCAACCCGACGACGAGCCCGTAGCCCAGCAGTTGGTTCTCACGTACTCCCTCGATGCTCGCAATGTCCTTGACCCGGGCCGCTTCGGCGGACCCGGCGAGAAGCACCCCGATGAGCACCAGCCCTGCTAGCCGCTTGCAGTTCATCCTGTCCCCTCGTTCGTCATCCTTCACGGCTCGCGTCTCACGTTTCACGTCTTCCTCAGAACGGATAGATCCAGTCCAACACCCGCACGAGCCACCCAGGCCGCTGAACGTCGTTGACCACGCCGAGCCCCGTATATTCGATCTTGGCGTCGGCGATGCGGGACGATTTCACCCGGTTGGCCGTGTCGAGGTCCACGACCCTGACCACGCCGCTGAGGACCATCGTCTGCTTCTCGCTGTTGACCGTCACCTCGCGGCGCCCCTCGATCCTCAGATCACCGTTCGGCAGGACCTCGATCACGTGAGCCGACATGGTGCCGGTGAGGGTGTCTTCCCGGCTCGTCTCGCCCTTTCCCCCGAACTTCCCCTTGGAACTGCCGTCCACCCCCAGGCTGGTCGCCAAGCTCTTGTTCAGGAAAAGCGCGGGAATGCCGGCCGTGAAGACGCTGCCGCTTCCCGAGAGGCTGCTCGCCAACGTTGACTCCCGCTCCGCCGTCGTGTCGGCGCTCTTGGAGCCCTTGTGCTTTTCCTCGATCACGATCGTGATCACGTCTCCGATCCGCCTCGCGCGGAGATCCTCGTAGAGGTACGCCCGGCCGTTCTCTTCCTGCCAGAGTGACCCGACCGTCTTGGGCGGTGGAAGGGGCGGAAATGCGATCTGCGAGCTGACCGGCGGCGGACTCGCGCAGCCGGCGGACAGGAGAAGCAAGAGTAGCGTGGCGCATGACGCGTGACACGTGACAGCCGTTGGACCATGGTTGGGGGACGGTGGTCGGTGGTCAGCGAAGGGCGGAGCTCCGGAATCTTCACCGGCCACTGACCACCGACCATGCTTTCTGCCGTCACTCACCACTCGTCACCCGTCACCTGTCACGCAGTTAAAATTCCACCCGCACGACACCAGGACCGATGACCCGGGCGCGGACTTCCTTCCCGGAGTCCAGGTTCGTGACCGCGATGGACTGCCCCACCGAGCCGGCGGCTTTCGTCAGACCCGCGGCCTGGATCAGGAGTCCCCCGTGCTTGGCCTCGATCGTCACCCGGTCCCCCCGCTTGACCACGTAGGGCAGCGCGAGGGCCGACAAGCGGACCGGCTGGTCCGGCTGCAGGTAACGGAGCGCGCGCTTGCCGACGACCGTCTCGACGTCCTTCATGAAATCGTGCATGGCCACCGGCAACTGGATCCTCGTCACCGCAAGGTCCTCGGCCTCGATCGTCTCGTCCGGCCTGATGGGACGTACCGGCGTCACGACGTCCGCGCGCGCGGTGACTTCCGCGGTCACCCTGACGGTCTCGACCTCTTTCCGGTCCACCGCGACGCCCACCTCGAAAAGTTTCTTCCCAAGCGCCCGATCCTGACCGCGCGGGATGACGTGCAGGTCCAACGAACCGGCTGGAACGGAAAATGGCTCCAGCGGGCTCAGCACCTGCACCTCGACCTCGTCCGCCTTGCTCCCGAGCTGCCGCTCCAGATACTGGAGGAGGACCGCCCGGACCTGCTCCACGTTGACCGACTGGGTCACCGCGCGAACCGGAGCCGGGGACTGACGGGGCTTGTCCGGTTTGGCCTGGACCGGATCCGAAGCCGATAACCAGGCAACGACCGCCAGCCAGAGAGCCATTCGTATCATCTCTTGTCCCCCCACCGGATCAGTCCCAACGCTACCGCCTGACGTTGTTCGCCAGCCCCATCATCTCGTCCGCGGCCTGGATGGCTTTCGCGTTTACTTCATAGCTCCGCTGCGCGATGATCATGTTGACCATCTCCTCCGCCAGGTTCACGTTCGAGCTCTCCAGGTATCCCTGCTGGATGAGGCCGAATCCGGTCGAGAACCCGCCGGTGCCCTGGATGGGCGGACCGGAGGAAAAGCTGTCGAGGAACAGATTGTTGCCCTGGGCAATCAAGCCGGAGGGATTGTCGAACCGCGTCAATTGAATCTGTCCCACCTGCGAGGCCTGGGTCACGCCGGGCAGCAGCACCGAGACGGTCCCGTCCTGCGCGATGTCCACCTTCAGCGTGCCGGAGGGGATGGTAATCACGGGATTGAGCTGGTCGCCGTCGCCGGTGACGAGGTTCCCGACGTTGTCCCGTTTGAAGGAGCCGTTGCGGGTATACATGATCGTGCCGTCCGGCCGGGTCACCTGGAAGAACCCCGGTCCGTCAATGGCCAAGTC
Organism: Nitrospirota bacterium; assembly: GCA_040757595.1. Classification (NCBI taxonomy): domain Bacteria; kingdom Pseudomonadati; phylum Nitrospirota; species Nitrospirota bacterium. The sequence continues at coordinate 51,727 of JBFLWP010000002.1, read as the reverse complement.
CAGCTCGTTGCCGGTCTGCCGCAAGTTCCCCTGGATCCATTCCTTCGCCACCGTAACCGGCCGCACCCCGCCGCCGACCTGCATGCCGACGGGAAAGACCCCGATGTTGGACGAATTGGTGCCGGGCATCCGCTGGATCTGGTACATCAGGTCGGCGAACTCCGCCCGGCTGCGCTTGAACGCGTTGGTGTTGACGTTGGCGAGGTTGTGGGCGATCGTGTCAATGTTCAACTGCTGGGCAGTCATGCCGGCCGCCGCGGTCCACATGGCTCTGATCATTTCCGACCTCTTTGCGATTCAGGTTCGATGACGACCATGGTTGAGCCTTCAGTCATTCTTCGTGACGGGTGACCAGTGACGCGTGACGGGCAAGATTCACCAATCTTTCTTCTCCGGCACTCGTCACCTGTGACGCGTCACCTCTCACGTCCTTACGCCACCCGGCCCACTTCCTCGATCGACAGCTCGGCCATGTGGTCGAACGTCTGGATGATCTTCTGGGCTGACTCGTAGCTCCGCATCACTTCGATCAGGTTCACCATTTCGGTGAACGGGTTCACGTTGGACTCCTCCAGATACCCGGACAAGACGTTCGGATCCTTCACCGGCTTGCCGTTCTCGCCCACGAAGAGTCCCTGGCCGACCGACTGGAGCGGCTTATCCTTCGGGAATTCCACCACCGTGATGCGGGCCACGGCCTCTCCGTCCACTTGGATCGTTCCGCCGCTCACCACCCGCACCTCTCCCGGCTTCAGCTTGATCTCTCCCTTGTCCCCCATGACCGGATGGCCGGTCGCGTTGAGCAGCCGCCTCTGCTCGTCCATGTGAAACGAGCCGTTGCGGGTGTAGAGCGGGCCCTGCGGGGTCATGATCTCGAACATCCCGTCCCCCTGGATCGCGAGATCAAGGGGAACCTTGGTCTGCCGGAGCTGCCCTCCCGAAAAGTTCGTGTTGAGCTCGATCGTCTGGACGAACACCCGCTCGGCCACGCCCTGGGGCCCCGTGACGAACGGTTGGAAGGTCGGGCCGCCGGACGAGCCGGACTGGAAGAGCCCCTGGCTCCCCAGAACGGAAGCGAAGACCGGCTCCACCCGCTTGAAGCCGTAGCTGTTGACGTTGGCCATGTTGTTGGAGAGCACCTGGATACGGTGCTCCTGGGCCAGGGACCCTGTCAGGACGGGATAGACTCCCCTGTTCATGCGCCCTCCCCAAGCTGCCTGTCCGGAAAAAGCAACCTGCGTGCCATTGTCCGGACAGGGCACGGGCGTCGCCGCCGCTTCAATCGCGCATCATTAATAGGGAAAGTCGGACCGACGGAGGAACCCGTTTCCCCGCCGGTTCGGACGACCGGGAAGAATTTGCCTTCCGGGAAAATCCTGTCGGACGACCGGGCAGGAACGGCTGGGCTGGCGTTTCGAGGGACTCGGCTCAAGACCGATCAGGAATGACCGATAAAGGCATGGCGGATCGGGGATCGTCGCGTCCCCTGCCCCACCCGACTGCGAAGAGGAGCCGTGACATGGAGGCCTTGCATCCCGGACCAGATCAGGAGCCGGCCTCGCGCGACCCGCTCACCGGACTCTACACCAGGAGTACGTTCGAGCAGGCCCTCGCGGCGCGGCTCCGGACGGTGTGCGACCTGGCCGGCACGGCCGTCGTGCTGCTGGCCGTGGACCGTCTCGACTCCATCAACGAGACCTTCGGCCAGGACGTCCGGGACCGAGCGGTCGAATTGCTGGGTCGCGTCGTCCAAGACTCGCTCGCCTCCCGGGACCTGGCGGCCAGGTACGGCGAAGGGACGATCGCCCTGCTCCTGCCCGAGACCACGCCGACGGAGGTCGAGGCGGTCGTCGCGAGGGTCCAAGCCGGCGTCCAAAAATCCAACGAACGCGGGGGCCTGCCGGTCACACTGCAGCTCCGCGTGGGAACCGCCTTCGGCCGCAGCCAGGCCGATCGCGACCTCCTCAGTTCGGCCGAGCGCGCGCTTGGAACCGGACTTTCTCCGGCCGGGCACGAACCCCCGGCTTCATCCGTGAATCGCCCCCCCTCGTCCCTCTTGAGCCTGCCGGCGCAGGACGAGGCGGTCATCCTCATCGTGGACGACCATCCCCACGTCACCAGGCTCGTCCAGGAGATCCTGGCCGGGACCGGGGCCGTCACCCTGGCCGCCCCTGACGCCGGCGAGGCGTTCCGCCAGCTTCGCAGCCGCATGGTGGACATCGTGATCGCCGACATCAACCTGCCGGGCATCAACGGGCTGGAGATGCTCAAAGAGATCCGGGCCGCGGATCCGACCGTGACCGTCATCATGATCACCGGCTCGCGCGATCTGGAGCTGGCCGTTCACGCCATCCGGAGCGGAGCCGACGATTATCTGGTGAAGCCCTTCACTCCGGAGGACCTCCGGGACAGCGTCGCGCTGGGACTCATGAAGCGGCAGTTGATCCTGGGCGGCAAGGCTTACCAGTCGATCCTGGAGCGCCAGGTCGAGGACCGAACGCACGAGCTGCAGCAGGTCATCCGGCACCTCGAATCCACGTACCGGGACACGCTCAAGGCGCTGGGCGCGGCGCTGGACACCCGCGACGTGGAGACGCACGCCCATTCCGAGCGGGTCGCGCAGTACGCCCTGACCCTGGGACGGACGTTGAGCATGAGCCAGACGGACTTGACCACGCTGGAGCGCGGGGTCTACCTCCATGACATCGGGAAGATCGGGATCCCCGACCGGGTCCTGCTCAAACAAGGCGCCCTGACCGAAGAGGAGTGGGTGGTCATGAAGCAGCACTCGCTCCTCGGGTATCGGCTGGCCTCCCGGGTGGACTTCCTGAAGGGTGCATCCAAGATCATCCTCGCGCACCATGAGCGCTTTGACGGGTCGGGGTATCCGCACGGATTGAAGGGCGAGGCGATCCCGATCGGGGCCCGCGTTTTCGCCGTGGTGGACGCGCTCGACGCGATCACGTCCGACCGCCCCTACCGGAAGGCCAAGCCGTTCCGTGACGCGCGCGAGGAGATCCGACGGTTCAGCGGCCGGCAGTTCGATCCCGCCGTCATCGAAGCATTTCTGTCCGTTCCGGAGCCGATCTGGAGCGGCATCCGGGAATCGGTCAACCGGCAGGCGGACCGGTCGGCGGAGGAATGCGCGGCACCCGAGATCTGAGCGAAGCCCCGCAGGCAGGAATCCGTTCGTTCGTCAGGTCGTGACGAGGGTCGGGGTCTCCTGGTCCGAGCCGTTGAGGCGCCCGCGGTCCGCGATCAACGCGGTCATCTTGCCGGCCGTCAGCGGTTGGCTGAAGTAGTACCCTTGCATCTCGTTGCACCGATGCGCCCGCAGGAACTCCACCTGCCCTTCGGTCTCCACCCCCTCGGCAATCACGTTCAGGTTGAGACAGTGAGCGAGCGTGATGATGGCCTGCGTGATCGAGGCGTCGTCCGGATTCGTGGCGATGTCCCGCACGAAGGACCGGTCGATCTTGAGCGTGCTGATCGGGAGCCGCTTGAGATACCCCAAGGAGGAATACTCCGCGCCGAAATCGTCGATGGACAGCCTGATGCCCATGCCGTGCAGCGCCCGAAGCGCGCTGATGGTTTCCTCCGAGTCCTCGATCAGCAGGCTTTCGGTCAGCTCGAGCTCCAGGCAGTGGGGGGCGAGGCCCGTCTCGTTCAGCACCTGCTGGATGACCTGGATCAGGTTCTTCTGTTGGAACTGGCGGCGCGAGAGGTTCACGGCGACCCGCAGGAGCGGAAACCCGCCCTCCTGCCAGGCCCTGGTCTGCACGCAGGCGGTTCGCAGCACCCACTCGCCGATGGGCACGATGAGGCCGGTCTCTTCCGCCAGCGGGACGAACGTGTTCGGCAAGAGCAGCCCGCGCTCCGGATGGCGCCAGCGCACCAGCGCTTCCACCCCGACCATCCGCCCTTCGTGGAAATCCACCAGGGGCTGGTAGAAGAGGACGAATTCACCGCGCTTCAGGGCGTGACGCAGACCGGTCTCCAGGGTCAACCGTTCCACCGCCTTGACGTTCATGTCCGCCGAATAGAACTGGAAGGTCCCGCCGTCCTTCTTGGCCGTGTACATCGCCGTGTCGGCGCTCTTGATCAGGCTGTCCCGCTCCCGGTCATCGGTCGGGTACAGGGCGATGCCCACGCTGGCCGATATGAAGATCTCGTGGCCCTCCAGGAGCACGGGGATGGCCACGGCGTCGAGGATCTTCTGGGCGATGCGTCCCGCGTCCTCGGACGAGGTCAGATCTTCCAGAATCACCGTGAACTCGTCCCCGCCCAGCCGGGCTACGGTGTCGCTGGTCCTGACCGATGCGGTCAACCGTGACGCAACCGCCTTCAGCAGCAGGTCCCCGATCGCGTGCCCCAGCGAATCGTTGATCAGCTTGAACCGGTCCAGGTCCAGGAACATGAGCGCGACCAGCCGGTCCGTACGGCGGGCCCGCGCGAGGGCCTGATTGAGCAGATCCAGGAACAGCCGGCGGTTCGGCAGCCCCGTGAGCGGATCGTAGTAGGCCAGGTCGTCGAGGCGCTGCTCGGCCAGCCGACGCTCGGCAACGTCCCGGGCCAGTCGCCGCGAGGCCCACAGGCCGAACCCCATCAGAGGGATCGCCAACAGGAGGCCCACCCAGCCAACCGTCCTCACCAGCCGATTGATCGGCTCATAGATCCGGTCCCGGTCGGCCCGGACCAGCACGATCCAGTCGAACCCCAGAAAGCTCCGGTAGCCGGGCATGCGCGCGAACCCGGTCAGCACCGGGACGCGGCGCGGCCCATCTTCCTCTTCGACGAAGCCCCTGGCTCCGGGCTCGGCAACGGCGGCCTGCATCACCGACGGAGTCCGCGACTCGAGCAGGCTCCCTCTCCGCCCCGTTTCTTCCATGCCGCTGATCACGAACCCCTGCGGATCGACCAGGAGCCATTCGTAGGGAGGAGATCCGTCCTCCCCCCCGGGCAGCCGACTCTCCTCGATCACGCTTCGCAGGCGATCGAACGGGATCAGACTGACCACCGCGCCCTGCATCGCCCCGCGGTCGTCGCGGACGGGGGCGGAGAAGACGACGGCTTCGCGCCAATCCGCCTGGCTCGGCAGCACCCGCGCCGTCCCCAGGTGGACACGTCCGGTCTGGGCGACTCCGAGAAACCAGTCCTCCCGGCTCACGTCGAGCCCGCGCGCCTGTGGATCGGTTGCGGCGACCACTCGCCCGGTCGCGTCGGCAACCCCGAGCAGGGCGTAGTAGCCGGAGACGCTCTGATAGCGACGCAAGACGCCCGACCGGGCCGCCTCATCGCCGGTTCGGAGCACGGGCAGGTCGGCCAGCATCCTGATGTCCGCGTACCGCTCGTACAGGATGCGGTCGAGCCGATCGGCCACCTCGGCGGCCTTTTCCGCCACCTCGGCGCCCCGCTCGTGGATGAGGGTGGACCGCAAGGACAGGAGGGCGAACGAGCCGAGTCCCAGCGAGACGAGGAACCACAGGATGAACGTGGCGGGCAAGGCCATCCCGTACCATTCGGGCGGCTGTCTGGTCTGTTGCATTGGGAGCACCGGCGTCGGCTCCTTGGGCAGAGACGAACGATCCGAAACCCTCCGGCCGCCGCCAACAATCCGCACGAGGCGATTGCAAATCGCCGACCGGACCGCTCGCCCGATTCCGCTCACCAAATTTGCCCGCTTTCTGGACGAACCTTGGGACCCCGATCGTGCCGGCGCACGCCGCCGCCCCGAGTCCCACGGGAAGGAACCGGACGGGCGGCATATGCCAGCCACCTTGTCGGCACGAAACGGAGACTTCTGAAGCGGTGAGCGCGGCGGCTGTCAACCGGACGCGCCAATAGAGAGGAACGCGAAGCAACGGGGGACAGGAAGTGACAGCCGGGGGAGAGCGGGGCAGCGCCCTCCTCGACGGCAGCAGACCGGCGGCACAGTCACAAGATGGACTTGAGCTTGGCCTTGAGGCGGAGGATTGCCTTGGCATGGATTTGGCAGACCCGCGACTCCGTGACCTTCAGGATGGAGCCGATCTCTTTCATGGTCAACTCCTCATAGTAATAGAGCGTCAGGACCAACCGCTCCTTTTCCGGCAGCTCCTGGATCGCCTTGCCCAGAATTTCGCGCACGTTCTCCGAGACCGCTGCGGACAGGGGGTCCGGGTTCTGCTCGTCGATCAGGACCCGAAGGATCACGTGTCCGTCCAGCTCCTGGGCTCCGAGGTCCTGGATGCTGAGCAGCACGGCGCCCTGCGACCGGGCCAGAAAATCGTCCAGTTCCTCCAGCGACATCTTCAGGGCGGCGGCCACCTCCTCGTCGGTGGGCGGACGTCCATATTTCCTCATCAGCTCGGTTTGGGTCCTCTGGAGCAGGGCGATGCGCTCGTGCACGGACCGGGGAATCCAGTCCATCGAGCGGATCTCGTCGAGCATCGCTCCGCGGATCCGGAACTCCGCATAGGTCTTGAACTTGGCCTCCCTCGTCGGGTCATACTTGTTCATGGCGTCCATCAACCCGATCACGCCGACGGACACGAGATCTTCCGCATCCAGGTGGGCCGGAAGCCGGAACGCCAGGCGATGGGCCATCGCCTTGATCACCGGGGTGAACTCACGGATGACCCGCTCCCGTTCAGCCTCGTTCAACGCCCCGGCCTTGCTTCCTTTCGCGTCAACCATCGGTCCCATAATGTGCCCCCTCCGTCATCCTTGCGCGATCAGGCGCTGCCAGAAGAACTGCACCGAGCCCTTGGGCGCATCCGACGCGCTCCATCGCATCACCGCGCCGGCCAGGCGGCGGAACTCGCAACTGGCCGGGGCCTTGGGATACAAGTCCGTCACCGCGCGCTGCTGCCGGACCGCCATCGGCACGTAGTCGTCCAGGGGAATCGTGCCGACATAGTCGATCGAGATGTTGAGGTACCGGTCGGCGACCAGGCCGATCTTCCGGTACACCTCGATCCCCTCCTGCGGGCTCCGAGCCATGTTGACGAGGAGGCGGAAGCGCCGTTCGCTGAACCGGATCGAAAGGACCTTCATCAGCGCGTAGGCGTCGGTGATCGAGGTGGGCTCCGGGGACGCCACGACCAGGATCTCCTGCGCCGCGACCGCGAAGTAGAGGACGTTGGAGGAGATGCCGGCGCCGGTGTCGATCAGCAGCGTGTCAATCTCCAGGGGCAACGAGTCGAATTCGTCCTGGAGCAACAGTTGCTGGTCGCAGGTGAGGGCCGTGAGGTCCTGCACGCCGGAGCTGGCCGGCAGGATGGTGATCCCGCCCGGTCCCGGCAGGAGAATGTCGCCCAGGCGCTTCTCGCCGGTCAGTACGTGCTCCAACGTGTACGTGGGGACGAGCCCCAGGAGCACGTCCAGGTTCGCGAGCCCGAGATCCGCGTCCACGACCAGCACCCGCCTGCCCTCGCGCGCGAGGGCGATCGCCAGGTTGGCCACGACGTTCGTCTTCCCGACCCCCCCCTTTCCGCTGGTCACGGCCATGACCTGAACCGCGCCGGCCGGGAGCGTCGCCTGGAGCCCGCCCGTCATCCTCCGCAATGTCGTCGTTTGATCCTCCACCGTCTCTCCTTTCTGGATGCTCATCTCTGGATGTTCATCGTGATGGCCGCCGTCACCCCTCCGTGTTCAGCGCGGTTTTCGATCGTCCGCGAAGCAATCCGCCCAGCAACAGGTCCGCCAGCCGGTCCGGTCGGGCGACCTCCAAATCTTCCGGCACGGCTTGGCCGGTGCTGAAGTAGGACAGGGGGAGGCCGGTCTTCCGCATCAGCTCGAACAGCCCCCCGTAGCCCGTCGTCTCGTCCAGCTTGGTGAACAGCAGGTGCGTGATCGGGATGCCGGCGAAACGCGCCACCCCTTCCTTGAGATCCTGCTCGCGCGTGGTGGCCGAGAGCACGAGATGCGTCTCCAGCGGATGGTCCAGGCTCACGAGCTGCCGCAGCTCCTCCATGCCCGTTTCGTCCATCGGACTGCGGCCGGCCGTGTCGATCAGGATCAACTCCGACTTCCTCCTCCGGCCGATGCAGTCCAGCGCCTCCCGTTTCGTGAGCGCCACGTCCAGCGGAATCCCGATGACGTTGGCGTACATGCGCAGTTGCTCCACCGCCGCCACGCGGTAGGTGTCCAGCGTGATCAGCGCCACGCTGCGCTTTTCCTTCAGCTTGTAATGGGCGGCCAGCTTCGCGATCGTGGTGGTCTTGCCGACCCCGGTGGGTCCGGTAAAGATGACCGTCTTCTTCCACTCGCCCAGACCGAGAAGCGGACCGCCGGCCTTCACATCCCGGGCGAGCGACCGGGCCAGAGCCTGCTGCAGGGCGGCCTCCGACTCGAAGGCCGGCCGGCGCTGCGCCACGTCTTCCACGTACCGCCGGGCCGTCTCCGGCTCGAGTCCCGTGCGAACCAGGTCCCGATAGCGGGCGGCCAGCAGCGGGGGCAGCCCCTCCTGCCACGACGCCGCCGGAGCGCTCTCCCGTTTCCCGCCAAGGAGCGAGGATTCGACGAGCCGACGCAGACCGCGCAGCTCCTCGCGCAGTTCCCCCCAGTCCTGAAGCCGGCCTTCCTGGGCGGCGGCCCGCTCAGAAGAGCCCCGATCCGGCCGCTCGGTCGTCAGGCTCCGGGCGATCGAGTCCTCAAGGGTCTCGCCGAAGCCTTTCTCCTTGGCCGTGAGGCGAGACGCCGTCCCCCTCGCGCCCGCGTCGCGAGGGGCCGAAAAAGCCCCCCGCCCGCCGCCCGCCGGCTGTCTGCCAGGGGAGGGGGGGCGCCATCCGTCCCGTGCTCCCGCCACCCGTTGCGCGCCAGTCGTCGGAACCCATCGCTCCCGCGCATGCGCAGGGTGCCCTTGAGCCGCGGACCCCCGGCGGAGTGAGGGGGAGCCGGGGGCGAGGTCCACTGCAGCGGAGACCTCGACCATCGGCTGGCCGAAGAGGCCGAACATCCCGCCTCCCTTCCGGATCTGCTTGCTGGAGAGGATGACCGCGTCCGGTCCCAGCTCGTCCTTGATCGCTTTGAGCGCCTCGTGCATCGTCAGCGCCTGGAAGGTCTTGATCTTCATGGCTCCCCCGTTGCGTCGTTCGTCGCTCGTGAAGCGTCGTTCGATCGATGATCGGTGGGCATCGGACGTGGTCAGCTTGCCATCACCCTTCACCCATCACCGATCACTCTTCACCAAGCCTCGCGTCTCACGTCTTCTCTCATGCGGCTTCCTCGCCCACCTTCACGGTTTCGACCGCCTTGATCTTGGCGACTCCGTCGATCTCGTTGAGGGCCAGAACCGGCACCGACGGCAGAATCCGCTCGGTCACGCGGCGCAGGTGTCGGCGGAGGCCGGGCGAGCAGAGGATGACCGGCTGCTGCCCCTTCGTGGCGACCCGTTCGGCCGCCTGCTTGAGCAGGCCGAGCAGCTTCTGCGACAAGCCCGGCTCCAGCGACCAGAGCCCTCCTTGCCCTCCTGCAGCCGCCTGGTCCGCCAACCGCCGGTCCAGCCTGGGGTCCAGGGTAATGACCGGCAGCGTCCCGTCCACGACCAGATACTGCCTCGTGATGGCCCGCCCCACCGCCTGTCGCGCGGCCTCGGTCAACACCTCCGGATCCTTGGTCACTCCGGCGTGGTCGGCGATGGCTTCCAGGATCGTCCGCAGGTCCCGGATCGGCACCCGTTCCCGCAGGAGGTTCCCGAGGATGCGCACGATCGCGCCCAGCGACAGGAGGTTGGGGATCAGTTCCTCGACCAGCTTCGGATGCGTCTTGGCCAATTCGTCCAGCAGGGCCTGGACCTCCTGCCGGCCGATCAGCTCGTGGGCGTGCCGTTTGATCACTTCCGAAAGGTGCGTCGCGATCACGGAGCTGCCGTCCACGACCGTGAAGCCGGCCATCTGGGCCTGCTCCCGCCCGGATTCTGGCACCCAGAGCGCGGGCAAGCCGAACGCCGGCTCCTTCGTGGGGATGCCCCGCACCGCCTCCTTGTGGGCCGAGCCGGGATCAATGGCCAGTACGTGGCCCGGCAGGACCTCCCCGCGGACCAACTCCACCCCCTTCAGCAGGATGGCGTACTCGTTGGGCCGGAGCTGCAGGTTGTCCCGGATGTGGATCGGCGGAACCAGAAAGCCCATGTCCGAGGCGGTTTGCCGGCGGATCCCTTTGATCCGCTCGAGCAGGAGCCCGCCCTGCTCACCATCCACCAGCCCGATCAGCCCGTACCCGACCTGGACTTCCATCAAATCCAGCGGCGCGACCTGGGGGACCGGCTCCGCCCCTTTGGCCGGGGCGGCCGGCGCCGGCACCACGGCCCGCTCCCGCTCCTGTCTGTAGAGCTCGTAGGCCAGCCACCCGACCAGCGATCCGAGCAGCAGGAAGGCCACGTGCGGAAGCCCCGGGACCATTCCCAGCCCCACCAGGATCACCGAGGCGGTCGCGAAGACCTTCGGAGAGACCAGCACCTGCCGCGCGATTTCCTGGCCCAGGGCCGACTCCGAGGCGGCCCGCGTCACGACGATGCCCGCGGCGGTGGACACGATCAGGGCCGGCACCTGGGCCACCAGGCCCTCCCCGACGGTGAGGAGCGTGTAGTTCTGGGCCGCGGCGGCCAGGCTCATGCCCTGCTGCAGGACTCCGATCGTGAGGCCGCCGATGATGTTCACCAGGATGATGATGACGGCGGCGATCGCATCCCCCCGCACGAACTTGCTGGCCCCGTCCATCGCGCCGTAGAAATCCGCCTCCTCGGCGATCTCGCGGCGGCGACGGCGGGCCTCGGTCTCGTTGATGAGGCCGGCGTTGAGGTCGGCGTCAATGCTCATCTGCTTGCCCGGCATCGCGTCCAGGGTGAATCGCGCGGCCACTTCCGCGACCCGGCCGGCTCCCTTCGTGATGACCACGAAATTGATGACCACGAGGATGCAGAACACGACCAAGCCGACCGTGTAGTTGCCCCCCATCACGAAGTTGCCGAAGGCGCGGATGACCTCGCCGGCCGCGCCGGGCCCCTCGTTGCCGTGCAGGAGGATGAGGCGCGTGGAGGCGATGTTGAGCGAGAGCCGGAACAGCGTGACCATCAGGAGGACGGAAGGAAAGACCGAGAACTCCAGCGGTTTCCGCACCTGCATCCCCACCAGCAGCACGACGATGGCCAGCGTGATGTTGAAGGAGAGCAGAAGGTCGAGGGCGAACCGCGGCAACGGCAACAGCATGATCACGAGGATCCCCACGACCGCGATCGACATGATCACGTCGGGATGCCTCACCAGGTTTAGTCCGGGCATCGTCTGCTGGTTCGCGCTCATCGCAACTCCTTTGCGCAGGCAAGAGGCCCGGGGTACGAGGCGAGGGGTTCGGCCTTTTGTCCATGCACGACCGTTCCGGACACCCTCATGCCTCCGCTTGCCTCTAGCCTCGAGCCCCTAGCCCCGCGCCTTATCCGACAATGCCTCGGCCCTTGGCCCGGTACACGAGCGCCAGGATCTCGGCCACGGCCCGATAGAGGTCCGACGGGATCTCCTGCCCGATCTCGACGAGCTTGTAGAGGCTCCTGGCCACGAGCTGGTTCTCGATCACCGTGACGCCGTGCTCGTTCGCCACGTCCTTGATCCGCTGAGCGACGTAGCCCGCACCCTTGGCTACGACCACCGGCGCCGCCATCGAGGCCTGGTCGTAGCGCAGGGCGACCGCCAGGTGCGTCGGGTTCGTAATCACGACGTCGGCCTTGGGCACGGCGGCCATCATCCGGTTGCGCGCCATCTCGCGCTGGAGGCTGCGCACGCGCGCCCGCAAGAGCGGGTCTCCCTCGGTCTCCCGCTGTTCCTGCTTGATTTCCTGCTTGCTCATCCGCAGGCTGCGCTCCCATTCGAACCGCTGGTAGGCGTAGTCCGCGGCTGACAGAACGGCGACGGTCAGCGCGATGGCCAGCGCCACCTTGAACGCGAGCCAGACCGTGACGCTCAGCGCGCCCCACAGGTCGTACTGCACCAGGCCGGGCAGCCCCGGGAGGTCGTCCTGCACCGCCGCAAACCCGGCCCAGGCGATGACCGAGATCTTGAGGATGGATTTGAGCAGCTCGACGACCGCGCGCAGGGAAAAGAACCGCCCCAGCCCGGCGACCGGATTGAGACGGCCGGGATCCATCTGCAGCCCCTCGCTGTTCCACAGGAAGCCGGTCTGGGCGACGTAGGACGCGGCCCCGATCGCCGTGACGCACGCGATGAAGGGGAGCGACAGGCTCAAGGTGTCCACCGCGAACGTGAGCAGCAGGTCCTGGAAGAGGTCGGCCGTGACGGACTGTCGTCCGCCCTGCTCCGTGGCCAGGCTCAGCCATCGGCGCATCACGTCGAGGAGCCCGGCGGCGGCCGGGCCCGAGAGGAGCCACAACAGGCCGATGCCGCCGAGGAGCACGGCGGCGGTGGGCACTTCGCGGCTGACGGGAACCTGCCCCTTCTTCCGGCTCTCCGCCTTCCGCTTGGCTGTCGCTTGCTCGGTCCTGGTGTCGTCCCGCTCAGCCATGTCCCAGCATCCTCATCAACCCGTACACCGTCTCGCCGAGGCCGACGAACTCGGCTTCATAGAGCCCGACCGTGAAGGGAAGCGCGGCCCCGATGACCAACAAGCCGGCGGCGATCGTCAGCGGGAAGCTCAAGATGAACACGTGCAACTGGGGAACCGTCCGGCCGAGGGCCGCCATGGCCAGGTTGATCAGCAGCATCGTGACCATGATCGGCGCCGCCAGCTTCAGCGCGACCGTGAACATGCCCTGGGAGATTCGGACGACGTCCTGCACGATCGCGTCGGACAGGCGGGCGCTGAAGGGCGCGACCACCTCGAAGCTGTGGGCGATTGCGTCCACGACGATGAAATGGGCGTTGAGCGAGAGGAACACCAGGGACGCCACCAGGGTTTGGAAGTGGCCGACCAGCGGAATCTGCTGGGACGTCGTGGGGTCGAAGAGCTGGACGACCCCCAGCCCCATCTGGTGCCCCATCACCTCCCCCGCCACCTCGATGCCCACGAAGACCGCGCGCACGCCCAGGCCCAGCACCAGGCCGACCAGGAATTCGGCGGACAGGCCGGCTCCGAGCAGCAGCGGGTCGCCTGGCAGGCCGGCAACCTGGACGAAGGGCAGCAACACGAAGCTCAGGACCAGGACCAAGCCGGTCTTGACATGAACGGGCACGGAGCGGCTGCCCAGGATCGGCGTCACCGCCAGGATGCCCGCGACCCTCACGAGGATCACGATCAGATTCTGGAACTGTGGAAGCGAAAGATGAACGACGTTGGTCATGTCGCTTCGCTCCAGCCACGAGGCGCGGGGCACGGGGTAAGGGGCCACTTGCCTCGTGCCGCGCATCTCGCGCCCATGTTCATCTGGCGTAATCCGGGATGCTCTGGATGATCCCGGTCATGAACGTCACGAGCACGCCCAGCATCCACGGAAAGAACAGGAGCGCCGCCACGAAGACCGCCAGGATCTTCGGCGCGAACGACAGGGTGGCCTCGTTGATCTGGGTCATGGCCTGAAAGACGCTGACCAGCAGCCCGACGGCCAGGCTCAGCCCAAGGATGGGCGCCGAGACCAGCAGCATGGTCTCGATCGCGCGCCGGCCGATTTCCACCACGACATCGGGAGTCATACATTCCTCCACACCGCGTGAAGCGTATCTCGTGAAGCGTGAAGCGACCGAGGAACGGCGTTTCAACCCAGGCTAATGAAAGCTTCTGACCATCGACCCGACCACCAGGTACCAGCCGTCCGCCAGCACGAACAGGATCAGCTTGAACGGCAGCGAGATCACCACCGGCGGCAGCAACATCATGCCCATGGACATCAGGACGCTGGCCACGACCATGTCCACGATCAGGAACGGAATATAGATCAGGAAGCCGATCTGGAACGCGATCCGCAGCTCGCTCAGGATGAACGACGGGATGAGCACGTGCGTGGGCAGCTCGTCGGCCGAGGCCGGCTTGGGCAGCTTCGCCAGATCCACGAACAGCTCCAGGTCCTTCTCCCGGACCTGCTGGAGCATGAAGGTTCGCACCGGGGCCATGCCCCGCGTGAAGGCTTCTTCGTTCGTGATCTGTTCGGCCACGAGCGGCTGCAGCGCGTCCTGGTAGACCTTCTGCCAGACCGGCGTCATGACGAACACGGTGAGGAACAGGGCCAGGCTGATGAGGATCTGGTTCGGGGGCACCTGCTGGGTCCCGAGCGCCTGGCGCAGAAACGAGAGCACGATCACGATCCGGGTGAATGAAGTCACCATGATGAAGAAGGCCGGGGCGAGGGAGAGCGCCGTCAGCAGGGCCAGAATCTGGATGACCACGGAGGTCTGCCCCTTGCCGCTTCCGCCGCCCAAGTCGATTGTCACGGTCGGGCCGTCGGCCCAAGCCGGCCCGGCCCAAGCGAGAGACAGCAGGCAACAGGCCACGAGGGCGACGCGTGACGCGTCACGCGTGATGCGCTTCACGGCAGCACCTCGGCGGGCGTCCCCGTCTCCGGCCGACCGGCCCCGCCGCCGATCAAGTCGCGTCGAACCCGCTCCGGGTCGCTGATCCGCCCCAGCGGAACCAGCGTGTCCGCAGTCGAACCGACGACGAGCAACTCCCCCGCCACCGACACGAGGACGATGCTCTTGCGCGCGCCCAGGTACCCGCTGCCCAACACCTGCACGAGCGGGGTGGCAGCCGGCGAGCCGATCCGCCCGCGAAGGAACCGGCGGGCGGCCACGGCCAGCGCCAACACGAGCCCCAGCACCACGGCCAGGGCCGAAACCATTCGGATGAAGCTGTCCCAGAACTCCATGCGTCACGCAAAAGGCGAGAAAGGCCAAAGGCAAGAGGCGAGAGGGAACGCATCGGCTCCCGTTCCTGAACCAATCGCCCCTAGCCCCTCGCCCCCACCCTGCTCATGTGAGTTGCTGAATGCGCTCAGACGGGCTCACCACGTCGGTCAGGCGGATTCCGAACTTCTCGTTGACGACGACGACTTCGCCGCGCGCCACCAGTTTGTTGTTGACCAGCACTTCCATCGGCTCGCCGGCCAGCTTTTCGAGCTCGATCACGGACCCCTGGCCGAGCTGGAGCAGCTCGCGGATCAGCATCCGAGCCGTTCCCAACTGGACCGAGACCTGCATCGGGATGTCGAGGACCAGATCCAGGTTGCCGTTCCCGGTCGCTCCGGCCTTTCCTTCCGCAGATGGCGGCGCCGCGGACTTCGGCTCGGGAACCGTTCCCGCCTGGGGCGCTTCTCCCTTCTGTTGGATTGCTTCCAGGTTTCCCATGTTCACGCCTCCTTACTCCGCACAGAATGCCTGATGACCGCGGAAGGCCGTCGCCGTCACGGTCGCAGCACGCGCGTGACCCGGAGCGCCTGATGCCCCTTGAGCACCGCGGCGTTCCCTTGGAACTTGGGCTGCCCTTCCACGAATCCCGTCATCGTATCGCCGGGGCTCTGGTCGAGCACGAGGACGTCGCCGGGGGTGAAGTTCAGCACGTCGCGGACCCGCACGGTGGCGGTGCCGAGCAGGATCGTCGCACGGACGGCGCATTCCTGGAGTTGCTCCCTGAACCGTCCGGTCCACGGAAGGTCCTGCTCGAGATGGTCGGAGATGAATCCCGAATAGAGTTTCTCCTTGATCGGCTCGATCATCGAGTAGGGGTACACGAGGAACAGGTCCCTCGTGTTTTCCTCGATCTGGACCTGGAAGCGGATCGCCACCACGATCTCGGAGACCGACACCACCATCGCGAACTGGGGGTTGCTTTCCGACCGTACGTGCGAAATCTTGAACGGCTGCACCGGCTGCCAGGCCTTCTCGAGGTCCGTGAACGCGAGGTTCACGACGGTCTTGATGATCCGCTGCTGGATGAGCGTGAAGTCCCGGCCCTCGGGCTTGACGTGGGTCTGCCCGCTGCCGCCGAAGAAGTGGTCCACGAGCAGATACACGAGCATGGCGTCCATCACGAACAGCCCGTGCCCGCGGAGCGTGTCGATGTGGAAGATGTTCAGAGAGGACGGAAGGGGAAATTTCTTGAGCACCTCCCCGAACTTGACGATCTGGGTGGAGACCAGGCTGAAGTCGATCAGCTTGCGCAGGGTGTTCCCCCAAGACACGGCCATCAGCCGGATGAACCGGTCGTTGATCATATCCAGGGTCGGCATCCGTCCCCGGATGATCCGCTCCTGGTTCAGAATGTCGTACGCCCTGACTCCCGAGAGCTGCTCCTCCTTGGGTGTGGTGTCCACCTCCCCGGAGACCACGCCGCGAAGCAGCGCGTCGACTTCGTCCTGTGAGAGAATTTTCTCCGCCATGGTTTCGACAAAGCCCTCAGCGGCCGGCGTTTAGCAGTCGGCCAGGAGGCCGATCGCTGAACGCCGAAGGCTGATTCGCTTCCCTTTCCTACTGCACGACGAATTCGGTGAAGTACGCGGTCCGGACGCCGGCTTTGGGGAGCGCCGAGTTGACGCGGTGGGTGATCTCATCCCGCAGCTGGAACTTGCCCTGCGTCGTCCGCAGGCCGGACGAGTCCTTGCTCGACAACAGAATCAAGATGCCGTCACGCACCTGGGGCATCCGGGCGGAAAGATCCGCCGCGACATCCGGCTGCTCCAACTCGAGCTTCAGGGTGAGTTTGAGGTAGCGGACTTCCGGGGCGTCGGCCAGGTTCACGATGAAGGAATCCATGTCGAACATCGTGCCGGGCGCGCCCTTCTCCGGGGGCCCCGCCTGTGCCGTCCGCTCCCCGGGTGCCGCAGCGCCGGGCGATTCGGCCGGTGCAGCTTGTTCGGGACGGGCCCCTTCGCCGGCGTGGCCTCCCGTGAATTTCATGAACGCGATCGCGCCCCCCAGCCCGAGCAGCAGTGCGGCGGCTCCGATCATGAGCACCAGCTTGACGGGAAGGCTGCGCGGGGCCGGAGGAGCCGGGTTCTTCGTCTCTTTTTCCGCGGCGGCGGTGTCGACTGCGGCTGCTTCTGCCATGTTTCTCCCCTCCTGTGGTGGGTAGCCGATCGCGCCAAACGTTGTGCAACGGATGTGCCAACCCCCGCCCCGGCTTCCCCTCGCGTGTTGCCTCTGAAATCGTTGGAATCTCACCGCCTTTCGGCGGGCGGACGCGGCGCGTTTCGCGACGCATCGCAGCAGCACGGGCCGAGCGGAGCCAGTCCCTTGACGACGTCAGCATCCTGACACGACGAGGTGAGAGACGAGGGGCGAGGGGGAAAGGCAAAGGACGGGAGACGAGGGGCCTCTGGCCTCTAGCCCCTCGCCTCTTGCCCATTCAGGCTACCGCTTCAAATTCACCAATTCCTGCAGGATCTCGTCCGAGGTCGTGATCATGCGGGAGTTCGCCTGGAACCCGCGCTGGGCCGCGATCATGTTGATGAACTCCTCTCCCAGGTCCACGTTGGACAGCTCGAGCGAGTTGGAGGCGACCTTGCCCAGCCCGGCGCTGTCCGGCGCAGCCCGCAAGGGCTGGCCCGAATCGGACGACTCGGCGTAGAGGTTCTTGCCCGAGCGGACGAGCCCGACCGGGTCCGGGAACTTGGCCAGGACCACCTGGGCCAGAGTCCTGATCTGGCCGTTGGAGAAGCGGCCGCTGATCGTCCCCTCCGAGTCCACGAGGAAAGCCTGGAGACTGCCGGCCCCGTACCCGTCCTGGGTCTGGTTCACGAGCGCCGAGGCGGCACCAAACTGAGTCGTCCCGTCCAGGCCAGTCGTGCCGCTGTCGGTGGTGATGCTGGTTCCGTAATCGAGCGTGATGGCCTGGTTCGCGGTGGCGCCGGTGAAACTGACCCGGCCGGCCCCGGCGGTGGCTCCGGCTGTCCCGGCCGCCGTGCCCGTATCGTAATAGGTGACCACACTCTCCGTATCCAGCGCCCCGGCCGTCGTGAAGGTCAACGAGCCGGACATGAGCTTCACGATTCCCAACGTACTGTTGATGTTACTCGTGTGGTAGGTGCCGGAGGTCGTGCCGGAGGTCACTTCGCTGGAGTTGCCGACCACGTTGTAGGTCCAGGTGTTGGCGGCGGTCCTCGTGAAGTAGGTGGTCAGAAGGTGGCTCTTGCCCAGCGAGTCGTAGGCGGTGATCGAGGTCGAGAAATTCGACGTGCCGGTCGGATCGCTGAGCGAGAAGGTGCTCGTGGTCGCGTCGGCCTGCAGGTTCACGGAGACCGTGACCGACGTCGTCTTGTTCGGAGACGCGGTCGTGGCCGGCAACGCGATCGTGTCGATCGTACCGGTGATCTGGCCGTCGGAGTCGGCCTGGTACCCCTGCAGGAACAGCCCGTTCGGGTTCACGACGCGATTCTGCGAGTCGAGCCGGAATTGCCCGGCCCGACTGTAGAAGGTGCCCCCCTGCGAATCCGTCATGATGAAAAACCCGTTCCCGTCCACCGCCATGTCCAGCGCGTTGCCGGAGGTGACCAGCGACCCCTGCGTGAAGTTGGCCTGGATGCTGGTGAGGGCGACGCCGATCCCGGTCTGCAAGGTGCCGGTGCCGCCGCCCAGCGAGGAGCTGACCAGGTCGGCGAAGGTCGTGCGGCTGGACTTGAAGCCGACCGTGCCCTGGTTGGCGATGTTGTTGCCGATCACCGAGAGCTGGTTTCCCGTGGCGTTCAGACCGCTGACTGCCGCGAACAAGGATGACAGGATTCCCATGTCTCTTTCCCTCCGTTGTGTCCCCCGCGAACCGCGCACCGCCGGTTACGGATGGGAGCTACTGTTTCAAGTCCAGCGTCACGCGGATGAGATCGTCGGACGATTGGATGGCCCGCGAGCTGGCCTGGATGCCGAACTGCGTCGTGATCAGGTCGACGAAGCTCTCCCCCAGGTCCACGTTGGACTGTTCCACCGAGTAGGCCTGAATCTGTCCGACGGCCGGCTGTCCCTCCTGCCAAGGATCGCCCGGCTTCAGGACCGTCGGGGCGCCCGACTCTCCCGTCTCCGCGAACAGCTCGTAGCTCAACCGCGTCAAGCCCGTCGGATCTTCGAAAGCGGCCAGCCCGACCTGCCCGATCGTCTTTTCCCGCTGGTTCGTGAACCGCCCGGTGAGCATCCCGTCGCCCCCCAGCGAGATCGTCTCCAACGTACCGGACGCATACCCGTCCTGGGACTGGGAGAGGGACGCGAACGGGAGGCCGTACTGGGTGGTCCCCGTGAAGTCGATCGTCAGGGACTGGGTGGAATCGGGGGAGCCCGGTACGGTCAACGTGAAGTCCTGCGTTCCGCCTGAGTCCAGCGCCCCGTTCTCGTTGAAGACGAGCGGCGCGGCTCCGGCGACGGCCGCGCCGTCGTCCACCCGCGCGTGCAAGTCCCAGGTGTTGACGTCGGTCTTGGTGAAATAGACCGTCAGCGTGTGGGCGGTGTCGTCGCCTTCGCTGAAGATCCCTTCGCTGACCGAGAAGTGATAGGTCGAGGCGTCGTCCGCGTCGAACGGGAGGCCGATCGCGTCCTTCGAGGAATCCAGGTTGGCCAGGAACGAGACGGCGGCCGTCGCCTTCCCTTCCATCTCGTTGCTCAGCGAAATTTCCTCGACCGCGCTCCCGATTTGTCCGCTCTCGTCGGCGAGGAAGCCCTGCAGCGCTTCGCCGGTCGGGTTCACGATGCGCGTCCGTTGCTTGTCCACGTTCAGCCGGAACTGGCCGGCCCTGGTATAGAAGGTGTTCCCCGATGAGTTCTTCACGACGAAGAAGCCGTTGCCGTCGATCGCCCAGTCCATGGCGCTGGACGAGCGCACGACGGGGCCCTGGCCGAAGTCGGTCTGGACGCTTTCGATCGCGACGCCGGAGCCGGCCTGGGCGGCGCCGGCGCCGATGCCGGCCCCGCGGAAGGAACGGACCAGGTCGGCGAACCTCGTGCGGCTGGACTTGAAGCCGACCGTGCCCTGGTTCGCGATGTTGTTGCCGATCACCGAGAGCGACTCGGTGTTCGCGCTCACGCCGCTCAACCCCGTGTAGATGGAGGAGAACCCGCCCATCAATAGATCTCCTGAATGTCAGCCGGATCCACCGTCTGGCTCCCCGCCAGGAGCAAGGGACGACCCTGGTCCATCCGCACGCCCGTCACGGTGACCAGGGAGAAGGGGCTGGCCCCCACCTGAGCGCCGTGGCTGTCGGTCGCCGAGACGGCGAAGCTGTAGGTGCCGGAAGGCATGGCCTGTCCGCTCTGATTCTTCCCGTCCCAGGTGATTTGCTGATTGCCGGCGCCCTGCGCGCCCAGCTCTAGCGTCCTGACGACCAGGCCGTTGGCGTCCAGGATGCTGACCTTCACCGAAGCGGCGTCGCCGGCCAACTGATAGTTGACCGAGGCCGGTCCCGTACCCAGAGGGATCGTGGCTCCGTTGACCTTGACTTGACGCCCGATCAAGGCCACCCGGTTGAATTCCATGGCCGCCTCTTGGGCGCTGTTGCTCTGCTCCATCAGCTTGACGAGCTTGCTGCTCTGCTCGAGCTGGCTGAACTGGGCGAGTTGGGCGATGAACGCTTCGTTTTCGAGCGGCTTCAGGGGGTTCTGGTTCTTGAGTTGGGCCACGAGCAGGTTCAGGAAGTCCTCCTGTCCGAGCTGCTTCGAGGCCGACGTTGACGAAGAAGCGGTCGTGTTGACCGCCGAAGAGATGGCTGACTGGATGCTCGTTGTGTCGGCCATACCGATCCCTCGTGTCAGCTCCGCTCCATCATGCGAAGAGACTCAGCAGCCCGGGTTCCCGTGTCTCGGCGGCGGAGGCGTCGGTCCGCTGGTCCTGCGCCGAGTCCGAGCCGCTCCCGGCCCCCTGCTCTCCCCTGGGAAGCGCCTGTCCTTCCCGGCCGGACCCGGTTCCCCAGCCGGTGTCGAGCTGTCTGCCGTGCGCATCCACATCCACCTGGAACGAACCGACGTCCATGCCGTGGGCCTGCAGCCCCGTCTCCAGCCTGGCCTGGTTGGCCACGAGGAAGTTCTTGACCTCCACCTGCTCGGTCGTCACGTGGGCGTGGACCGTTTGCTCGGCAACCGTCACGCGAAGCTGGACCCGGCCCAATTCCGGCGGTTGCACCTCCAGGCTGACCGACCGGGACGCAGGCGGCGAGGCCGGCTCATCGGCAGGCGGAACAACGGGATGGGCGGGCGGCACCGGGGGAGTGGATTTCGCCTCCTGGTTGGAGTTCGGTCCGAGGCCCGCGATCTGTCGCTCAATTCCGGCGAACGACTGGGCCGCTTCCTGCCCGCGCCCCTCCTTGCCCGAGTCCTTCCCCTCGCGCAGGCCGCCTGCGGACGCCTGATGAACCTGTTCGGACAGCCTCTGCTCGCCGGCCTGCCGGCCCGTGCCCTGTCCTCCGTCGTCCTGAGCCGTCAGGCTCGTCCCTCCACGATCCGAGTCGGCATCCGTTGTGGAACGGGCGGCAACGGCCTGGGCGATCGCGTCCGAGGGGCGGGCTGCGTCCTTCCCGGGCTTCGGTGTCGCAGATTCTCCTCCCTGCTGGACCGGGGGAGGGACGGACCCGTCGGCGCGGGACGGCCCGTTCAACCAGGCCTGATCCCGTTCCGCATCGGGACTCGCCGCCCCGGCTTGCTCTCCTCCTGCCTGGCCTTGTTTGCCCGCAGCAGCCAGCCGGACGTCGGCCTGGATCGCGACTTGTTCGGTCCCCCTCGCACCCTGCCCGCGCGGCCGGGCCACCGCCTGTCCATCACCCGGCGGGATGCCGCCTTCAGGCGGGATGCCCTTGTCCGACCCGGCCGGGGCGTCGGGAGCCGACGGAGGGAGAGCCAACCCGGTCGCCGCCGGTTCCGCCTGGGAACCGAGGAGAGAAGGAGCAACGACGGCGTCTTGGCCGGCGGGAGGGTGCGGCGCTCCATCGGCTGGCACGAGGTCCCCCTCCCCCGTCGTCGGCCGGGGAGAGTCGCCGGCGGTCAGAGGAACCGCGAGGACCTGTGCGGCCAGGGCTGCCTGGACGAGCACAAGAGCCAGTTCCTGCTGATCCTCATCCTGCTGAAGGGATTGGGACAGGGGGTCGGCTTCCTCACCATCGGCGTTGCTCGCCGCGTTCATCTTCGTGAGAACCTGACCGAACGAGGCTCCGGTCGTCGTGTCGGAGGCCGGATCTCCGTTGCCCTGGCTCCGGGTCTCTCCGCCGAGGCCGCTATCGGAAACGGGAATCAGAAGGCTGGTTTCCACGGTCATGCTCCCTCGTTAAGTTGAATTGCGGGGATCGTGGCCCCGGCTCCGGTTCAAACGGTGTGCCAGGCGGCGGTGGGGCCAAGCGTTGGAAAAATCAGGACGTTCGAGAGGAGGGTCGTCTTGCCCGGATCAGGCTAGGCAAAGTCTGCAGGGGCCACCCGGCAAGAAACGGCTATGGTTTCGCGATCAACTGTTGGGTCAGCTTGGCGGCCTTGGCCGGCTTCACCTGAGCGAGAATCGATCCGGCGGTCTTCCCCTTGAGGGCGCGGAGCAGTTGCAGAGCCGTCTGGTCCGGCATCTTCTCGATCCTGGCCGCGGCCTCTTCCGGCGACATGGTCTCGTACATCTTGGCCAACTGAGCGAGGCCGGCCTTCCGCGCCTCGGACTCGGTCTGGTCCGTGGACCGGCGCGCCTTTTCCGCAGCTTTGACCGCCTGCTCGTGCCTGGTGAGAATCTGCTCGATCTCACTCTTCAATGTCGCCAGGCGGGCCTCCTGGGCCCGCAAGGCCTCCTCCTTTTTCTCGAGCACCCGCTTGCGCTGGTCGAGCATCGCCAGGACTTCCCGCGGGGTCTCCACGGCTGGCCCTTGAACGACCGGGCCCTGTCCCGCCTGGGCCTGAAGCACCTTGGGCGGCTCATCGGACCGGGCGGGCTGGCTCTCGGACCAGACCGGGCTCGCCGTCGGTCCCAGGCTTCCCATCACCAGCAGGAGCAGGCCCCACAGAAGACCGTCCCAAAGGCGGCGTGTCCGGTTCTCGTTCGCCACGGCTACCTTTCCCGGTCCCGATGGAACCGGCGTCCGGCCGCTTCATCCAGCGTCTGCTGACCCCGCCGCTCTTCAGTCAGGCGCGCCCGCTTGGCCTGGCGCTGCTCGATCAGCTCCAGCTTCCGCTTCTCGCGGGAGGCTTCCAGCACTTCCGCCAGCTTCCGATCACGTTGCGCGCGGGCCTCGGCCACGAGCGCCTGGGTCCTGCGGATCGCGTCCGCCAGCGCGTCCATCGTGGCGTACCGATCCGCGACCTCCTCGGTCGTCAGGCCGGTCTTGGCGTCGGCGAGGTAGCGCCGGGCGTCGCTCTCGGCCCTGGCGTCCAACAGCCGCAGCCCGTCTACGGCGGCCCGCAGCTTGGACTCCAGCTCCGCCAGTTCGGCCTTCAGCACATCCGCCACCTGGGCCCGGTAGTTTCGCAAGGCCGCGACGTTCATTTGAAGCTCTCCGCCAGCTTGAGCAGCGCGGTCACCGAGTCGCCCAACCCGGCCTTTTCCTCGACATCCTGCCGGAGGTAGGCCGCAATGGCGGGCATGGCGCCCACGGCCCGGTCGAGCCGCTGGTTCGCGCCGGGCTTGTACGCGCCGAGGTTGATCAGATCCTCGGACCGCCGGTACAGCGCCAGGGCCTCCAACGCCGCCCTGGCCGCGGCGTAGTGCTGCGGGACGACCACCTCGCGCATGACGCGGCTCACGCTCTGGAGGACGTCGATCGCCGGGAAGTGGTTCTGCGCCGCCAGCTCCCGGGAGAGGACGATGTGCCCGTCCAGCACGGATCGGGCGGCGTCCGCGACGGGATCGGCCAGGTCGTCGCCTTCCACGAGCACCGTGTACAGGCCCGTGATCGTGCCGGCTCCGCCGCAGGTGCCGGCCCGCTCCAGCAGCCGGGGCAGCATCGTGAACACCGACGGGGTGTAGCCCTTGCTCGTCGGCGGCTCGCCGATCGCGAGCCCCACCTCCCGCTGGGCGTGGGCCACGCGCGTGAGGGAGTCCATCATGAGCAGGACCTGGCGTCCGGCGTCCCGGAAGTATTCCGCGATGGCCGTCGCCAGAAAGGCCCCCCGGATCCGCACCAACGGCGGCTGGTCGGACGTGGCCACGACCACGACCGACCGCTTGAGCCCGTCGGCCTTGAGGTCCCGCTCCAGAAACTCGTTGACCTCGCGTCCCCGTTCTCCGATCAGGGCGATCACGTTCACGTCGGCGGTCGTGTTCCGGCTCAGCATCCCGAGCAGCACGCTCTTGCCCACCCCGGAGCCGGCGAAAATCCCGACCTTCTGCCCCCGCCCGCAGGTGAGAAACCCGTTGATCGCCCGGAGGCCCAGATCAATCGGCTGGCTCACGCGACGGCGGTGCAGCGGGTTGAGCGGCGTCGCATAGAGCGGATAGTCGTCCACCGCCCCGACCGCCCCCTTGCCGTCCAGCGGCGCGCCCAGTCCGTCCAGGACCCGCCCCAGGAGCCCGGGTCCCACCGGGACGGATGCGGACCGTCCTTGCATGATCAACTGGCTGGACGGCCCGATTCCCCGCATCTCGCCGAGCGGCATCAGGAGCACCCGCTGGTCGCGGAACCCGACCGCCTCGGCCAGGACCCGGTCCCCGCCGTCTTCCGGCACGATCTCGCACAGCTCCCCGATCGAGCTCACCGGCCCGTACCCTTCGATGACCAGCCCCACGGCCTGGGCGATCCGGCCGCGCACCGCGATCGGATCCACCGTCGCGATCCGGTCCAGCACGTCACCGTACATCGGCTCCCTCCGGCTTCCTGCCCTTCTGCTTGAGCGCCTCCGCAATGCGCGCCAACTGGGCTTCGATCCGGGCGTCCACCAGACGGACCGGGGTCTCCACGAGGCAGCCCCCCCGGGAGATCCTCGGGTCCGGCTCCACCTGCAGCGTCACGCTGCCTTCGAATGCGGTCGCCACCGCCTCGCGGGCTTCCTCCAGCACCGGCGCGTCGTGCGGATGCACGAGGACCTTCACCGGCCCCCCCTCGCGCACCTTGGCGATCGCGTCTTTGGCCTGCGCCACGATGGCGTCCCGCAGCGCGGGCGCCTGCTCGTGGATCACCTTGCGCGCAATCTCGAGGGCCAGCCCCGCGACCGGCTCCTCGGCGTCCCGGAGCAGCGAGTCGCGCATGACCTGCAACTCCTGGATGAGGGCGGTCAGGAGCTGGCCCTGCCGCTCCAGGAGAGCCGCCGTCTCCGCCTGGCCCTGCTTGAGCCCCTCCGCGACTCCGCGCTCGTAGGCCTCCCGGAATCGGTCCGGCTCCGCCGGCGCCTCGGCACCCGCCGACAGCGCCGCAAGGGCCTTGATCTCGTACTGGGGCCCCGCGTCCGGCCCGTTCGACTTGAGGATGAGGGCGAAATCCTGGGCGCTCACACCATCGCCTCCCCCTGCCCGGCGATCACGAGGCGCCCCTCCTCCTCCAGCTTCCGGGCGATCTTGAGGATGTTCTGCTGGGCCTTTTCGACCTCGCTCACCTTGACCGGTCCGCGCGTCTCCATGTCCTCCTTGAGCATTTCGGAGGCCCGGCTCGACATGTTCTTGAAGAACTTGTCCCGCACCTCCGGGTTGGCGCCCCGCAGGGCGATCGGGAGTTCCTCCTTGCTGATCTCCTTGAGCATTTCCTGGATTCCGCGGTCGTCCACTTTGATCAGATCGTCGAAGACGAACATGAGCGCCCGGATGGTCTCGGCGAGTTCCGGGTCCTGCTCCGAGATCTTTCCCATGATGCTGCCCTCGACTTTCTTGTCCAACCGCCCCATCAGGTCGGCCACGATCTGGGCTCCGCCGATGCTCTGGCCCCTCGTCTTGGAGCCGAGCTTGAACGCCTCCTGAAGGACCTCGCTCAGGTGCTGGAGGACCTCCGGCTGCACGTCCTCGATCGTGCCGAGCCGCAGCGCCACGTCGGCCCGCAGGTTGTCCGGCAGCGCGGCGATGACCTGGCTGCCCTGGTCCGGGTCCAGATGGGCCAGGATGACGGCGATCGTCTGGGGATGCTCGACCTTGATGAGTTGGGCGACGGAGCGGGGGTCCAGCCACTTGAGGGACTCCAGCCCCGGGTAGCTCGTGGAGGTCAGCGTCTCCATGATCCGTTCCGCCTTGTCCGGTCCCAGGGCCTTGGTCAGAACGGTCTTGATGTACTCCTTGCCCTCGAAGCCGACCCCCCCGCTGTTGGAGGCTTGCTCGAACTCCTTGATGACTTCTTCCTCCTGCGAGCGGGTGTAATTGGACAGACCGGTCATGTGGGCGCCGAGCTTCCGGATCTCCTTGGGGTCCAGGTACTTCATGACCGAGGCCGCCGCGTCTTCTCCGATCGCGCGCAGGAGGATGGCGGCCTTCTCCTCCCCGTTCAGCCCGTACGCCATCAATGCTCCTCCTCTTGCTTCGTCTTCAGCCACTGCTTGACCACGAGCGCCGTCGATTGCGGGTTGCCCCGCGCCATGTCCACGATCTGCGTGCGGGCCGCCCCGCCCAACGTGCCGGCCATCGAGGCCTCAACCTGGCTCACGGTCATCGGCAATGCGCCGGGCAGGCCCGGCGGGATCGCCCCAGGCAGCGCCATCGCGCCCTGGGCCGACACCGCCGCGGGCCTGGCCGTCAGGGTCCCCAGGATCGGCCGGACCACGAAGAACAACACCAGCACGAAGAGGACGAGGGCGACGCCGTAGCGGACGTAGGGGGCCCAGGCGGCCGCCGCCGACGGTGAGGCTTCGGCCGAGGTGCCAGGCCCTTCCTCCGCCTCGAAGCCGAAGGGCACGTTCACCACTTCCACCTGATCGCCCCGCTCCGCCGAGTACCCCATGGCTTTCTTGACGATCTCTTCGATCCGCTTCATGTCCGCTTCCGACCGGGGGACGTACTTCCTTCCGCTCTCGGTGGCGCCCGTTCCGGCCTGCTCGGCGCCGGGCTTGCCCGCCTCGTAGGTCCCGTCCACGAGCACCGCGACCGACAGCTTCTTGATCGTGCCGGTGGGCTCGACGATTCGGGACACCGTCCGGCTGATCTCGTAGTTGATGGTCTCGTTCTTGGTCTGGCTGCTCGTGGTGCTCGTCTGGGTCGGAGGAGGGGGCGGCGCGGGGGCGGGAATGGCAGTCTGCCCGGCCGGCACGTTCGAGGCGACGCCCGGGACGCCGCCGGCCACCCCGTTGGAGCCGTTGGACTTTTCCTGGTTCCGCTGCTCGCTCCGCACCACCTGGCCGTTGGGATCGTACCGTTCCTCCGTCAACTCCACCTGACGGAAGTCCAGGACGCTGGAAACCCGGACCACGGCCTTGTTCACGCCGACGATCCGCTCCAACATCGACTGGATGCGGGCTTCGATGTCCTTTTCGACCGACCGCTGGTATTCGAGCTGGGACCCGGACAGGCGCGCGGGCCCGTCGTCGGCCGTCTCGGAGAGCAGGCGGCCGTGCCCGTCCACCACGGTCACGTCGCGCGGCTGAAGGCCCTCGACGCTGCTGGCCACCAGGTGCACGACCCCCTGGATCTGGGACTTGCTGAGCCCGTCGCTCCGGCGCAGGGACAGGACGACCGACGCGCGCGGCCGGTCCTGCTCGGAGCTGAAGAGGCGCCGCTCCGGCACGGCCAGGTGGACGCGGGCCCGCTCCACTTCCGGCATCTGGGCGATGGTCCTGGCCAGCTCCCCCTGCAGGGCCCGACGGTAATTGAGCTTCTGCACGAACTCGGACATCCCGACGGTCGTGCGATCGAACAGCTCGAACCCGACCCCGCCGCCGTGCGGGAGCCCCTGTCCGGCCAGCTGCAACCGCAGGTCGTGAACTTGGCTGCCGGGAACCAGGATCGAGCCGCCGCCGGCTCCGATCTCATACGGCACCTTGGATTCCTTCAGCTTTTCGACGATCGCGCCCGCATCTTCCGGAGAGAGGTTCGCGAACAGCACCTGCATCTCGGGTTGCTGACTCCAGAGGGCGATGGCGGCCAGCCCGGCCACCGCGCCGCCCAGCGCGACCAGGATCGCAAGCCGACGGATCAAGGGGAGTTCAGTGAATTTGGCCAGCATAAGCATTCCTCGAAATGGCGAGAGGCGCGAGGCAAGTGGCGCGGGGAACCCCCTCGTGCCCCTAGCCTCTGGCCCCTAGCCTGTCCAATCAGACCTGCATCCGCTGGATTTCCTCGTAGGCGGAGACGATCTTGTTGCGGATCTGCATCATCAACTGGAAGGTCACGTCGGCCTTCTGCAACGCCACCATGGTTTGGTGCACGTTCTGGTTTTCGCCGGTCAGCAGCTGGTCCACCGACTGGCTGGCCTCGAGCTGGATTTCGTTGGCCTTCGAAATCGCGTCCTTGAGCGTGCCGAGAAAGCCCGAGGCCTGCGCCGGGCCGGCTGCGGCCCCGGCCGCCTCACCGACGGGAACGGGCAGAGTCGGCTTGATGCGGATGTCGTCCATTGCAGCCTCCTCACTCCTCAACGATGAATGATGAACGCTGAACGACGAATACCGACGACAGGCCGTTCCACGTTCAGCATTCCGCGTTCATCGTTGGTCTACCGTCCGATTTCCAGCGCCCGGTTCCACATCGTCCGCGCCGTGTTGATGGCCTGGACGTTCGCCTCGTAGGCCCGGGACGCGGACATCATGTTGATCATCTCCTCCATGACGTTCACGTTGGGCAGAAGCACGTAGCCCTGCGCGTCGGCGTCCGGATGCTGCGGATCGTACACGGCCCGCCCCGGCCGTTGGTCCTCGATCACCTGCGCCACCCGGACTCCCTGGAGGGCCTGCTCTCCGATCCCGAACCCCGCCCGCCTGAGCGCCCGCGGAAACTTCGGCTCGACCGGCGCGGGCTGGAACACCACGTCCCGCCGCCGGTACGGCCCCCCCTGGGCGGAATGGGTGGTCTGGGCGTTCGCGAGGTTGCTCGCGATCACGTTGAGCCGGTGCCGTTGGGCATCCAGCCCAGAGACCGAAATCGTGATGCTGTCGTTCAGGTCCATATTCCCTCCTCGTGACGAGTGACGCGTGACGATTTTCTCAGCGAGATTCCCGGATGACGTCCAGCAACTGTTTGATGCGAACCGACAAGATGGCCGCCGAGGTGTTGTAGTTGATGCCGTTGTCGGCCAGCTTGGCCATCTCGAATTCCAGATTCACGCTGTTCGCGTCGAGGGGCAGCTCCGGCGCGGGGAGATCCTCCACGCGGCCGGCGACCCTCGGCACGCCTTCCGCTCGCCCCCCGAAGTGGCGGGGATTCGTCCCCGTGAGCCCCCCGGCGGGCTTGCGGCGGACGGCGGCCGAGAGGGCCTCCAGGAAGTGCAGCTCCTTCGCCCGGTATCCGGGGGTCTCCTCGTTGGCGATGTTCGTGGCGATCACCTTGTGCCGGGCCGCGCGCAGGTCCAGCGTCTGCTCCAGCAGGTTCATGGTCTTGTCGAAGATTCTCATGGCCTCCCCCTCGCCTCAGCCTGGCCAAACTGTGCAAGCGGTGTTCCACCGTTCCCGCGCGGGCCTGGCTCACGATCCGGAGCGATGAAAACGGGCCGCGGCGCCCACGCGGTTGTTTTTTCCCGGCCCGGTCAATCCTTGCCGACCTCCCCTTCCGGAGAAGATGTTTCCTGACCGGAGAGCTGCCGGTATTCGCGGAGCTTGTTCCTCAGGGTCCTGATGCTGATCCCCAGGATCTTGGCCGCGTGCGTCCGGTTTCCCTTCGCGCCGGCGAGGGTCCTGAAAATGAGATCCCGTTCCATCTCCCAGAGGGAGCCGTTTCCGGATGGACCGGAGGCAGCGGACGGGTGCGGCGGCCCGCTCTGGCCGGCCGGCCGGACGACATCGGGTCCGGCCGGGGCCGCTCGAAGCCCGCCCTCGTCCACGCGGAAGTGCTCCGGCTCGATGGTCCCGCCCCCGGCCAGGAGAACCGCCCGCTCGACCACGTTCTCCAGTTCCCGGATGTTGCCCTTCCAGGGCCGCTCCGCCAGCGCGGTCAGCGCGGCCTCCGAGAGGACCGGGGCCGGCAGCCCGTTCCGGGCCGCCGCGCTGCTCACGAAGTGGCGGGCGAGCAGCGGAATGTCCGCGACCCGATCGCGCAACGGCGGCAGCACGAGCGGAAAGACGTTCAGACGGTAGTAGAGGTCCTCCCGGAACCGCCCCTGCTCCACCTCCGCCCGGAGCGAGCGGTTGGTGGTGGCGATCACCCGGATGTCCACCCGGATCGGGTCCCGCCCTCCGACCCGGTCCACCTCCCGCTCCTGAAGCACCCGCAGCAGCTTGGCCTGCAGGGCCAGATTCATCTCGCTGATCTCGTCCAGGAGCAGGGTGCCGGTATGGGCCATCTCGAACTTGCCCAGCTTTCGCATCAACGCGCCCGTGAAGGCCCCGCGCTCGTGCCCGAACAGCTCGCTTTCGAGCAGGCCGTCCGGCAAGGCCGCGCAGTTCACGGCGATGAAGGGACGGTGCCCCCTGGGACTCCGGCTGTGAATGTACCGGGCCAGCAGCTCTTTGCCCGTCCCGCTCTCGCCGCTGACGAGCACGGTGGCCAGGCTGGTGGCGACCGTCTCGGCCATGCCGAGCAGTCGTCGCATCCCCGGGTCCCGGGTCAGGATCGTCCGGACCTCCCGGCCCCCCTCCGGAGCCGGGGGCCCGTCCACGTCCGCGGCCTCCAGCCTGGCCAGCACCTGTTCGAGCGCCTCGGCCGCAAAGGGCTTCAGGAGGAAGTCGCGGGCTCCGTGCTTCATGGCTTCGACCGCGGTTTCGACCGTCCCGTAGGCCGTCATCACGACCACCGCCGTCTGCGGGGAGCGCTTTTTGATCTCCTTGAGGACGTCGAGCCCGCTCAGCCGGGCCATCTTCATGTCCGTCAGGACCAGCCAGGGCCGGCACTGGGCGAGCCGCTCCAGCGCCTCCCGCCCGTCGCTCGCCTGCGCGACCCCATAGCCGTTCCGGCGCAGCGACTCGGTCAACGCGATCCTCATGGACGGCTCATCGTCCACCACCAGCACCGACCGCGCCTCACGCGCGCCCGCACCGCTCAACGACAGTCCCTGCATAGGCCCTCCGTCCCTGGCTCGTTTACAGGCAATGGCGATCTCATCACCGACGCTCGCTCACCCATCGCTTAGGTCTACAGGATTCCAGCCCGGATAAGGTTGAAGCCCATCATTTTCTCTTGCTCGCCCTCGGGCAACGGAGATCTCACTCAGCCCGCGATCCGGCCTCTCCCGGCAGCAGCACGGTGAAGGTGGTCCCGCGCCCGATTTCGCTCTCGACCTCGATCCGTCCCCCGTGCCCTTCCACGATCGCGTGGACGATCGCCAGCCCCAGGCCGGTTCCATCCTCCCGCGTGGTGAAGAACGGATCGAACAGGCGCGGAAGGTGGTCCGGGGCGATCCCGGTCCCGGTGTCCGAGACCGCGATCCGGACTTCCGGAGCCTCCGGCCCCTCGGCCGGCTCGGGAGCGACGGCAATGCGCAGGGTCCCGCCGTCGGGCATGGCCTGCACCGCGTTGAGGATGAGATTCACCAGCACCTGTTTGAACTGGTCCCCGTCGCACCAGATCGTCCGGACCGTCGGAGTCACCAGCACCTCGATCGCCACGTGGCCCCGCGCGGTCGCGTGAGCGGCCAGGGTCAGCGCGTCTCTCACGAGCGCGGCCGGCTCGTGACGGTCCTTGGCCGGGTGGTCCGGCCTCGTGTAGACGAGCAGGTTGGCGAGCAGCCGGTCCATGGCCTGGACGGCCATGGAAATGTGCTCCGCATATTGGCGCCGACGGGGATCGTCCCGGAGGTCTTTCCGGAGAAGGGAGGCGAACAGCTCGACGCTCCCCAGGGGATTCCGGATCTCGTGGGCGATCCGGCCGACCATCTCGCCCATGGCCGCCAGCCGGTCCCGCCGCAGCAGTTGCTCCTCGAGCCGGCGAACCGCCGAGATGTCGTGCAGAAGCACGAGGCTGCCGCCCGCCTCCCCCGCCGCGTTTCGGAGGGCGGCGCGGGACAGGGACACGGGGGTGCCGCTCGGAGCCAGCAACGGGTAGGTGCTCCCGTCCAGCCCCGCGTCGCGCAGCAGCGCCTCCAGCGGCTGCCCGAGCATCCGACCACGGGACAGGCCCAGCAGCAGCTCCGCGCTCCGGTTGCAGCGGACGACGGCGCCCCGACCGTCCGAGACGATCACGCCGGTGGTCAGCGATTCGAGGATCGCCGACAGGTGGCTGCGCATCTCCTCGTTCTCCCTCAGGTTGACGCGCAGCGCCTCGTTGCTGGCCGCCAGCTCCAGATCCAGCCGTTCCAGCCGTTCGGTCAACGCCTGGTAGGATTCCTGAAGCGTCAGCGCCGCCTGGTCGAAGCTGTGGAAGGCGTGTCGCAAGAGGTCGAGGTTGCCGGCTTCGGTTACGGCGTTCCGGGTCATGGCTATGAACCTCCTTTCCGCGACAAATCGGCCCGCATGGAGGCGGAAAGACGGGCGACCAGCTCGTCCCCCGCGGTCGCCCCCAATTCCTTCAGGACCGCGCGCGCATCCGCATAGTAGGCCTGAGCCCGCCGGACCCTGGCCAGTTGGAGCCGGACCCACTCGGCCTGAGCGGGAGCGATCCGGTCACGGAGAGCCATGCGGTACCGAGTCACCGCCTCGTCGTAGCGTTTGGCCTGGGCCAACAGATCGGCGTAGCGGATGAGCGCGGCCGGATCGGACAGGAATCCCGCCCGGTCCGCCTCGCCGTAGGCGCGCAGGGCCTCGTCGTCCTCCCCGTTCTCCGTCAGCGCCTCGGCCAGGAGCAACAGCATCGTCGGCCGGTCCGGATGGGAGGGATACCGCTTCAGCCAGTTGCGGCACAGGCGCACGGTCCCCTCCCAGTCGCCGTTCCGCCGGTGGATCTGCGCAAGCGACTGCAGCACCTCCCCCTGCCAGCGTCCCGCCGGATACTGCAGCCGGTAACGCGTGAAAACCTGTCGCGCCGCGGTGAAATCCTCCTGGTCCACGTAGCTCCGCCCCAAGCCCACGAGCACCTCTTCGCGCAAGTCCGACGCGGCACGGTTCACGAGCAGGGTCTGGTAGAGCTTGACCGCCTCGGTCGAGAAACCGAGCCGCTGGTGCGCCGCAGCCAGCCGGAGCAGGGTCTCGGGCGTGACGAAGGGTCGGCTCTCGAACTCGCCCCGTTGATGGTAGAGCACGACGGCCGTGAAATCGTCGCCGGTGTTCAGGGCCTCGACGATGCGCGGCTCCAGGATCACGGCGAGGCGGTGTCCGGCCAGGGGCGGCCAGGGATCGTCCGGAAAGCGGCCGTCTCGGGCGACGACTTCGCGATAGACGCGGACTGCCTGCGGCCAGTCTTGCAGCAGTTCGAAATCCTCCCCCAGGTGATAGAGGGCTTCGCTGCCGAGCAGCAGGTCCTTGTAGGCGCTGGCGACCGCGCGGAATACCTTGCGTCGCTCGCCGGAATCGACGCTGGGAGCCGGCCGGATCCGGAAGAGCCCCCGGACCTGGTACTGCAGCGCGTGCTCCTTGTCGGCGGTCGCCAGCTCCAGCCCCAATTCCGCGAGCCTCATGCGCGCGGTGGAGGCGCCGGTCGAACCGGGGTGACGGACGATGGCGTCGGCGTAGAATTGCTCGGCCTGGCCCTTCATGCCGGCCCGCCGGAATCCGTCCCCGATCCGCACCAGCACCGCGGGAGCTTCCAACGATCGGGGATAGTGGTTGTAGAACTCGGTGTACAGCCGGCGGGCCTCCTGCTCCCGGCCAAGCGCCGCCTCCGTATCGGCGAAGCGCAGGAGCGCAAGGGGACGGTGTCGGAGAAACTCGGGCCAGCGCTGAGCCCCGGTCCGGTACTCGACCTCCGCCGCTGCGAGCTGCTGGAGGCCCAGGAGCGTGTCGGCCAGCCCGAACACCGCGTACCTGAGCATCTCCTCATCACCGGCTTGTTGGCGAAGCCGCTGGAAGGCCTGCTCGGCCTCCTTCAACTTTCCCCACGCCCTGAAATTGACGGCCAGCCCCAGGAGAGCCCGGTCCGCGTCGGCCCCGCTGGTCGAATCCATCCCGAGTTGATAGGTGCCCTGGGCTTCGACCCGCATCCCCAAGTCGGCCAGGAGATCGCCCATGCGCCAGTAGGCCCGTGCCGCGTTGGGGCTGTGCGGAACGTCACGGATCAGCGCCCGGTACGTCTCGATCGCTTCCAGGCGGCGCCGATTCGTCACCCTGCCGGCGACCAGCAGATCGGCCAGGAAGGCCCGCGCCGGCACGGCCAGGGGGCTGGTCGGGTGCTGCTGAAGGAGAGCCCGGAAAGCCTGCTCGGCCGAGCGGAAGTCCTTCCGCCGGCTGGCCGCGACCCCTTGCTCGAACAGCCCCGCTCCCGGTCCCTGCACGGGGGTCTCGAACCGAGGACCGCCGTCCGGCAGTTCAGGCAACCCCAGACGCGCGCTCGGCTCGGCCGACTGGATCGGACCTTTCAACCCGAGGACGTCCTCTTCGTGAGGCGGAGGCGCCGGCTGCTTGATCGGCCCTCCGAGCGGCGGATTCCACATGATCCCGAGCAGAAGCACCGAGGCGAGGGAATTTCGGCTGCGCATGACGGATGGGCGCAGCAACTTCCATGCCCCTGGCCGGGCCCGCCGCGATCGTGACTCGGCGACGGAGTTACGCGGAGTTGGGACGGATCAACGGAAGGAGTCCAACGGAGAGCGTCAAACGGAAAAGAAGGCAGGAGGTCGGCGGGTCAAATCGTTGACGGCGGAGCCGAGCGATCACGCCCGAAAAGCTCTCCCTGCACCTTGCCGGCGTCGAGCCCTTTGCGTTTGAGCTTTTCCACCAGCGTGGTCCGGTTCACGCGCAGGAGCTGCGCCGCCTTGCTGGTGACGCCGTTGGATTTCCGCAGGGCTTCCGTAATCAGGCGGTTCTCGTACAGCTCGATGGCCTTCACGAGATCCACGCCGGTCCCGTTGAAGAGCTCCGGCTCCTGCCCGTTGGCGAAGGCTGGGGGCGCCCAGGTCGAACGCCCTTGCGTGATCTTCTCCGGCAGGTCGGCCACCGTGACGGTCCCGGTCTTCTTCAGGATGACCAGCCGCTCGACCAAGTTTTCCAGCTCGCGGATGTTCCCCGGCCAGGAATAGTGGACCAGACAGTCCATGGCGGCCGCATCCACGCCCTTGACCGAAGCTCGCTTGAGCTCATTGAATCGCTGCAGGAAGTGTTCGGCCAGGAGGGGGATGTCGCTGCGGCGGTCGCGGAGAGGAGGAATCGTCAGCGGAATCACGTTCAGGCGATAGTAGAGATCCTGGCGGAAGCGGCGCTCGTGGACGGCCTGCTCCAGGTCCTGGTTGGTGGCGGCGATGATCCGAACGTCCACCCGGATCGTCTTGCTGCCGCCGACCCGCTCGAACGACCGCTCCTGGAGGGCTCGCAGGAGCTTGACCTGGAGCGGCATGCTCATCTCCCCCACCTCGTCCAGGAAGAGGGTGCCGCCGTGGGCCAGCTCGAACCGCCCCATCCTGGTGGTGAGCGCGCCGGTGAACGAGCCCTTCTCGTGGCCGAACAGCTCGGACTCCAAGAGGTTTTCCGGGATGGCTCCGCAGTTGACCGGCACCAGCGGTCGGTCGCGGCGGAGGCTGTTGAAGTGCAGCATCCGGGCGACCAGTTCCTTGCCGGTTCCGCTCTCCCCCTGGATCAGCACCGTACTGTCGCTGTCCGCCACCTTTTCAACGAATTCGTGGACGGCCCCCATGGCCTCGCTCGCCCCGATCAGGTGATCCAAACTGTACCGTTCCCGCACCGTCTTGCGCAGCAACAGGTTTTCCTGCCGAAGCTGCTGGAAATCCAACGCTTTTTTGATGACCACCGACACGGCGTCCAACTGGAGAGGCTTGGTGATGAAGTCTACGGCACCGGCCTTCATCGCCTTGACGGCGCTCTCGATCGTGCCGTACCCGGTCATGACGATGCAGGCGATCTGGGCGTTCAGTTGGAGCACCCGCTCCATGACGTTGAACCCGTCGATGCCCGGCAGCATCAAGTCCGTGACCACGACTTGGACGGGACTGTCCTTGACCGCCTGAACGGCCGCCTCCCCATCCTCTACCGCCGTGACCTGGTAACCCTCGTCGAGCAGAAATTCGCCGAGGATGTCCCGCATGGCTGGCTCGTCATCAACGACAACGATGTGCGGCTGGCTCATCGAAGATCCTCTACGGGACTCGTCATTGTGCGGGGTCAACCGCCAGCAGCTTCAAATCGGTTCCCGATCCGGAGCGGTGCGACTCGGCGAACGGGGGCGGGAAGACGGTGGGCGCCGGGCAGAGGGGGCCGGTTGCGCGCATGGAAAAGTCCGTAAAGAGAAAAGTCACTGCGCCCGCAGATCACTACCCGCGCTTCCTTATATAGAAAATGCCGGAGCCTGTCCACCCAATTTTTTACAAAAAAACGACTTGGCACGGCCATGGGGATTAAGCAAGGTCTTTGCCAAGGTCGGTCATGGACTGAGCCTGGTGGAATCTTGTACGAGGCCGATCACTCACGATCGAGAAAACCGGTAAGCAGGACGAGGAGATGGAGTCGATTCGATCTCGTCGGCATTCTCCGAGAAGATGAGCGGAGACACATTTCTCGGCAAGGAATGATCGGCATGGAATTTGCCGATCCACTCGATATCAACAAGCCGTCAACAGACCACGTCAAGATTTTACATGGAGAACGTCAAGGAATTGGCGCGGCCCATCGCATCAATCCGGAAAGCGGCCAGGAGATCCCGGGCCGAGCGACAAGCCCTTCTGATCTTCCGAGCCCAACGGCCCGATGAAGTTCAGAGCCGGCACGTCCTTGACGAGTCGAAACTGGATTCGAAGTTTCAACCGATTCGGCACTCCGGATCCGGCCTGAGCCGGTGAATCGCCGACGCTCGCGGCACCGGCCGACCCGACGCCGGAGACTCTGGCCTCCTTCCATTGCTGCAGCCCGAATTTGACCGCGGCAAGGGCCGCCTGGTCAAACCCCTGGTCACCAGAGGGACGAAGCAGCCGGGGCTCCTCCTTGACCTGCCGATCACCAATGCCAACCGTCGTGAGGACGACAGCCGTCCGCTCGTTGCTCGGAAGGTACCCTCTGCCCCAGGAACGCTCGGTGATCGGGGGATTCCAGGCCTGCTCCATAACTGATCGCAAATCTTTAATTTCTTGGAGATCCATGGGGTCAGGCCCGCTCCCCCTCGGGTGGATCGGCTCGGATTCCGCGACCTCTCCCCTGGGCCTCTCGCCCAGGAGCAGCGGACGTCTTCGTTCGGGGGCTTCATCCCGGACGTCCGACGCCTCCAGGCGCAACGTGGCCCGTTCACGCGAGACAGGATCCACCGTGACCTTGACCCCGGCCAGACTCCCCATCTGGGAAAGGGAGAGGCTGGCAAACGGGGCTTCCGTATCCAGCACTTTCCCTCTCTCGAACCGCAGCCGGTCCTCCACCGGCAGCACCCAGTTGGAGAGTTGCCAGTCTTTCAGGCGGGAGAAGACGCCGATGGTCCGTCCCTCCGCCGAGATGAGCCGTAGAAAGATCCGGCGCGGGCTTTCCAGAGCCCTGGCAAATTCCCTGTTCAACTCGGCCCGAGAAGACAGGGCCACATCGAGGGTTTCGGTCTGGCCCTGCCCGGACTGGACGGTTCCGCCCAGGGTCTTGGCCGAGTCCACGACCGCATCCAGGGTGGAGGGATTCAATCTCAGTCGGACCGGGACCACCACCGTCGCCGACCCGTCTCGCGCCCGCTCCGTTCGGACCTGTTTGACCTCGACCTCCAATCCGGATCCCAGGATGCGCTCCACCACCCTGGCGACGATCCGGCGATCGTCGGCTGGGGCTTGGTCGGCTCCGACCAGCTCCGCTCCGGACAGGCCTCGGACCGTCCTGGCGTAATTGGATTTTGCCGCCGGATGGGCCGGGTCCACGGCCAGGGCCCGTTCGAATTCCTCCAGCGCCTGAAACAGTTTTCCCTCACGACTGAGGGTCTCACCCGCGTCATTGGCCTTGGCCGCCGGTGCGAAGCTCTGGTCCGGGCCCGTCGCCACGGTCCGGCGCTCCCCGGCCGCCGGAATGAGCTCGATCACCTTGCCCACGAGCGAGCGGGCGACGGTCGAAACCTCGTCCGGACGGCCTTCCGCGCCGGCGACCCCCAGGACCGTTCCCTCCTCCACCCCGAGCAGTTGGGCGTCCATGCGCAAAAGACCCTCGGCCAGGGTCACGCTCCCCGTCACGAGCACGGTCGCTCCAGCCAGACGCCCGATACGAACCGCCGACTCATCGGCCACCCGGCCGGACAACTGGAACGCCTGCTCCCGCACGACTTCCTCCAGCCGTTCCCGCTGGACCACCATCACGTTGGGAACCCTGGCGAGCTCCGCCACGAGCATGTCCGGCAACCCCTTGCGCAACCATGCCAAATCCGCCGTCCTCGTCCGATCGTCGAAATAGAGGACCGAGAGCACCAGCGAGGAGGGGAACCGGGCAGCCGGTGATTGGCTGGAGGTCGCCCTGGGGAGGGAGACGGAGGAGGGCAATGCCGACGACGAGGGAGGGACCTTCTTGCCGGCACAGGCCCCGAGGGCCAATCCCAGGCTCAACAGCACGAGGCTCGACGTCAGGCCGGTCCGCTTGGCTCCCATCAGTCTCCTCCACGGGTCGTCGCCCGGAAACCGTGGTCCGTTTTCCATCGTTCGTTCAGACGGTAGACGAAAAAGAGAATCTCGGCGACCGCCTGATAGAGGGATGGCGGGATACAGTCGTTCAGATCGAGCTGCATGAGCAACTCGACCAGGTCCCGATCCTCTCTGACCGGCACGCCCGCTTTCCTGGCCTCCCGGATGATTCGCTCGGCCAGCACCCCCCGGCCTTGCGCCGTCACGCAGGGAGGGGTCTCCCGGCCCGGTTGGTACTCGATCGCGACGGCGGACTTCCGGACGTGGCGTGACGGAGCGCGGTTGGATTCCATAGGTCGGGGTCCGGAAGTCTGGGCTCCTCAGGCCTTCACGTTCACGAGACTGTGACGGGGCAAGGTCTGGAGCTGGAGTTCACGGCCACGTACCGTCGCCGCGTCCGCCGTCGCGCTGGCCAGGCTCTCGACCTGATAGCCTTGGGCCGTCAGGTTCTCGTGGAGCGTCGGGAGGAATCCGGCCAGGGCCTGTTCGACCCCCCGGTGCTCCGTCAGGAATCTGGCGGCAATACGTTTGCCCGTCAGCAAGGCGTTGACCCTCAAGGCTCCGAGCCCGTCCAGCTCGAGCAAGGTCACCACCCTGTAGGGACGCTCGCGGCCCTCCTCGGTTCCCCGGTCACGGTCCGGCTCCCGTTCCTCCAGATAAAATTTGAACGAACCGCCGTCCCACCCCAGAGGCAATTCGAACAGGAGGGGTTGCCCCGCCTGTTGGCTCAGCACGTTCAAGACCTGCGCCCGTTCGATGACCCGGAGAAGCCCCTCCGCCTCCCTCGTCCAAGCCGGCTCTCCCGCCCAGCGGACGGCCTGCGCCGACCCCGATTCCGGCAAGGAGCCGAGTTGCCCGGCGGCCGCGAGTCTTTCCCCTGCAACGATCTCCGGCCTCGCAAGCGCTGCTCCGGTTCCTCCCGGCGCTTTCCCCTCCGTGCCCGGTCCAGGTCTGGCCGCTTCCGCCGGATTGCCCCCAGCGGGCGAGCCGGGCACAGGACCTGCGGACGACCCATCTGCCTCGCCTCCGCCGCGAGTTGCTGCGGCCAACCGCCCCTGCAGCAGTTCGAACTGCGACGCGACGGCGGAAGTCGGACGCTCCTGTCGCACGGTCGTTTCCAGCAGGCGGGCCAGACCGTCGAGATCCGGATCCTCGACAGGGATGTCCTGAGCCGTCTGGGACAGGCCGCCGACATCGGGACCGGCCGACTGTTGCCCCTGAAGACGGACGGTTGATCCTTGAACTGAACCGGTTTGCAGGCCGGTGATGGGACGCCCCGGCTCGGGCTCTATGGGTCCGGCGCCGCTCTGAGCCCCGACGCCTGGGACTGGTTCCCCCGGAATGGAAGCCCCTTCCGACGGACGAGGCTCCGCCGTCCCAGCCGGTGCTCCAGCCAACCCTCGCGGGAGAGAGGTCCCTGGAACATCCCGAGCGGCGCCCCGCCGCGCCAGCATTTCTACGAGCCAGCCCTTGAGGGTCTGGCCCGCCCCGGAGACCGATTCAGCTTGCCCAACCATGGCCGCAAGGGTCCGCTCGTCCTGCAACCCCAGTGCGACCAACGCTTCCCTGATCCGGCTTCCTGTCGCCCGAGGAGGGACGACCAGCCGTTCACGGAGTCCGTCCAAGCGGCCCAGGGCCTCACGGGGAAGCGCCCCGTCTCGAACCGCGGCGCGGACGGAGGCAACCAGCCGATCCAAGCCGGCGGACAGCGACCCATCGGCCGGAAGAAGAGTTCGGAGCAGCTCCGTGACCCGTCCGGCGCGGATTCCATCGGGACCCGGCTGGTCGGGAAGGGTGACATCGAGCGTGCCGCCAGTTCCCCGGTCCAGGCGGAGCAGAACCCGCCCCCCCGACTCCTCCACCTTGGCTGACAGGATCTGCCCGGCCCGCAATCCCTCCACCAGCGAGATCGCGGACAGCGGCACCCCCTTCACAAGAACCAGTAATCGGCGCTCGTCCAAAACGGCCAATACGGTCGCCTGAACGAGCTCTCCCGGCACGAGCGGCGCGGAAAAGGCTGCGGACGCATCGAGAGGCCGCTGCGAAGGGGCGCTCTCGAGGACAAGAGGGAGCATCGTCGAGAAAATAGACACCGTCTCCGTATCGGCGGAGGAGTGGAAAAACTTGAGCCGAGGCATCCCGATCCGACGCCACGAACCGGCGCAGGCGCTGGAATCGAGCGCTCCTTTGGAGTATAGTCGCATGCGGCCCGGCATCCCAACCGTGCGCGCACTGGGCATGCCCGGTTCGGTGCCCGTGCCAGGAGGCTCTATGCTCCGTCCGACTGTCCCCTGCACGCTGCCGGTTCTGGTCATGCTGCTGGTGAGCGTCTGGAGCCGACAGGTCCATGCAGACCTCCAGCTCAACATGACCCTGCCAACAATCGAGGTCGAGCACCGGACCTGTCCCATGCCCCCGTCGCCGAGCGTGGTGAGCCATCTCGACGATTTTCTGGACTCGGTGCGGACCGTCTTAGACCAGTCCCAGTTCCTGGGCGAGCCGGGGTTGCGGAACTCGTTCCCGCCGGAGGTCCGGAAGCTCGCCGGCATCGGTGGCGACGAGCTGGCGCAGATGTTCCGGATCACCGCCACCTGTCTGCTGAACTCGGAGCCGGCCGTCAGAGGCCTGTCTCCCAGGCAAGTGGTGGACATCACGGGTACGGACGGAAGCGGGCCAGCCGGGGAGGAAGGGTGGGTCCTCCCGGTCTACAGGGCAGCCGTCGAGGAACGGCTGCGCGAGGAGGATCGAGAGCGGGTGATCCGCACGATGAAGCGCATGATCGATCTGGTTGCGGAGCGCCTCAAGGTCGAGCGGGGGAAGCTCTTTGCCAATGTATACCTGATGGACTACGACACGAGGCTCCACCTGATCGGAAAGCTGGCCTGGAACCTGGGGCCGATCCCCGACACGTTGCAAATTCCCCTGGGCTACGGCTCGACCGGCGTGGCCTTCCAGACCCGTCAGCCCAAGGTCACGATCCGCAAGGGCAAGGAAGTCAAGGCCGAGCGGGCCGTCATCCTTGAGCCGGACCAGGCGAAGAAGGTTC
Source organism: Nitrospirota bacterium (assembly GCA_040757595.1). NCBI lineage: Bacteria > Pseudomonadati > Nitrospirota > Nitrospirota bacterium. The sequence continues at coordinate 10,172 of JBFLWP010000002.1, read as the reverse complement.
CGGCGTCGGTCACCTGGGCCATCTCGCTCCCCCTCTTCGAGTCGGCCCAAAATCCACGGACCATCTTGGGCATCGTGAACATCGGCTGCTTCGACGTAGTGCACACCCGTGCCGACCTGGACAAGCTCGTGGGGCCCCTGTCCGAACGGTTCCCGGCCGAGATCGCCGGAATCATCGCCCCGCTCACACGGATTCCCCGGTAGGAGGAAAAGTCTGATGTGGAAAGTGCTACTCGTCTCGATAGGGCTGACCGGACTCCTGAGCGGCTGCGTCCACCAGGAATCCTACGAGAAAATCGTGTTTCGCGTGGGGAAGCCCACGAAGCTCACCGAAGAGAAGCAGACCTACACGGCGTTCTGGGGCGAGGGACCGAACACCCACTGGGTGGTGTTCGACAGAAAGACCGGCCGCATCGTGGACAGCAGCGAGAACGGCACGGCCAAGTGCCGGCTCCTGGGCCTCTGCGAATTCACGCTCGACTAGGCCGTGCGATCAGTACTCCGTGGCCGACTCCCAGAACCGAGCCGGGCGCGGCACGTAGCCCTTTTCCTGCAAGCAGAGGGGAATGCGTTCGCGGAGGATAAACTGCGCGTTCGGATCGAACTCTTTGGCGCGCTGCACCTCCGCTTCACGACAAGCCTGGATGTCCCGTTGCAAGCCGGCTGAACCGCCGGCCTGATGCTCCCACACGGTGCCGGACGCGCAGCCGGCTAGCCCGAGCGCCAGCGCCATCAGGACTTTCCTCATGTCAGACCTCGCGCAGGCGGCCATGGAGCGGCGTCACGGCCCGACCCGCGCGTCGGGGGACGACCGTTTTCGCCATTCCCAGGGGGGCATGGGATCGCGCTTCCCCGCCCACAGTCCGCGCCGGTTGCTTCTGGCTGAGGCTTCCAGTTCCCTGAGCGTCCGGTCGTCCGGCGCATACTTTCGGGACCACCAGCAGGCTCCGGCCGAGACCAGCTCCCGGTTCAATTGCCTTCCATCGGCCAGTCTGATTTCTCCCAGGATGCGCTGACTCCTGTCCCGTCCCATCTCCGTGATGACGACGTCCCGGCCCAAGGTCAACTCAGCGGTCATCTGGGCGGATTCCCGTCCGAACGGCTGATCGGCTTCCGGACAATCAACCGAGAGGAGACGGATCGTCTGTTCCACCCCGTTCCTGGAGACGACGGCCACGGTATCGCCTTCCAGCACCTTCACAACTTTCGCCCTGGCCATCCCGATGGGCAACGGGACATCGGGCGGAAGGGACCGTTCCCCTCCGCACCCGGCCAGCCACAGGGCCATCGCCACGACAGCCAGTCGTCCCTTTTTCACCTCGTTCATGAGGCATACCCCGACCGTGACGTCGCGTGTACCCCGCTGCCGTATATCTCCTCCCTCCATCGCCGAAGAGATGAAACGGCATACCGGAGCCGAGCAGGAACGTGGCGATGACGACGGCCGCGGCCATCCAGACAACGGTTCGCGCGGCGTACCCAGGAGTATGGACCACTTCGACGGAAAACGCCACTTGCCTGTGAGCCAGGTGCACGGAAACGTTCGTCACTGCGGTGCTCAACGCGGCCGGTCCCAACTCCGCCGAGCAGGGGTTGTGCAGGACGACCGGCCAGCCCTCGGAATTGAGCCTCTGTGACCGAGGCAGGCAGAACTGTCCAGAGAGAGGCATCCGTCCAGACTACCCAACGGATTGTGTTTCTCACGGCGATTCTTGTGCCGAGAGCCACTATGGGTGTGAATCCGTATCGCACAAGCTGGAGCAGCCGGGCGGTCTGCCGCCGCCGCTCGCATGGACCCGCGATGCCGTGAGAAGGACACAGACTCACCCGATTGCTTCACTTAGTCCTTGACACCTACAGGTGAATTTAGTAGGTAGCTTCTCCTCCGAAGCTCTGTTGAGCTCATGGCGGCGGTGCAACACCCCTTCATCACTCACTGGTCGGAGAATGGCCCCTAATCTCTCGCCCCTGGAACTCGATCCCGCAATAAGCCGCTGTGGCCTCGCCGTCTTTCCGACGCAGGCTTTCATGACTCCATCATCGTTGGGGGCGCAGTCCATCCAGGCTGCGGCGACTCGGGGGCTTGGCGTGGGACCCCGCTGGGTCGCACGAAGGAACGGGAATGAGTAGGATCGCAGAGAGCGATCGGGATCCATCTGCTCGCGAGCGTGTCCGCATTGCCACGTGGATCGCCGACCGTGCCACGTTGGCCTTCCTCACCGTGAACGACGCCGCGATCGGGCAATACGGCTACGCTCACGACGAGTTTCTCCGCATGACGCTCCGGGACATTCACCTTCCGAGCGAAGTCCCCGCGCTGCTTGAACAAATCAGGCGGTTGCCGGCAGCCGATGCGGCGGCCGTGCCGTCGTTTTCCAACGGCGCGCTATGGTCCCATCGCCGAGTGGACGGGCGCCTCCTTCGGGTTGAGGCTTCGTGGAGTCCCATCGTTTTTCAGGGACGACCGGCGATCCTGATGCTTGCGAACGACGTCACCGACCGTCTCCATGCCGAAAGGACCCTGCGATCCCAGGCCGAACAACTCGAAGCGATCACGGATGCCGCCGCGGCTTTTCTCGAGTCGGGGGATTGGCGGGCCGCCAGTGCCAGGATTCTCCGCACGGCGCTCCTCCAGACCCAAAGCGAGTACGGGTTCATCGGGCCGGTGGTGGAGGGACCGACCCTTCGCATCCTGGCTTACGAAGGGCTCGACTGGGATCGGGCCGTCAACCATAGCTTCTACGAGCAGGCGCTCCGGACCTACAACGAAGTGGGTTATCTGGAGTTCTCCAACCTCGACAACCTGTTCGGGCACGTGATCACCACGGGCCGGCCCATCGTGGCCAACGACCCCGCTTCCGACCCCCGCTCGAACGGGCTCCCTCCGGGACACCCCCCGCTCCGGCACTTTCTCGGCGTGCCGATCCTCCGGGCCGGCGAAGTCGTGGGCCTCATCGGCGTGGCCAATCGCCCAGGCGGGTACACGGGCTCTGAACAGGCCATGTTGGAGATCCTGACGAGATCCGCCGGGGTCTTCTACGACAGCTACCGCCGCCAACAGCGGGAAACGGCGCTGGAAGCCCAGCTCCGCCATTCGCAGAAAATGGAGGCCATCGGGCAGCTCGCCGGCGGGATCGCGCACGACTTCAACAACCTGCTGACCATCATCACCGGATACTGCAAGCTCATGCAGAAACAGGTGCCGCCGGCGACTTCGCTCCGCCGCATTGCCGACGAGATCGCCCACGCAGGGTCCCGCGCGGTCTCGCTGACCCAGCAGCTCCTCGCTTTCAGCCGGAAGCAGAAGCAGGTCCCGAGAGTGCTCAGCGTGAACGAACTCGTCGCCGGCATGCGTGAGATGCTGCAGCGGCTCCTGGGCGAGCCGATCGACCTGACAACCCTGCTCGATCCGAAGGTCGGGCCCGTCCGGGCGGATCAGGGACAAATCGAGCAGGTGCTCCTGAACCTTGCCGTGAACGCCAGGGACGCCATGCCGAACGGCGGCAAGTTGACGATCGAAACCGGAAACGTCACGGCGGACGAGCCTTGTCCGGACAGACCGGTCCTCCCCCCCGGCGAGTACGTCCGGCTGGCCGTGACCGACACGGGGTGCGGGATGGACGGCGCGACCCGGGCCCGCATCTTCGAGCCGTTCTTCACCACCAAGGAGCCGGGCAAGGGCACCGGACTCGGCCTCGCCACGGCCTACGGGATCGTGAGGCAGAACGGCGGCCATATTTTTGTGTCCAGCGAGCCCGGACAAGGAAGCGCCTTCCGAATCTACTTCCCACGGGTCACGGTCCGGAGCAGCGAGGATCGCCCGGCCCCGCAGCAGGCGGAAGCCCTGTCCGGCACCGAGACGGTTCTCGTCGTCGAGGACGAGCCCGGCGTCCGGGCGATCGTACGCGACACGCTCGCGATGCAAGGATATTGCGTCCTCGAAGCACGGAACGGAAAGGAAGCGCTCCAGGTGGGGCGGCAACACAGCGGCACCATAGACCTGCTGATCACGGACGTCGTGATGCCGCACATGAACGGCCACATCGTGGCCCAGCGGCTCCAGCAACTGCGACCGAACATGCGGATCGTGTACATGTCCGGATATCCGGCCGACGCGGTGGCGCACCATTGCGAGGTCAAGCCCGGCGCGGCCTTTCTGCCCAAGCCCCTGCATCCCGAGTTCCTCACCAGGAAGGTCCGGGAAGTCTTGGACACCGCGGCAAACCGTCCCTGACCGTCGCGTGCAGCCGTTCCCATCCGGTGAACTCCGGCGAGCCCCTGTGGGGTTCACCGCACGCGAGCGTGATCCTGTTCCGCAACGGATTTCGACCTCCGCGTCGCCTCGCGCAACGTCCCCTCGCCCAGCACAAATTCTCACGCTCGGCCCGCCAACATAACCGTACATCACGGCGGAACGCCGCCGACTCAAGTCCAGAAGGCTTCTAGCCGATAAATGGCGAGGGGGTGGCCCCTGCGCGCAACGTGATGGGGAGAGACGCGTCCGGTTGCGCCAATTCCGTTGAAGCGATGGCGGTTGCGCCTCCAGGGAGATTTGTCGTATGGTGGTCGCTTTACCGACACCGGAACGCATCTGCGTCCTGCTTTGCCCCGTCGTGACCGGGCCTCCACAGAGTCTCGAGTGTATGCCGAAGGTGTCTTCATCGGCTCCCTCGGATACTTTTCCGGCATAGGCGTCAAGTGGACCCAACCGAGGAAACAGTCTACGAGGCTGAGCGATATGGAGCCCTCTGCCGCTACCAGTTGCTCGACACGCCGCGCGAGGAGGCGTTGGACGACCTCACACTCCTCGCGGCGCACGCCTGCATGGCCCCGATGGCCTTTCTCGCCTTCGTCGGGACCAACCGCCAGTGGTTCAAATCCAGCGTAGGGATCGAGGTCCGCGAAACCGTCCGGAAAGGCAGTTTCGCCGCCGCCTCGATCCTCCAAGCCGATCTCCTGATCGTCCGGGATTGCCGCGCCGATCCCCGGTTCGCTCAGGAGCCGTTCCTGGGTCACGATCCGCGAATCCGCTTCTACGCGGGAATCCCGCTCCGTTCGCCAGACGGCTACGCGCTGGGCGTCCTCGGCGTTCTGGATCGCCAACCACGGGACCTCAGCCATCCCCAGGGAGAGGCGCTCAAGGCGTTTGGAAGGCAGGTTGAGGCCTTCTTGGAGTATCGTCGTCAAGCGCTGGAGCTCAAAGAACGGGCCCGTATGTCCGAACTCTCCAAAGGAATCCTCACGATCTGCTCATCCTGCAAGAAGATCCAAGACGAGACCGGCGCGTGGCAGCCGGGCGAAGTCTATCTCCGCAATCATCTGCACATCGAATTCAGCCACGGGGTGTGCCCCGATTGTTACGGGACCCTCTATCCCGGCCGCCGCTATCCCGGCAACTCGTGAACTGATCCTGTGCCTGTTGGTCAGTGCGAGAGCGCGAATAGGACGTGACAGCGATCCGCTCGATGTATTACACGCAACTGCTTGCTTCCAAAAGGATAGTAGGTCATTTTCAAACCTTGAGACTCTTAATACCTCGGGCTTCGCGTTAATGGACGGGCTCACACTGTTCGGCTTATTTGCCGTTACAGCAATGCTGATCTTCTACGCGTTAGAGGATCGCAACGCGGGTTACATTCTCGCGTTTGCGGGCGCCTGCGCCTTAGCATCGATCTACGGCTTTCTGCAGGGCGCATGGCCCTTCGGCGTCATTGAGGCAATTTGGGCAGGGGTGGCTGTTTGGCGGTGGCGCAGACATTCAAATTGAGGCACTACTGGACCACCAGCCAAATTGGTTTCCCATAGGGCCAAGGTTCGCCAAGTCATCGTAAAATAGGAACTCGCGGGAGAAAAGGACGATGCCTAAGTACGAAGTGATTATTTACTGGAGCGAGGACGACAGGCTTTCATCGCCGAAGTGCCAGAGCTGCCTGGTTGTGCCGCAGACGGACCAACCTACAAGGAAGCTCTCGCAAATGTGAAAGTGGTTATTCAGGAATGGATCGCGACGGCCAAGGAGTTGGGCCAGCCGATCCCTAAGGCCAAGGGGCGTTTGCTTTTTGCCTAGGCTTGAGCGTGGGCCTACCCAATAACGATGAACAAAGAGCCTGCAATAGGGTCAGGTCTTGACTTTGACATCTGACCGCTCTGCAAGGCGCTCGGCGGTACGCCATCGTGTCGGAGGCCGATCTCGCGGAGGGGGTCAGGAAACTGGCCGCCCTCCAGGAGAGAAAGGGCAAAGCAAGCCCCTCTGAAGGAGGAAGGGAAAACGACCGAACCGCCTAACTACTTGAACTTTGGTGCCGGAGCCCGGACTCGAACCGGGACGCCCCGGTGGGGGCAAGGGATTTTAAGTCCCTGGCGTCTGCCATTCCGCCACTCCGGCCCAGGGCGGGACTCTAGCATCCACCTTGAGGGGGGTCAAGGAATGCACTGGTGGGGGATACGCAAAGCAGAACGGCCTGGGCCGGGGGTGGCCACAGACCGTTCAACTGGCTGGTGATGCTTGCGGATGGTGAAGCGGGGCCCTGGGAAGGTCAGGCCGCCTCAACGACCTGCCTCTCGTCCTTCTTCGGCATCAGGGACTTGCCGGTTTCGACCGCCCGGTTGAACTGCTCCTTCACGTTGCGACTGAGCCGGGTCGCCTGCACCTGCGCCTTCTTCGCATAATGCCGGATCTGCCGTCTCGTCTCCGCGCCGGACTGGGGAGCGTAGAGCAACGCCAGCCCCGCGCCGATCACCGCGCCGCCCGCAATCAATGCCGCCGTCTTCGCAACCTGCTGTCCATTCGTGCTCATGAGATTCCCTCCTTCGGTGTGACACACCTACTCTCAGATTGTTCCCGTTCCGTTGTTTCTCGGCACGCTATTTCGCTTGAGCGCTCACTTTTAGATTTTAGCATCATCCATGCCAGACCGGCTGGCAGACAAAACCTATCGAAAAACAAGCACGATCTCTACGCCGCTGGTTCCAACCATTCTTCGCCCGTGCCGTTTCTGCAACAGAAGCGGGAGAAGCGTCCCACAAAGGGGACAGCCCCGTGCAAGCAGGCAACAGTTCGATCACCCGTCTGCGCAGGAAGCCACCGCTGCAAAGCCGCGGGGCTCCAGAAGGAAACATTCGGAGAACGAACGTGGAGCCCGACCAAGCCGCTTGCATTCCGGCACCCGGCCCCCTACTATGGCTCGACCTAAAAAGCATGAAGTATGAACGATGAAGGATGAATAGGCTGAACAGAGGCTCGACTGCCCATGATTCCCTATCCGAATCTTGACCCGGTGCTGGTCCGGCTCGGCCCCCTCCAGCTCCGCTGGTACGGCCTGATGTATCTGCTGGGCCTGACCGCCGCCTACTTCGTGATCAAGGCCCGCGTCGCCGCCCGCAACCTGGCGATCACGACCGAGGAGATCTACGACCTGATCGTCTATGCGGCGGTGGGCGTGTTCGCCGGCGGCCGCCTGGGCTACACCCTGTTTTACAATTTCTCCTATTATGTGGAGCATCCGGCCAAGATCATCGCCGTGTGGGAAGGGGGCATGTCGTTCCACGGCGGCCTCCTTGGCACGATCATCGCGCTCTGGTTGTTCAGCCGGCGGCGCGGAATCCCCGTCTACACCGTCGCAGATCTGGCCGCGCAGGCGACGCCGATCGGGCTGGGACTGGGGCGGATCGGGAACTTCATCAACGGCGAGCTCTACGGCCGTCCAGCCGACGTGGCCTGGTGCATGACCTTCCCCGGCGCCGGTCCGGAATGCCGGCATCCGTCACAACTCTACGAGGCGGGATTGGAGGGCGGGCTGTTGTTCCTGGTCCTCTGGCTCATCGGCAGACGGCCGACCCCGCCCGGCACGCTCTTCTGGAGCTTCATCACGGGCTACGGCCTCTGCCGGCTGGTCGTGGAGTTCTTCCGGGAGCCGGACTTTCACCTGGGCTACATCCTGGGGCCCTTCACGATGGGCCAGGTGCTCAGCGCGCCCATGGTCCTGATCGGCGCCTTCATGCTGGCCCTGGGATACCAGCACTGGTCGCCGGAGCAGACGGAAACGAGCGGGAAGAAATAGCGAAGGAGTGCGGGACGTTATTCCCAGTCGACCGGCTCGTAGCCCCGCTCTTCGAGACAGCGATTGACAAAGTTCATGTGGGCCTGGCTGGGCTTGCGGCCGCCGAACAGTCCCCGGAGGAAGCCGACCGTGGCCCCGCCCGCCGCGCCAGCGGCCGCACCGGTGCCCGGCCTCCCGACGACCGCACCACCCACCGCCCCGGCGGCCGCGCCAACGCCCGCCCCAACCGCCGTGCTCCCGGCCACTCGCCCGCCCTTGCCTTTGCTCGGCGCCGCGCCGGCCTCTTCCGCCAGCTTCCGGCAGGCGGCAATGTCCTGCTCAGCCGCCTCCTTCCCGACGGCCTGGAGATGGGCATTCGGATACAGGATCGGCTTGGGACCCGAGCAGCCCGTCACGGTCACGGCAAGTGCGGACGCGAGAAGTAAACGGTAAAAGGTGAAACGTCTGGCAGGCCCCTTATAAGAACATGCGACGAACGACGCTCCCGTTTCACGCCTCACGTTTCACGCCTCGCTTGGCTCCGTTCCAACCGCTTCAGGGACCGCATCATGGCTGGATCGCTCAGCCCCACTTCACTCAACGCATCCATGAGATGGAGACCCTTGGCCGCCGCCAAGCTCTTCGCTTTATTGTACTGCTGCCGGTTGAACCGGGCCACCGCCGGCTGGCCGTTGACGATTTGACAGGCCAGCACCTCCCCTTCGATCTCCAGCGTGCCGCCCTCCTCCAGCAGGGTCTTGGCCTGAGCCTCGGTGATCCCCTGGAGCCGGGCGAACTCGGCGAGGCCGCCGGTCTCCACCAGCTTCCCATCCGGCATGATGCAGAGGCGTTTGAAGTGCGGGGACCAGTCCTTCCGGAAGTCGATGTAGGTGATAGCCCCGCCCGCCGCGCCCGCCCGGCCCGGCTTCGCTGAGTCCAGGCCGAGGTTCTTGCGTTTCAGCCGCTCCTGCAGCTCGGGCGGCAGGGTCCGGTAGAACACGCGGGCCGAGGCCTCCTCCAGGGTCAGTCCGTAGGAACGCGTCAACTGCTCGGCCTCGGCGTACTGGACGACGTCCAGGAGCCAGGTCTGCTTGGGGACCGTGCCGGAGGAATCGAGCCGGCAAACGAAGAGCCCCTTCGTCACCAGCAGCCCAGCTTGCGGATAGACGTACAGGCCGCCCTCGCGCAGGAGGCGCGTCATGGTCTCCAACGGCACCTCGTAACTTTCCGAGAGGACCCGGGCGTGGGCCGCCAGATCCTCTGGCTCGGTCGTGGCGCAGACCACGACGTTCCCCGGCGGGTCGAATTCCGTGTAGTCCTCGACGATGTTGTAGAGCACCGGCGGTTTGACGGAAGGAGCCGATTTCTTTTTGATCTTGTACATGGGTCCTCTACGATGCCTTCAATGGTCCAGACCGTAAGGAGGCAGCGTGGTCAGGCGCGGATCCTCCACCGGCCCGCCGACCGTGAAATGATACAGCGATTGAAACGCGAGATCCTTGAAGCCGAACGCCTGGTGCACCGGATCGTCAAAGAAGCAGCCGATTCCGGTCGCGCGAACGCCGGCTGCTTCCGCCTCCAAGTAGAGGACCTGCCCGATCACGCCGGTTTCCCAGAACAGTCGGCGGTAAAACCAGGCTCCGTGCCGCCTGAGGCTTTCCTCGAACTCCGCCACCATCCCCAGGGAGAAGGCCCCGTCTCCGGCAATCTCCTGGCCGCAACTGGCTTGGGCGGCCAGACGCCGGGCATCCCCCTCCTGCAACAGAAAGAGCGGCAAGTCGGGCGGACAGCCAGTTGGGACGGTCCAGGCGAACTCCCCGTGCATCGCCCGGCGGAGCCGCTCCGTTTGGCCCCTGTCCCGCACGAGCATATAGAGCCCGGGCTTCAGCCCGTCCACCCGGTGGACGAACAGGGCCAGGTGACAAGCGGGCTCCCAGGGAATCGCATCCCAGGGCATGGGGCGCCGGCGGACCGGCAAGTCGGCGCGTGGCATCACGCGGGCGAGCATGTCAAAGAAGTTGGACGAGGAGATCGAGGTCTTCGCGTCGAAAGCCAAGGCGCTGCGCCGCTGGCGGATGATCTGGCCTGCTGAGAGGGCGGGCGCCGCGTCCATGCGGCGCCCGCTCTCGTGACC